>NZ_JBIWGL010000001.1:0-396555 GCF_044763535.1 Lysinibacillus sp. NPDC095746
TCATGAGATTTTACCGTCACTTTTTCAGTTAAATCACCCTTACTTATGGTTACTGCACTATCCTTGAGCGCTTTAATCGGTTTTATAATTGCCTTCATGACAAAGAAGAATACAATCCCACTGATTACAATTGCGGCGATTAGTACGAGAAACGTCTTATACAAAATAGATGATGCTGATTGGTCAATTTCCTTCGCAAAAATTGTCCCTGTGATTTTCCAATTTGTCAGTTCATTCGTTGTAAAGAACATAATACGATCATCACCGTCAAAGACATATTCAAACGTTCCCGATTTGCCCTCGTATATTTTATCGAGGAAGCTTTCTTTTAATTGGCCACCCGGTTCTAATGTCGGATGTGAGATGACCAAGTTATTTTCACCAAAAATAGAAGGATATCCATTTTTCCCTATTTTTATAGAGTCCGAAACTTTTTGAAGGTCTGTCAATTTTAAATCAATCGCCACTACCCCAGATTGATCTTTTACCTGACGAGCAATTGTTACAATCATTTCTCCTGTCGCTACATCTTTATAAGGACTCGTTATTAACGTTTCACCCTTCAAAGCCGTAGCTTCTTTATACCAATCTCTTTCCAAAGGATTGTAATCAGCGCTATTCGATTTTGGTTCTACAAATACTTCTCCGTCATTTGTTCCAATATAAATGCTTAAAATATCCGGACTCAACTTCATATATTCTTGAAAATTTGGTAGTATTGTTGTTTCATTCTGTTCATACTTAGAAGAATCTATTTCCTCACTAAAGGAAGTAATTTCGTTTATTTTTGCGCTAATGGAACTATCAATTAACGTATTCAAAATTTTAACACTTTCATCTGCACTAAAAAGTATTTCTTCTCTTATCGAATTTTTTGCTGAAAGATACGATAAGCTTCCTACAGAAATAACTGGGATTAGTAAGATAAGAGCAAATAATGTGTAGAGCTTACCCTTAAAGCTTCCAAATAATCGTTTCATACAATAGCTCTCCTTTTATTTTCATTAGTTTTTAAAATATGTTTTATCCGATTCAGTTTCACAAAAGAAAACCGCCTCGGTTCGCAACCTTCCCTTCTCATATCGATTAAATTTTCTTCCTATGCTTTTATCGGACGAAATACTTAAATTCAAACCCCTTTTTTCATTTTTTTGATTTTCTTAATATAAATTCTTCTATTTTGATACTACTTCAATATGTAGTGAGACACAAAACCCCTATGTATCACGTTTTAACTATGATGCATAGGGGCTATTGTTGTTAGTATTTAAATGCTTGAATCGATTCTTGTAGGTCAACCGCCATTTTTGCCAAATGTGTAGAGGCTGCTGCTACTTCTTCCATCGCTGCGTTTTGTTCCGCAGAGGATGCCGTAACACTTTGAACATTGCTACTTGATTTCATAGATACTTCGCTAATGTAGTCGATTTCTTTTACAAGTTTTTCGATATCTTGATGGATCATTCGAATAGCTGCTGTAACTGATTCGGTTTGTGCTTGCACATCATTAATGGCATTGTCAATTTGCATGAAATTATCGCTTGCCACATTTACTTTTTCACGACCGACTTTTACAGAATCATTACAACTGATCGTGTCTTCCTCGATTATTCTTGTATCCTCAGTAATTTGCACAACAACCTTTTCAATATCCACTGCTGCTAAATTCGATTCATCCGCTAGCTTTCGCACCTCTTCTGCCACTACGGCAAAACCCTTGCCATGCTCACCGCTTCGTGCTGCTTCTATAGAGGCGTTGATAGCCAATAGATTTGTTTGGGTAGCTATATTTTTAATAACATTGACTGCTGAGACGATTGCCGCAGTATTTTCATCTAAGTCTTTAACACGTGTACTTAGCTCTGCTGTATGTTCCGCAATTTCATTCATCTGTTCATTGACATTACGGACTGAGGAACGTCCTATGCTAGCCATATTTTTAGTTTCTATCGTTGCATCGTTCACATGATCAATACTCGTTGATATGTCATTCATTTTTTTAAAAATATGGGAGGATAAGTTACGTACATCACCTGTCAATGTATCCTGTTCTTCAATACCATGGGCAATATCTTGAATCGATTCTGAGACAACTTCTGTTGCCTGTGTCACTTCCATACTACTCGCTGTGAGCTGCTCGGAAGTTGCTGCTACTTGCTCAGATGAATTAGCGACATGCTTCATAGTATGACTAAGCTTTTCTGACATCGAATTAAACGAAGCTGCCAGCTGCGCAAACTCATCTTTTGTTTTAAATTGCAGGTGCGTTTGTAAATTGCCATTTGAGAATTTGTCCATTTCTACTACCGTTTGTTGAATATTTTTAGCGACTCTACGACCAAAAGTTGTCGCAATAATAATGCTTATAAGCAAGGAAACAATTGCTAGTATGGCAATTTCTTTGCCACTGTTGTCGCCTTTTTGCTTTGTAGCCTCTATACGGGCCTGCATTTCGTCCTGCTGAGCCGTTGCCATCGTTTTTCCAAACTCAACAAGCTTTAGCGAGCCTTTCCCTAAAATCGGTAATGCCAACTGCTGTGCTTGCTGTTTTTCCCCACTTTGAAAAAGCGGTACAATTTGTTCATCTATTGGCTTTTCCCATTCCTCTAACTGCCTTAAAAACTGTTCAAAGTCCTTATTTTTATGTCCGAGTTCTTCAAGACGATGTATAGATTTATGTAAAGTATCTCTTATTTCGAGATGATTATTGAGCATGTCTTCTTTACCATATAATATATACCCCCGAATAGCTGCGTTTGCCCGAACCGTTTGGAAGGAAATATCATTATACAAATTGATTAATTCCGTCTTTTTTTCGATTTGCGCAAGTGTTTTTTTATTTTCATTTAAAAAGTAAATGGCAATGCTAGTAATTAGTAATAGAAAGACTAAAACTATACCAAAAGAAAATTGCAGTTTTCGTTCTACCGTTGATTTCATACGACTCCCTCTATTCCCCTTTAAACGTTAATCCTCTTAAAGTATAGACTAAATTTACCTATCCACCTATAAAAAGTGCGTCTTTTATCATAAATTAACACAAAAATTTTACAAAAAATATAACACACCACCAAATGTCTTGACTTCTCTAAATTCTGAACAGCAGTTTCAAAGACGCCTTTATTTATGGGGTTTCTTGTCACCCAGTAAAATTTGAGTTACCATTTCATCGGACGCCCCCAAGATGCTTTGCTCTGTGCGTCTGCACAAAGCTACCAGCCGTAAAAGAAGCCACCCCCCTCGTTATAGAACTGATCAATATTTTTGATTTAAGAAAAAACATTCACTACGCTTTCGTTAACTATTTGGGCACAATACCCAATTTTGGGTATAATATTAATATGAAAATAAGAAAAGGAGAATAATAGAAAATGAGTAAGCCAAATTTGTATGTAAGTTTAGTAGTAGGCTCTAATTGTGATATCGAATCTCTTGCATTACGCTCAGTACTTGAGTCATTTGGTGTTCGAGTAACACTTCATTTAATAGGAAGACCAAATGATTTTATTGATGTTTTATCAGGAGAAGATTTGAATGATCAAATAGATTATTTAATTTTAAACTTTCACGGGGATGAAGGACGCTTTTGCATGCCAGAGCTAGGCCCCGAAGTTTATGAGTTAAATGAACCAAGAGGTGAATTTTTCGGTCCTCAAGAGATCTTAAATTATTGTAAATTAAAAGATGTGAAGGTAATTGCCTCGGGCTGTACTTTAGGTGAAAAACAGCTAGCAAATGCCTTTTTAAAAAGTGGTTGCCATTCATATTTAGGCCCGAATGATTATATAGATGGGAATGGAAATTTAATGTTTCTTATAAGATTTATGTACGAAATCATTGCCAATAAGCGAACACAGCAGGAAGCCTTAGAACTCGCAAAATCGATTGACGAGGAAACTTCAATGTATCAGCTTTATTTTGCATAGCAGATAAATCCGAAGAGGCTGGGATAAATGTGTTGCAGCCAACAAAAATACCGAACTTTCCAATGATACTCTAATGAGTTGTTTCGAAATAGTTCGGTTTTTCTAGTTATCGTGTTTTGTTAATTAGAGATTATACGGCCTTATGAAGGAACCATTTAGTTATGTCCCAGCCTATTTCTTAATTATTGTTGATGTTTTTTTATCATAGACTCTGTAAAAATCTGAGATTGCCCCTTTGGAATACTTAATGTTTGCCAATCAGAGCCCTTTAGTTGTTTAGCGATGTAAACGATTTGACCGACATGTTGTGAATAGTGGGACATTTGTCTTTCGATAGCGTCTATGACGGAATGCCGTTCTCCTCTTATCGTTACATACCTTTGTAAATCAGTTTCCTTTAAACCTAGTAAAGCATCTAAAAATACTTGCCAGCCCTTTTCCCATACCATCATAATCTCTTCTTTTGTCTGAAGGCTATCGGTAAATTCATCGTCACGATTTCTCGTTTCCTTCTCACCATCTGTCGTTAGAAAGCCAGTCCATCTCGATAGCATATTACCGCTCACATGTTTTACGATAACGGCAATGCTATTGGATTCTTCATTAAAAGCCCAATGCAGTTGTTCATTATCCAATTGTAAAAGTGTTTTATCACCTTGTTCTTTCACACTTTTAAACCTTTTCTGAACAACGTTTAAGTAAGTCTGCTCCATGCTCATTCATGAAAGCCCCCTTTGTTCCATTAGCTACTATAAATATTTTATTTCAAACAAATACACTATAAACGAGGTTAAAGTTATAAAGGATTAAATTTGAACAAAAAAAACCGTCTCTTCATACTATTGAGACGGTTTCATTCTATCTATTATAAATTTTCATCAATATATGTTTCTATATCTGATGCAATTGTGTCAATAGGGACATCCTCGGCATTCTCTGCAAATCCAGAATACGTTTTTACGATTTTGCCATCTTTATCAACTAAGAAAAATTGATTTCCGTGTATCACTTGGTCGGTTTTAGGATCATCTTTTACCCATATTTTAGTTGATTTGACTGCGAACTGTTCGATATATTTTTGTGAATATCCAGTAAGAAGATTCCATTTTGATTCATCTGGAACATTATATTTGCCTAAATAATTAGCTAATATTTCTGGCTTATCTACATCTGGATCAATTGAAAACGCAACAATATTATAATCTTCCACACCTTTTTTCTTCAGCTTTTCTTGAACTTGCGTCATATTAAAGGTCATTGGTGGACAAATCGATGTACAATTTGTGAAAATATACATACCAATCCATGGTTTCCCTTTTAAACTCTCTAAAGAAACTTTTTCTCCGCGTTGATTAACATGTTCAAAATCCGGTAACTCCAAGCTATAATCTGCTTTAAATTTTGTATTTCCACATGCACTGAGCACTGCAGCTAATGCAAACAGTAGAACAAGCCCCATTATTTTATTTCTCATCTTTAACACGCTCCCTACTAACACTATCCCCATCCTATCGTACGATGTAAATATTGGCAAGGACACTCAAGTGACAGCTTTCGTACATCTTTGTGAAATCGATTTCACTTTAAGGAAACAAGTGCATCATGAATTGCATCTAATTTAACTTCTACTCGATGTAGTAAATAAAACGACACTAAGATAGGAAAACCGATATCCGATATCATGTTTAACCACTGTTCCATGTGGCCCCTCCTTTACTAAGGTTATCATAAATACTATTGCTAAAATGGTCCTTGCAGAAAATCCCGCAAAGACCATTTCATGACTATTCGATCCCTAATTCAAATTCTCTTACTTGTCGATCAACGATGCGAGCCTTAGTCATTGCCACCAAAGCACTAGCTTGTCTATCAAAAACATTTTTAGCGATGATCGTTTGCATAACCTGTTGAATTTCCTCCGCTGTTACATTTGGCTTCGGTGCATCAATCGCAATCGTTGTCGTTTTCCCTGCCGCTGTCTCAAATTGCAGCTCTAAAACTTGTGTCATTGCTTTCTCCCCCCTTAGGATAAATCTGTTGTTTCTTGTTTTTCAATGCTATCTAGTGCGTGTGAAGATAGACTTGCAATAGCCTTTGCTACGTCTACTAAATCCTCTGCTGTATGCGAGCCGTTTAAATTGCGGTACGTTTTAAATGTAAATATGGGCTCGTTTTGTGCATTCTGTCCAGTAATATACTTTAAGCGCAATGAAGCACCTATGAAATTGACTTTTGCCATGAGCGTCACCTCCTTTTACAATATATACTGACTTATTGCTAAAAAAGGGACATTTAGGATGGATTTTTTTCTGCAAGCTTTTATAATAGAGTAAGAGAAGGCAAAGAGGTGAACGATTTGTTAACTGGTTGGTTTTTATGGTTTATCCTATTTTGGGTAGTTGTGCTTATTTCGTTTATGGCGATAGGCGGATTTTTCATGTTCCGTAAATTTTTAAAGGCATTACCGAAACAGGACGGTAAATCTGATTTAGATTGGCAAGAATATTATTTAGATAAAACGATTCATTTATGGGGACAACCTGAGAAGGAGCTTTTATATGAACTTGTAAGCCCTGTACCTGAGCTATTTCGACAAGTAGCAAAGGAAAAAATTGCAGGGAAAATTGGCGAACTAGCTTTAGAAGAAAAAGCACCTGCCATTAGCCAAGATTTAATTATTCGAGGCTATATCCAAGCAACACCAAAGCGCGACCATAAATTTTTACGTAAAAAGTTAGATGAAATGCAAATTGACATTGCTCCATATGAGCATTTGTTTGATTAATGGTACGCTGCACAATGATTTGTGCAGCGTTTTTACTGACCTTAGATAAGTTTCATCATATATTCTCTGCTAGTACAGGGGGTTGATCCGTCACTCTGCGTTCTTGCCCTCCCCCTTTTTTCCGTTGCCTTTGTCTTTTATTCCGTCGCTCGGACGACTCTTTCCGTCGCTTGGATGGTTCTTTCCGTCGCTTGGACAGCTCTTTCCGTCGCTCCAGCAATCCTATCCGTCGCCTTGCGTTCTATCCTTCATTTTGTCTCTTCTTTCCGTCGCTTGGATTGCTCTTTCCGTTACTTGGACGGCTCTTTCCGTCGCTTGGACGGCTCTTTCCGTCACTCCGGCAATTCTATCCGTCGACCTGCGTTCTATCCTTCATTTTGTCTCTTCTTTCCGTCGCTTGGATTGCTCTTTCCGTTACTTGGACGGCTCTTTCCGTCGCTTGGACAGTTCTTTCCGTCACTCCGGCAATCCTATCCTTCGCCCTGCGTTCTATCCTTCATTTGGACTCTTCTTTCCGTCGCTTGGACGGCTCTTTCCGTCACTCCAGCAATCCTATCCGTCGCCTTGCGTTCTATCCTTCATTTGGACTCTTCTTTCCGTCACTTGGACGGCTCTTTCCGTCACTTGGACGGCTCTTTCCGTCACTCCGGCAATCCTATCCGTCGACCTGCGTTCTATCCTTCATTTTGACTCTTCTACCCGTCCGTTATACTGTAGCTCCCATCAATTGCTTCTGCCTTTCATTCCGCCATTCGAGCGACGCTTTCTGTCGCTTTGCCAAGACTCTCAATAGCTCGAATCGCTCTTTCCATCAGCCAAACTGGGCGCAACAAAAAAACTACACTAGATGAAATCTCTAGTGTAGTTTTCCCATTAAATATTTTTCAGCGGAATTGTTTTTTTGATTTTAATAAATTGAATAAGCATTGCGATTCGCCAAGGAAGTAACATAGCGAACGCTAAAATCCAAAACATTCCTGCTAACTCACCAACGTCAATGGAGCTACTTAATATCATTTTTGCAATTACCCGGAATACTAAAAGTCCGATTAATATAAAAACGAATGCTTTTGAACGCTTTAAATAAATATCTTGGCCTTTTACTTCAAATTTAGAAGTGGCAATTAAGATTGTTGAGAACACCATTCCGACTGCTGCCGCTTCAAGGATTTGCATAGGTGGTACTCGAAATTGTTCAAATAAAAACATTAACGCACCTGAAGACATTGCAATTGGTGGAATGATAATTTTCTTCTCATTTGTCGGTTTCTTAGATGCTCGCATACGTAAAACCATGACAAAGGTACCCATAAAAATGGCCATTATGGTCGAACCTATTACATAATATTGAGAAGGGATATTGCTAAACATAAAAATTCCTCCTCTAATGTCATTGACAATTTTGTCCAAGTAATTGATCAACTACAGCCTTTAATCTTTCTGGCTCGAAAGGTTTTGTCATAAAATCCTTTGCGCCACTTTCAATTGCTTCTACGATTAACTTTTGTTGTCCTAAAGCTGTAATCATAATTATTTTTGCATCTGGAAATTCGGGGATGATTTCTTTTACTGCTTCTATACCGGTCATAACGGGCATTGTTACATCCATCGTTACTAGATCTGGTTGTAACTCACGATACATCGCCACAGCTTCTTTACCATTTCCTGCATTGCCGACTACCTCATAACCCCATTCAGTAAACATATTACTGATTGCTACACGCATAAAGAGCGTATCATCCACTACTAAAACTGTAGGCACCTGTTCATCTCCCCCGGAACGTAATAGTACAGTATGGCTTCTTTAGTTTAGCAGATTAGAAGCCTGTAAATCCACCAAAAATAGGCTGTAAAATGCGTGTTAAATACGATAAACCGTCGAAGAATAACATTACACCAACGACAATCATAATATAACCGCCGATTTTTACAATTTTTTGGCTATGTGTACGAATCCAAGTCATACGTGCTATAAAGAAAGATAACACGAAAAACGGAATCGCAAAGCCTAAATAATAAGCCAACATATAGCTAATGCCTGCGCTTGGATTTGCACCAGCCAATGTAATAATCGATGCTAAAATTGGACCTGTACAAGGCGTCCAACCAGCCGCAAAGGCTATACCGATTAATACTGATCCAAAATAACCAGAAGGTCGATTTTTAAATTGGAATTTTCGATCCTTCATTAAAAAGTCAATTTGTAGTAAACCCACAATCATTAAACCAAATACAACGATTAGGATGGCACCAACCTGACGTAATAATGTGTGATAATTAAGGAAGAACTTGGCGGCTAATGATGTTCCTAGTCCAATCATAATAAAGATAATTGAAAATCCTAGTAAAAAGAAGAGGGTATGCAAAACTGCACGCTTTTGCATCATACCTCGTTCCGATTTTAGCTCATCTAACGACATACCTGTTATGTATGATAAAAATGCTGGATACAGCGGTAGGGTACATGGTGAAATAAAGCTTAAAAACCCTGCACCTAAAGCTAAAAATACGTTAATATCAGTTTCCATATTTTCTCACTCGCTCCTTACAGTTACTGTCTCCATCGTACCAAAAATCACTGTAAATTGCGCCCTTCCTGTTTGTGAACGTTTCATGGCAAAAAGGTGTTTAAAAAGTGAAGTTCCATCATATTATCATACAAATTAATTTTCAGACCTTATTAAATCAACGTGTATTTGCTAATGTACTTTTGCATTATGCGCTCCCCTTATATTATCTGTCAACAAAATTCACCATAATTCTACACTTCAAGTTTTGTCTCAAAAGACACTAGCAACAGAGCATTTGGCAGGCTGTTTATAGCCACCATTACCTGCCGCTTGCGAAGTTGTAGTACCCTTTTTTATTTACTGTTAATAGTTCGAAAATTAACTTTCTTCATGTATAATTAAAAAACAATAGAGCATTGATAGCATAAATGAGGTGTAGTCCTTGGAATTAAGAAAAATTAAACCGAAAAAAATATATGAGGAAGTATCTGAAATACTATATGAAAAAATTAGAACTGGCGAACTGAAGCCAGGTGACCGACTTGATTCAGTAGAACAACTTGCTGAACAATTACAAGTAAGCAGATCTGCCATTCGAGAAGCTCTTTCCGCTTTAAAAGCAATGGGGCTTATTGAAATTAAACAAGGCTCAGGTACATTTGTTAAAAGTAATCAATCCAATCAACTTGATTTCCCCTTATCAACTGCGATTTTAACAAATAAGCAAGATATCTCACATTTGTTAGAAGTACGTAAAATTATCGAAGTTGGCGCTGCAGCTAGCGCAGCCATTCATCGAACAGAAGAAGACATACAGTCAATGATGCAAATTTTAGATGAGATGAAACGAGTACAAGGAGATGGAGAGCTAGGAGAAAAAGTGGATTTTCAATTTCACGCGGCCATTTCTGCAGCTTCTAAAAACCCCCTACTTACAACTATATTGGACCAGGTTTCAGGTTTAATGATCGCAACGATGAAAGAGACACGTCGAATTTGGTTGTACTCTAAAAAAATTACGAGCGAAAAGCTGTATGATGAACATATGCAAATCTTCCTTGCGATTAAACAGCAAAATGAAGAGCTTGCCAAACATGCTATGGCTTCACATTTAAGTAATGTGGAAAAGGTCTTAATGCAATATTTTGAAACAACTAAATCTATGAAATAACAGTGAAGCTGAGACAAAAGCGTTTTTAGCCAACTAAAATACCGAACTATCCAATGAAACGCCCATGAGAGTGTTGCGGAATAGTTCGTTTTTCTTTTTATCATATTTTGTTAATTTCTTGATTATTCTGCTTACGAAGGACTATTTAGTTTGTCCCACTCTCTTTGAATTTTTTGAAAATTAACAATAAACACCTTTTATTCATCTGAACAATTGTAGTATTATAAAAACAATATATTAGTCATCAGATGACCTGTTGATTAGTTATTTAGAGAATAATAGAGACAAAAAGGAGCGATTCTCATGAAAGTAACACTTTTTGCGACTTGTTTAGTTGATATGTTTCAAGGGGATGTAGGAAAAGCTGTTGTGGAAGTTTTAGAAAGGCTCGGCTGCGACCTAGATTTTCCTGAAAATCAAATTTGCTGTGGACAACCTGCCTATAATAGTGGCTATGTAAAAGACTCTAAAAATGCTATAAAAAAAATGATTACCGCCTTTGAACATGCCCAATATGTTGTCTCCCCTTCTGGTTCCTGCGCTTATATGTTTAAGGAATACCCAAAAGTGTTTAAGGGAGATCCAGTTTGGGAGCCAAAAGCGCAAGCATTGGCAGATAAAACATATGAATTTACTGAGTTTATTGTAGATATATTAAAAGTCGAGGATGTAGGAGCACATTTAGAGGGCAAGGCTACTTATCATACCTCCTGTCATATGACACGTCTACTCGGTGTTACAGATGCACCGTTTAAATTATTAAATCAAGTGAAAGGCTTACAGTATGTAGAACTCCCAGGAAAAGAAAGATGCTGTGGGTTTGGCGGAACATTTTCAGTAAAAATGGGCAATATTTCTGGAGAAATGGTTAATGAGAAAGTACAAAATGTTGAAGAAACGGGAGCAGACATTTTAATCGGTGCAGATGCTGGTTGCTTAATCAATATTGGTGGTCGAATTAATCGACAAGGTAAGCCTATTAAAGTCATGCATATTGCGGAAGTATTAAATTGTCACTAAGAGGGGGGTAAAAGAAATGTCCATGAAAACAAGTGATGAACGCTTTAATCATCGTGTAACGAAAGAATTAGAAAATATGTTTATGCGCGGAGCAGTATCAAGTGCACAGGAGCGCTTACAAACACGGCGGCTACAACAAGCTGATGAGCTCGGACATTGGGAGGAATGGCGCTCTCACGGCGAAGAAATTCGAAAGCATGTGCTGGCGAACTTAGATTATTACTTATATCAGCTAAGTGAAAACGTCTCTAAAAGAGGTGGACATGTTTACTTTGCGCAAACAGCGAAAGAAGCGACAGACTATATTCAAAGTATCGCGAAAAAGAAGGATGCTGCTAAAATTGTAAAATCAAAATCTATGGTGACCGAGGAAATTGATTTAAACGCCACTTTAGAAAAGCTCGGGTGTGAGGTCATTGAAACGGATCTAGGAGAGTACATTTTACAAGTAGATGATCATGAGCCACCCTCTCATATCATTGCTCCAGCTTTGCATAAAAATAAGGAACAGATTCGTGACATTTTTAAAGAAAAACAAGGTTATGAAAAAACCGAAAAGCCTGAAGAACTAGCTCTATATGTACGTGAAAAATTGAGAAATGATTATTTAACAGCAGACATTGGCATTACAGGCTGTAACTTTGCTATTGCGGAGAGCGGCTCGATTACACTCGTGACAAATGAAGGAAACGCAGATTTAGTAACAGCCTTACCGAAAACACAAATTACGGTAATGGGAATGGAAAGAATTGTGCCTACATTTGAAGAGATGGAAGTACTTGTAAGCTTATTAACAAGAAGCGCGGTTGGGCAAAAGCTAACAAGCTATATTACGACATTAACCGGGATCAAAGATGAAGGTGACACAGATGGACCAGAGGAATTCCATTTAGTTATTGTTGATAATGGACGTTCTGATATTTTAGGCAGTGAATTCCAGCCTATTTTACAATGTATACGCTGTGCAGCTTGTGTTAACGCATGTCCTGTTTATCGACATGTTGGCGGTCATGCTTATGGATCTATTTATTCTGGGCCAGTAGGTGTCGTTCTTTCACCATTATTAGGTGGCTATGAGGATTTTAAAGAGTTGCCATATGCCTCCACATTATGCGGTGCCTGCACAGATGCTTGTCCTGTCAAAATACCATTACATCAGCTTATTCATAGACATCGCCAAGTAATTGTCGAAAACGAAGGAAAGGCACCTGTATCGGAAAAGTTATTAATGAAGGCCTTTGGTCTAGGTGCTTCCTCCCCTGCCCTATATAAAATGGCGACAAAAATAGCTTCACCAGCGATGGCTCCATTTACAAGGGATCAGAAAATTTCTAATGGCCCTGGCCCACTAAAAGCATGGACGGAAGCAAGGGATTTTCCAGCCCCCAATAAAGATAATTTCCGTGACTGGTTTAAACACCGACAAAAAGGAGGCGATGAATAATGACAGGTACAATTGAAAATAGAGATGTATTTTTAACGAAAATTGCAAAACAGCTTGGACGTGCACCAAAAACAGAAATCGTACGGCCTACATGGCAATATACCCCTCAAGATCGCGTCCTAAATGATGCTACACAAAATGAGTTACTAGAGGTTTTAGTTGAACAATGCAAAAATATTCATACGGATATTGTCATTACAAATACAGCTAATCTTCCTGCAGATTTACAAAAAGTAGTTGGAAATTATGGCGGTCAATCTGTTATAACATGGAAAGATGAGCGTTTTGAAAACTATGGCCTAGGAACATTAATGACTGAGCAATGGCCTCAAGAAAAGATTCAACTGTACGAATGGCATTCTGAGCAGCCACAGGAAAATATTCGACAAGCTGAAAAAGCTAACATTGGCATTACGATAAGTGAAATTACATTAGCAGAATCAGGAACTGCAGTACTTTTTAGTGATAAGGATAAAGGTAGATCAGTTAGCTTTTTACCAGAGAAGTCTATAATTTTAATTCCTAAAAGTACTATTGTTCCACGCATGACGCAAGCTGCCCGCTTTATTCATGAAAAAGTCAGACGTGGCGAGCAAATTGCCTCTTGTATCAACTTTATAACAGGACCAAGTAATTCTGCGGATATCGAAATGATTCTGATCGTTGGTGTACATGGACCAATTAAAGCTACTTATATTGTGATTGAAGATCTGTAAAACCGATCAACCAGGCATGCTTCAACATTGAAGAAATGCCTGGTTTTATCTGTTGCAATAGTATCTCGTTAAGTTAATCACTGATAAACTTTCAATAATCACCGATTAAACTGCGCATTTCTCTGTTACATTAATTTGCTACACTCTCAGTTACTATCTTCTTTTGTTCATAAAACTCTGGATGTGCTTCTTTTAAGACAGATGTTCGTAGCATTACTAGTGATATCGTCACGATAATGACACTCGTGACAAGTAAAATAACCGTTGCTGGGAATGTATCGTACAAGATGCCGTATACGACCATACCAATCGGCATCATTGACATCGCCATTGTTTCCATTAATCCCAATACGCGTCCACGATATTCTTCTGAAATTAACTTTTGCATATAAACCATAATCGGCATGTTGACCCCCATCTCAAAAATAGCGAAAATAAAGTAGATTACAATATAAAAGATTACAATAGCTAGATAGGATAAATTCGTTATTAATGGAACAACCGCCAGTCCTAAACTGCTAGCCAACAGCAATAAGCTAATTTTAGAAAAACGTAGTGGCGCCTTAACCTCTTTACGTGTTGCGAAAACGAGGGAAGCTATAAGCATACCAACTGCACCCGAAGCCTCTATAAAACCAAAATGCGTTGATTTTACTTTTAGTAATTCAATAATAATATAGGTCCCCCCTACAACGATGGCAGAGAAAAACAAATTAATCCATAATGAAATCCACATGATTGTTTTAACAACTTTTTGTTGCTTAATATAACGAAAGCCACTAGCAAGCCCCGCCCATATCTTTTCCTTTTCTAAAGTAGGTTCTCTTGTACTATAGAGAGTAAAATTCATTGTCGCTTCTAAGCAAAAAGCAATTACATAGGCCACCATATGTACAAGCAAAAAGGCTTTCATAGAGAAAAATCCATACATCATTCCGCCGATTACTGGTCCACCAATTGCTGCCAATGACACTGACATTTGATTGAATGACATTGCTTTCTGTAGGCGTTCTGGATTTACTAGAGTAGCGATTGAGGAAGAAAATGTTACACCTGAAAAGGCCGAGCAAATTGTATTAAATACAGTTGCTATATAAATAGCATAAACCGACAAACCGACCATTTCTGTATAGAGTAGTAACCCCGAAACGGTCAATATCGTACCTGCTTGTGCGAATAAAATCGTGCGTTTCTTTGAATAATTATCAGCTACATACCCTGCCAGAGGCGCGACTAATGCACGAGGCAAAATGGAACATATCATAGTAGTAGCAAAACTCATCGCTGACCCTGTCAGTGCCAAAATATATAAACCTATCCCAAATGACAACACATGTGACCCTAACAACGAAATCATTTTACTAGTTGTGAATGTCCATAAATGGTACGTCGCCTTTTTATACTTTTGCACTTCATTCATCTAAAATACCTCCTTATTTTTAATTATTTTAAAAAGTTTAATTTAATTAAACAAAATATAACATAGCTCCTACTTTTCACGCAAGAAAAAGTTTAATATAATTAAACAAAATGATATTACCACTTTTAATGAAAAAGGAGGCGAGGCAATGAACTCTTTAGGAAAAAGAATTCGCAAATTAAGGAAGGAACAAAAATTAACATTAGAGGCACTTGCCGGTGATCGTCTAACAAAAGGAATGTTAAGCCAAATTGAAAATGATAAGGCCAAGCCTTCGATGGAGAGTCTAGAATATATTGCAGAGCGTTTACATGTAAAAGCAAGTGAATTACTTGAAGAAATAGCCCCTTCTACGATACGTCACCTTTTAGAGCAGGTGGAAATATTATATGCAGATGTAGAGCTAGGTAATAATACAGAAAATTTGCAGCAAATCAAAGAGATGATTATGCCTTATGTAGAACAGCTTCCTCTAAGCTATGAAGCTGGTCGTTTACTTTATATATATGCAGTAGCTCAATACCAAGCGGGATTAACGACATGGGAATCACCGCTTCAACAAGCACGCTTTATGTTTAAAGAAATTAATTTACTAAGTCATTGGTTTGAAACGTTTATATTACAGTCCGCGATATTCATGGAAGATCGAAACTATAAAATGGCTTATTCCTGTATCTTACAAGCTAAAGAAGAGGCTGAGCAAGAAAATTATCAATTAGATTCACGAGATGCTGGAAAAATGGCTTATTTTATTAGTGTTTATCAATTAGCAATAGGAGAACATGAAGCAGGTAAACAACTCGTTAAAGAGACAATTGCCAATGCACATAAAAATCAATTTTACTCTTATATCGATGATATGTACCGTATTGCAGCGTTTTGTGCCATGATTGACAATGATTTTGAGCATGCAGAACATTTGATCAAGAAGCTAGAACAGTATCGAGTTTTTGCGGAACAAGTGAATGTAGATGCTTTTATTTTCACATTACGAGCACATTACTATAATAATTTCACTCATGATTATGAAAAGGCATTAGAAGAAATAGAGCGCTTTCGTCCACTTATGGATTTAGGATCGGTTAAATTTGATGAAAACCTATATTATTCTGAAAAGGGGAAATCTTTATATTTACTAGGTCGTTATGAAGAAGCAAAGGAAGCTTTTGAACATTTTACAAATGTTCCCCCATTCATCTTACATCCATTTGATATACTAGGCTTAAATGAGTGCTTTTCCTATAAAGCACTTTGCTATGCACATTTCGGTGAGTTAACAACCGCCTACGAAATTGCCAAAAAGGCCTATACAGATTCTCAAGATTTAATCGATCTGCCCTATAAAGAAAAAATCGAAGAAACGTATTATTCAATTAAAGCACAAATAAATTCGGTTCAATAAATAAAAGGGATTGCACATTTTAAAATTTATGGGCAATCCCTTTTTGACTTTTAGCTCGATTTATTTTTTTTCATTTCCTTCTGAATGTTGCGAAGGGCTTTTTTCGAGCCGCGCTCAATATCATGCTGAAGCTTGCGTTCTTTATAATCTACAAACAATGTCTCTAAATCATATCCTTCTGGGTATAATTCTGTTGCCGGTAGCTCTAATGCCAGTCGTTTAACATTTACCTTTACGAATTCTCTCTCATAGAACACGACAACATTATAGAAATTATCCATTTCTTGATAAACGATTCCAACGTCAGCATGATCTAACAGCTTTACACGATCTCCCTTTTTAAAGTCATACTTTACTTTAGCTCTCGTTTGCTCAAACTTCGGCTTTCTGATTTTACTATCATCTACTCGTTCTAGGAAATAATCCTTATTGTCGATATAGTCCTTCGCTCTTTGCAAAACGCTTTCACGGATATTCATTTTCTTAGAAATCCATAAAGCATTACTGTCTCCTGATGTTCCGATTACTAATTGATATAACGGCTCTAATGTTTCACTATTAAATCGCATAGCCGCATTCATAAAATCACTATGCATTTCAGAGAAACGCTTAATTTCTCCATAATGGGTAGTTGCTACTATCATGCAGCCCATATGATAGAACTCCTCTAAAATGGAGATCGCCAATGCTGCTCCTTCATTTGGTTCCGTACCGCTCCCTATTTCATCAAATAGCAAAAGAGTATTATTATTGGATGCTCTCATAATATCCGAAAGATTTTTCATATGGGAAGAAAACGTACTAAGTGCATTTTCAATACTTTGATTGTCACCAATGTCTACAAAAATATGATCAAACACAGCTATTTCAGTACCTTTATCTGCAACAATATGGAAGCCTGACATTGTAGCCAATGTTAACAAGCCAATCGTTTTGAGAACAACGGTTTTACCACCTGCATTCGGTCCTGTAATGATCAAGCTACGATAGTCTTTACCAATTTCAAAATGAAGTGCCACCGCATTACCTGTTAACAGTGGATGCGTACAATTAACGAGCTTAATATAGCCAACATCATTTAAGCCCGGTTCTACGCCTCCAATATGCTTGCTAAACTTAGCTTTGGCAAAGACCATATCATATTGGCTAATTAACTCCATGTTGATATTGATTTCACGGATATTTTCCAAGAGCAGGCCAGATAATGTCGCCAAAATCTGATATTCCTCCACCGCTTCCTCTGCTTTCAAAGTAGCCAATTCCACATTTAATTTGGCTACTGTACTAGGCTCCATAAAGACCGTTACACCTTTAGATGAAATTTCTACAATTGTTCCTTGCACATGATTTTTACAGGAAGCCTTAATGGGAATCGTGTATCGATCATCCTTTTTACTAATAAAGAACTCCTGGATATACGTTTTATTGGCACTATTATTTAAAAATTTTACTAAGCGGTCTTTAATTTTCTCCTCTGTTGTCTCGATATGATTGCGGATACGCTTTAATTCTCTACTAGCAGCTGAATCAACACGATTGGCTTTAATCGCAAAGTTTATCTCCTCTTCCACACTTTTGAATTCAGCCATCGAATTAGCATAGGATGCAAGTACGGGCGCAAAAAATTCCTTCTCCAGCATAAATTTTTTAATTTTTCTACAGCCTCTTAAAAAGTCTGAAATGCTAACTAATTCACTAGGGTCTAAAATAATCCCCTTTTCAAGCTTTTTAATCGTATTATCAATATTTGATATCCCTAAAAACGGAACATGACCTTCCGCATCTAAAATTGCTCGTGCCTCAGTCGTTTCATTTAAACGATTTTTAACAACTGTCATAATTGGGCTCGGCGTTAATTTATCTAATAACTGTTTACCTAATCCACTGACACAGTATGATTTAACGATTTCCTTCAATTCATTGTATTGTAACTTCTCAAAAGTAGTATGATTCATTGTTAATGTCTCCTCACTATGATTTTTCCATAATCATTCATGAAGATACCTACTCACTAGATAGCAATGATTTTTTATGCAATTAAAAAAGAGAAAAAAGCTGTGGGGATCCCACAGCTTTTACATTACAAGGCATGTGTAAAAAAGCATCGCGAAAAAAACTTCAATCCATTATGCGTCGGCATAATTGCGTTTGCAGGCTTTAGGCCAACACGATGTTGGTCACTCCGTTGCCATAGGACGTTGCCTTTTTAGACGGAGTTCCTCTAGCCGCTATTAACACGGAAGTATTTTCCAGAGCATTACACGCTTTATAAAGTATTGTAGGTATCTTCATAGGTATCGAAATAAATCCATGACTAAATAAGGGGTCACTTTTATGACTAAATCCCCTGTCGTCATTCCATTTATTTCATTAAGTTGTTCCTATTTAGAACCTACCGCACTCATCAAAAGCACCTCTCATTAATTTATAATATTCATCATTGTTATCTAATTGATTGACGTTATATTACTATATGTTGACAAAAAAGTAAAGTTGCTTATTTTTGTCTAACAATAGAGGAAATCTGATTACCTATAAATGGACAAACCAACAATTAAGCAGACTGTTCCAAGCAATAGGTAAATTATTATTTTAGTAACCTAATAAGGTAATTTATCTAACCAAAGTGCTCCATAGAATAGACCCCTTGACCAAAGCCTTCATCTTCATGTACTACTATCCATTTTTTTCTTCTTTACATAAGAACTATTACGACCTAATTTTTTAAATTTTTTATCGTACCATATTCTATTATTTAAATTATCTAGCCAGAAAGTTGCATTTTCCAAGTCACCATTCTTCATAAAAACTTTTATAATTTTTTTAAAATGGGGGCTGTATTGAAATTCTTCACACTCTACGATAGTCATTCCTTTATGAAAATTATGGGAAGCCTCTTTATACATTTTTAATTCTGAGTATAATAGCCCAATATAAATAGAGGCACTTGATATTTCCCTAGGAGTAAATGGTAGTTTCAAAGCATTCGTCATATATTAATCGCTTTATTTTTCATAAAAAAAACATCATATAGATTGGCTTTTTTGACAATGCGATTATACGCTCTTGATGCTTTATCTTTTGGTAAATTTTTTATTTAGAATACCCCCTGTATCTTTCCCAGCAATATAACTAAAGCCGTCATTGAATATTTCTTTTCTATATAACTATCCGTTCTGTGCTTCATCTTCTTCCATATGACTTAGTTTTGCACAAAAATAACCAACTATATATTCTCTACTTGTCATTTCTTCTATATCTTGATTAGCTACTAGTTCTCCTATAGTTTCGGAAAAAATGTGCCATAATTCTGTGGTTTCATACTTTTTATATGGGTGATTCATTTGAATCTCCTTATTTGTATGATTTCCTAGTTTAAAATACCAAAAATATATTACCATACAAATATTTCATCGTTATATGGTAATGTTTAGCAGGATCCTCTTAAAATCCCCCAAAATATATTAATCCATGAAAAAAAGACCTGTAGAAAATTTCTACAAGTCCTTTTTTTAAGCAGATTTCTGATGAGCCCTTCTCGTTTCAATGATTTTCGAGCCTGAAAATAGTAGTAACGCTGCCCAAATAATGCTAAATGCTAATAGCTCTATTTGACTAAACGGTTCTTTATAAAGTACAATTCCTAAAATTAATACTATTGTTGGCGATACGTATTGAATAAAGCCTAATAAATAGAGTGGAATATTTTGTGCACCTTTTGCAAATAAAATTAATGGCACTGCTGTCACGATACCACTGACAATCATGAGGATGTCAGTTGTCACATTAACATGTAAAAATGATGCTTGATTCGTTGTAAAAAGGTAAATATAGTAGCCTAATGCAAACGGTACAATAAATAACGTTTCAATAGCTAGACCTCTTGTCGCATCAAGCTTAATTTTCTTTTTCAGTACACCGTAAATGGCGAAGGATAAAGCAATAAGAAGTGCTACCCATGGGATTGACCCATAATTAATCGTTAAAATAATTACAGCGATAAAGGCAATTCCGGTAGCTGCCCATTGCGCACGACTAAGTGCTTCTTTAAAGAAAATAATGCCAAAAATAACTGACAGTAAAGGATTAATATAATAGCCTAAGCTCGTTTCAATTAAGTGGTTATGGGTAACTGCCCAAATATATAAATACCAGTTCATTGAAATAACAAAGGAAGCTCCTGCAAGCTGCCAAAAATGCTTTTGGTGTGACCACAAATATTTTAAGTCTGCGATAAGATCTTTGCGCATTCCAAATAATATTACTGCTAGTACTGTAAAGACGAAGGACCAAATGACACGCGATAATAAAATTTCCATACTAGGGACATGCTCAAGCAATTTCCAATAAAGCGGAAATGCACCCCAAAAAGCATAGGCTAAAAATGCCGCCAAAACCCCTTTTTTCTCATTTGACATTGCCTCTAACTCTCCTACTCCATATAAATCTATACGACATTCTTAATATTACCATTTAAAGAATAGACTTATTATAGGACTTTGATTGGGAACTGTAAATGCCAAGTTTTAATAAATTGACATGAACAAAGTTACTCTTTCATTTCAGATTCAAGCTCAGAAATATATTTGCGTACCGTACTATAGCTAATATCAGGATTAATTTGTCGTTTTATGCGAATGTGGATTTCTTTAATGCCAACTCCCTGCTCTCGCATATCGCGAATCATAGATTTTAAAGGACCTGACAGAGATTCCTTTGACAGAGCAGTATATTTACTTAATTCAATTAATAGCTTTGTATTTTGTCGGCGAATCTCCTTTAGCTCATTTACGACACAATTATATTCTGTTAGCTTTTTTTGTAAGACGGTGTTTTGCTGCTTTATTTTTTGCATGTCTTCCACAAGCTCAATATTTTTCTTCTTTAACACTTTTCTCTCTTGCTCTAAAATAATGTGCTTTTCATCTAAATCTATATTCATGGCATTGTATAGCTCTTCTATTTGCATTAATTCTTGGTAGCGACTTTTTAACACGAGCATTAGGTTTTCTGTCGTATTGATTGCTAGCGCTCCATCCTTTAAACGTTCACATGATAATGAAGTAGGATTCATTTTGCTCATCATCTTTTAACCCCATGATTGATTATTTTATGTAATCGAATTGCATTGTTTAGCATCTTTCCTCTTCCCTCTTCTTTGATAATCATTCTCATTTACCTTATCATAATGAGGAATTTCTATTTTGTCAAAAAAAGCTTCTTGCAAAGTAAGATGCAAGAAGCTTTACGATTACATTTTTTTCAGTTTTTCATATTCAAGCTGCAGACGTTCGATACGTTTACGGCCTTCCTCTCGATTTCTTGCTGTTTCTGCTTGAATTTGCTTCGTTTCTTGAATACCAGACATAATTGTTTGCCATGTCGTTTCAATTGTTTCGATTTTAATGCTTGGGCTTCCAGCCGCACGCGCGATATTAACACTATTTTTACTAATATTTTCTGCATTTCGTACAAGCATTTCATTTGTACGACGGTCTAATTCACTCATTGAATCTGAAATAAGCTTTTGGCGTTTTAACGTCACCGCATGGATAAGCCCTTGCTTAAATATAGGAATTGTCGTCACAAACGCAGAGTTAATTTTAGCAATTAAATGGTTATTCCCTTGCTGCATTAATCGAATTTGTGGAGCAGATTGGAATGAAACTTGTTGCGCCATTTCTAAGTCATAACGACGCTGTTCTAGTAAATCAACGGCACGTACCATCGTTTCATATTCCATTGCCGCTAACTGATCACCAGTTTGTGCTTTTTGCTCAAGTGCTGGTAAGGATGAACGTACTTCATCTGTTTTCACTTCAATTGCCGCGATAAATTTACTTAAAGTTTGGAAGTAATTTAAGTTTTGATCATATAAATTTTCAAGATCAATGGTATTACGTTTCATTTCACCCTCGTATTTTTGAACCTCGCGGAAAATGACATCCACTTCCTTGTTCATGCTGTCATATTTGGATAGAAACTTTTCTAGTTGTTCCTTTCCTTTATTAAACAGCTTCGTAAGGAAGCCACCTTTTTTATCCTCTTCAAAATCTTGAGGATCAAATTTATCCATAATTCTATTTAAATTATTTAATAATACACTTGATTCCTCAAGCTTGCTTGTTTTCATCGTGGCTAGCATTTTATCTGAAAAAGTAGAAATACCATTCGCAGTTTCTTTTCCAAGCTCTAGCATAGCAATTTGGTCTTTCACATCAATTTTTTGTGCTAATGCATGAACCTCAGGATCTTGCTTTAAAGCAAGTTGATTTTGAGCGATTTGTGATAGCTCCTGCTCAGAAACAAGTACTGGTTTTTTTGGCTCTTGCTCCACCTGCAATAATGGATTAGGTTGTAGTAATGGATTTTCTGATGCAAATGGATCCTTTGATTTTAATAGGTCGTTGTCGAATTCAGACATAAAAGTTTTACCCCCTGCGATTTATCTCTTTTATTTACATACGATTCCAAGCTGAAAAAGTTTCATTTTAGTCAAGTTTTACAAAATAAGGGTCATTGAACCCCTATGATGTTGAAAGCTAATAAGATGTATTAGAACTATTGACAAAAAGCTTTAATTGCTCAAGATCATTTAAGATTTTGTCAACTCATTTACGCATAGGTAGCTGCTGCTCATGTTTCACAAAGAACTGTTCTCTCTCCTCTTGTATCGCTAGGCGTTGACTAGGTGATTTTTTTAATCTTCAATCATTCTTGAATAACAAAACTATACCCTATTAAATTATAGCTTGTTTCATTTGGAAATTCGACTGAAACCACGAAATGTTTTACATAGTTTTCTAACACTAGTGTATTTTAGGACTTACCTCATGACATAGGGTTGATTCCTGCTCCGACTGAGCACCATAACGATGAAAAAAGCAGCTACTTAGTATAGCTGCTTTCATCATCATGTAGTCACTTTTAGGACCGTTTTAATTTTCTTAATAACGCCACCTGAACTATATGTTAGTACGCTGCGTTTATAGAATGAAATACTGAATAAATAAGCAACAATAATTGTCGCTATTAAAATACCTAACGATAGAAGTGGTACCATTACGCCAATATCAGTAGCCCCGATACGCATCGGCATAATCATCCCAGATGTAAATGGAATATAAGAGAATATCTTAATGATAAGAGTATCCGGATTCCCCATTCCCGATAACATAACATAGAAACCAATTAATGTAATCATCATGGCTGGCATTAATACTTGACCTGCTTCTTCAACTTTAGACACTAAAGAGCCGAATAATGCACCAACAATTAAATAAAGAATAATTGTTAATAGTAAGAATAGCACGGCATATATCACATAACTAATCGATAATTCACTAACGATACTAGATGCCATATCCCAAATAACACCGTTTTTCGCAAATTTCGCATAGATTAGGAAGACAACTATAATAATACCCATCTGTGTTAATGCGAGTAATAATACACCAGCAATTTTTGCTTTAAAATGGGTAGCTGGTTTTACACTTACTAGTAGCATTTCCATTGCACGTGAACCTTTTTCAGTCGCAATTTCCGTTGTAATCATAGATAGGAATGTAGAAATAAAGAAATAAATTAAAATACCTACTGCATAAGATACAAATTGTCCTGATTGTTTTTCTTCTTCGCTTTTACCACCTGTAGACTCTGTATTTAAGTTTTTATCAGTAATAATCGTTTTGGCATCCATAATTTGAGTTGCTTGTTCTGGCGTTAATGATAACTGTTGTACAGCATAATTTTGACCAGCAAGTTGAAGAATCGAATTTATCGAACCTTGATCATTTAATTTCAACGGAGTGAAAGTGGCAATTTCAGCATGTAGCTGTCCATCTTGATCTGTTATTTTAACGATGGCATCTAGCTTTTCGTCTTTGACCTTTTTCTCTAGCTCTGATATATTCGATTCATTTTGTATAAATTTCATATCGCCATTCGATACAAAGAGACCACTTAAATCAGCTGTCGTTTCGTTGACAATTGCAATTTGTTGCGCTTGATCATCACCCGTAAAAAGCTCTTTAATATCTGACCAGAAAACTGCAACAGACATCCCAAGTATATAAATGCATGTCATTACAACAAAGGATTTTGATTTTATTTTTGATGTGTAAAGCTGTTTCATTAACAAATTAAACTTCGACAACGTTGCCACCTACCTTATCTTTAAAGATTTCATCTAACGATAAATAGTCTAAGCTGAATTTTTCTATATATTTACCGTTGGAAAGCTTCTCGAAAATGCTTTGTGCATAGCTCTCATCCTCTAGAGTGAGCACCGTTTGCTCTTTCTCCACTCGGACATCTTTGACTCCCTCAAGCGTCAACAATTGAGTTGTCGACCATTCTGTACGTACTGCCAATCTAGTTTTTCCGTATTGTTTCTTTAAATCTAGTAGACTACCTGAAAACAGAGAGACTCCTCGTTTTAATAGACAAAGATGATCGCATAGCTCCTCAACATTATCCATCTGGTGACTAGAGAACAAAATCGTTGTGCCCTGTTCTTTTAAATGCAATATTGCATCTTTCAGTAAATCTTTATTCACAGGATCAAGTCCACTGAATGGTTCGTCTAGTATTAAGAACTGCGGTTTATGAATAAAGCTAGCAATCAGTTGTACTTTTTGCTGGTTCCCTTTTGACAACGTTTCAGCCTTATCTTTCCGTCTTTCTTCGAGCTCAAAGCGGTTAATCCAATAATCAATCTCCTTCTTTAACACCGATTTCTTCATGCCACGTAGCTCGCCAAAAAAGTAAAGCTGATCCTCTACCTTCATCGTCGGAAAAATGCCTCGTTCCTCTGGTAAATAGCCAAGTACATCACGGTTGATGGCATTAACGGGTTTGCCATCCCACGTAATTGTACCTGCCGTTGTCTCCTGTAAATCTAGAATCATTCGGAACGTCGTTGTTTTACCCGCTCCGTTTTGTCCAATCAGCCCAAAAATCTCCCCTTTTTCAATGGTGAAATTTAAGTTGTCCACTGCTGTGAAGTCTTTGTATTTTTTTGTGACACGCTCTAATTGTAATGTCATCCTTTTCCCTCCTATGCTTCAAATATATGTAATTCCTGCTGTAGTCCTTTTTTACGTCTTTCAACCTTCAAAATTTGCATACACAGAATTATTACGACTACAAAATTTAAGAATGATAATCCCGTATTTAAGAATCTTTCTGTTGATTCACCAAGTCCAATATAAAGATTAATAAATCCAATTAATAGATTAAGAAATGCGACGGATATAAAAAGACGACTTATTGATTTTAAATACTTTATTTTCGAAGAACTATCTGAAAATAATTCAAATGGACCTTCTGATTTCTTTTTCCGGTAATAAGCCCATACGCCAAATTTTGAAACAAACTCAATATTCATCGTGTCTAAAAAATCATAGTAATCCTGGTTTTTGCCTTTGACTAGTTCATTGCGATAAATATATTGACCAGGTTCCCCTTTTTCAAAAATAAAATATCCCACCATTGTACGCTTTAGATGCCAACCTTGTTCCGCCATATCATTTACCCATGCTTCTTCCTTTTCATAATCAAGAAAAAAACGATACACTCTTTTTTTCATAAAGTCCCACCTCCAATCTTTAATCGTATAAAACTGATGCGAACTCCTGGTTAAATATGCGCTTTGATAATAATTTTATAACTATTGATTGTTTTTTCTGATTTCCCAGAAAATAATTATGAGGGCAAATACGAAATCCCATACTTATGTAACTTTCTAATTGGCATTATTGCAAAATTGAACAGTCTCCTATACTAATCTGTAAACAGATCCAAATCCTTCTTCAATTTATTGCGCACACGAACAAGTTTTAATAATGGAATAGAAAAAAACACGACTACAAGAATATTAGTGATATTCATTGATAATTTCATCCAGTCAATTGCGTGTGTTGAAAAAACCCCACTTAGACCAATTAGTCCTATAGCCAAATTAAGAAGGATAAGCGATAGTAGCACGGAAATCCTTTGGGATAGCTTATTAATTTTATTTTTCTTATCAGAGTAAAGTTCAAAAGGTCCATCATTTGCTAGTTTCCTAAAGAAGACGAGATTGCCAGAACGATCTACCTGTTCAATTCCTGAGGACCTCAGAAATTCAAAGTATTCGTCTTCATACGAAGCACCGTAGCGCTCTAATTCATCATGCCGATAAATATAGCTACCTGGTTCTCCACGTTCGAATGTAAAACGTATCCAAGCTAACTATTATCAATTATGCCTCGGCATAATTGCGTCCGGAATCGGCTTTGTGCTTGCACAAAGAACCTTCTTTCAGTTAGTGTTTGGGCATCTTCTGAAAAACAGCCTAAATCAGAAATCATCTCACCACCTTTAGAGGTGGGGAATTTCTGCTGAAAGAAGTTAAATGCCAACCTTGTCTTGCCATATCGTTAACCCATTTCTCAATATCATACGGGTTAACAGCCAATCGATATTTATTCATTTGTTCCATACTCCTTCGTTATACGGATGCCGTTGTCAAAAAGTTCCCTTAATCTCAAAATTTCGTATTCAACGACTTTTTTTCCACTCTCTGTAATGATGTACTCCTTTTTTCGTCCATCACCGTCTAGTGCCTCAATCCATCCTCGCTCGAGTAAAGTTTTGATAGCTCCATAAATCGTCCCCGCTCCAAGCCGAACACGACCATCACTCATTTCCTCTACCAATTGCATGATGCCGTAACCATGTCTTGCATCAAATAAAGCTAATAAAATATAATAAACGCCTTCTGTTAATGGCTGATGCTCTTGCGTCATACAAATCCCCCTTTTTATATCGTCCAACAATATATCGCCAGCTGATACAATTAAAATATATCAGCTGACGATATAGTTGTCAACATTATTTTTTCCATAAAAAGTTATTCAATTATACTCCCGCATATTTGCTTTCGGAAGCTTTTAGCCAACACGACATTGGTCACTCAGTCGTTGCCACAGGGTGTGACGTTCTTAGACTGAGTTCCTCTATTCAGCGGGTGTGGCGCGACACTTGCTAGCTTTTCGTGTGCGTAGTGAAGCAATATGTGAGTATTTTGATTCTCTTCGCGTTTCCTGGATACCCGAACATTTCAGCAGTTCTTGGCATCAACAAGGCAATCTGGTTATCTAAACGTTTCCTGATTTCGCCTGTCCTTCAATATTTATATTGCGTATGAAATTGGTATATGCTAGCATGTAAGTAATTACTTGCACGAAAGGAAGAACGCTATTGTCAACAAAAAGCACCGTAGAACGAATCACTGAAGCAGCTTTACAACTCATTAGTGAGAAGGGCTATACTGCGGCAACAACGAAAGCTATTGCTGAATTAGCAGGGGTCAATGAAGTAACAATTTTTCGCCACTTCGGAAACAAGCGTGGTATTTTGAAAGCCATTATTGAGCAATTTTCCTATTTCCCTCTTTTACAGCAAGAGATCAATAAAAATGTTACATGGGATTTGGAAACGGATTTACTAAACTTCTCTATCAAGCATTTTAACTTTTTAATGTCTATTAAAGACTTTGTCATGATCGGCTTTAAAGAAGCCATGCAGTTTCCTGAGATTAATGAAGAGATTGCTAATATCCCATTGCATATTAAAAACGAGCTTATTCATTATTTTCAGGAAATGCATGAAAGAGGGAAAATGAGAGAGATTGATTTTGAAGCAGCAGCGTTATCTCTTATTGCTGTTAATTTTGGTCATTTCATGTCACGTGCACGCTTAGGAACAAATGTTTCTCATATGCCATCTGAAGAATTATTAAAAACAAGTGTTTCAATTTTTTCTAGGGGATTGACTCCCTAGAAAAAATTTTCCCCATCAATGCAAGTAAGTACTTACTTATATCGGAGGTTTATTTATGAATGGTTTACATGCTTTATTTAAAGTTCAAGAAACTTATATTGGCATCGTCATCACAATTGCATTTCAGATCATTTTCTTTTCCGTATGGATGACCGCCTATGATGGTATCAATGACCGAACAGACAATTTAAAGATTGGACTAATTAGTGAAGATACAGAGATGGGGCATCAAGTAGTAAATGAAATAACAGCCACACTACCTTTCACATTAGAAAATTACACTTCTCTTGACAAAGCTGAGCAAGCATTAAATCGACGTGATATCCATATGATTATCCATATTCCAAGCGATTTTACGAGTCAATTACAAGCTGGTAAAGAGGCTGAAATAATTTACGCTATTAATCAAGCGAATGCTAGTATCGCAAAAAACATGATGGATGGAATAGCCAAACAAGTAACTGAGGAAATTAACCATAATATTTATCCTTTACAACAGGGCAAAACCATTGAAGCATTTTCTCAAAAGTTCTCACAGCTTCCAATGGAACAAAATACTGAGCAAATTAACGCAGCCGTTGCTACCACAATTATGAGTGTAAAGGATCGTGCGATAAATTCTACTATTATTAAAACGAATAATGTTGAAGAGTTTGCTGCAAATTTTGTGCCATTGATGGTTATTATTTCGTCATTTGTTGGTGCAATGGTCATGATTATGCAGCATCAGCAGGCTGCACAACTTGTACAAGATACAATTTCGAAGTGGCAATTGTTCCTAGCAAGACAGCTTATTAATATTGGTGTTGCCTTTGCCCTTCCACTATTAACGATTGCCTTAATGCATCTATTTAACATTTCAAGTCAAGTAAATTTTTTATCAGTTTATCTTTTGCAAGCATTAATGTTCTGGGCTTTCCTCTGCCTAGCACAAGCCTTTATCATCATTTTTGGTAATCTGGGTATGATTTTTAATATTTGCGCTCTTTCTATGCAGCTTGTTACTTCAGGTGCCCTAGTCCCACAAGCGATGCTATCTGATTTTTACAATAAACTAGCGTCGCTTCTTCCAGCTACTTATGGAGCTGATGGCTATTTCACCATTATTTTTGGTGGAAGCACTGATAATTTAATGAGTGATTGTAGCTCGTTAGGAATGATCATTGCTGTAACATTAACCATTTCTACTATCGTCGTTGCTTTTAAAAAATCAAAAGTACAAAGCGAACGCGAGCAGATAGTCCCTGCTACTGTTCAATAATTTGGTCAAAAAAGCGATGTACTAATGAACGAATTAGTACATCGCTTTTAGAGTTAAAAATAAAATGGTAAAGGGTATCATTATGTATATTATAGAGCTAAAATGAAGATGATTTTCGTTCCAGGCTTGCCCATCAATATAAGAAGACACTATTTTGCGAAGTGCTTGATTGGAGTGGAGACTGAGCGACTCCTTGGAGATTAGCGATATAGATGAACGAAGGCTAAAACCAAAGCGTTCAGTCCGAACGGAAATCGACCCCTCGTTTTGCAAAAGAGCTGTACATTAATATGACACCTTAATTCAAATAGTTTTGACAAATGAGTGATATTCGCCTATTTATTCTACACTTCTAATCAACCCTTCATCACTTTTCACCAATTTGTAAAATACCGGCAAGTTGTTTATTTAAGGTACTTACACTATCTACAAAATCTTGACGATACCATTGAATGATTAGGCCAATGATTGCGTTTGCTTGGTACGCACTATAATACTCAATCGATATCTCATCATGTACTTTATTATGGAGTGCGATATCTCTTTTTAGCAGAGCAAAAATTCCATCAAATAACATGTAATAGTATGTCAGCGGCACATTCTTGGAAAAAACAATACGATAGAACATTTTAAAACGCTCAATATGATGAAAAATACGAATAGTATTTGGATCTATTTGGTTTTTATCCAATGTTGTTACTGCACGGTACGGTTCTTCATAGGAATTATTCAAATCCCTCATAATTTCCTGAAAGTATTCCTCAAATAGGCCTTCCTTTTGCTCATAGTGCAAGTAGAAGGTACCCCTATTTACCTTTGCGACCCGACAAATTTCTGCGATTGTAATGTTTTCTAAAGGCTTCTCACTCAATAACGTTAGTAAAGCATTATGTAATGCTTGCTTCGTTTTGACAACTCTTAAATCGTTAGCGCTCAAATTTTTTCCCCCTTACTAAACAGATTTTTTAGATGTGTTGATTACTGAACAGTTTCTAGTATTTTGCGCATTGAAATCGCTTACAAAATTATTATATTATTTTAATGAACACATGTTCAATATTTAACATTTTATATCCTCGAAATCACTGGAACAAACGCTGGTGAAAGAACATAAATTATAGGAGGTTTTTGAGATGAGATTAGACGATAAAGTAGCCATCGTAACAGGTGCAGCGTCAGGTATGGGTAAAGCCATTGCAGAGGGCTATGCCAAAGAAGGAGCAAAGGTCGTAGTTTCTGACTTAAATTTAGAAGGTGCACAAGCAGTTGTTGCGGGTATCCAAGCAGCTGGTGGCTCAGCGTTCGCTATTCAAACGAATGTTGCCTCAACAGAAGACCTACAACGCTTATTTGATGAAACAAAAAATGCTTATGGCAAATTAGATATTCTAGTGAATAATGCAGGTATTATGGATGGCATGGAGCCAGTCGGTGAAGTTTCTGATGAACGTTGGGACAAAGTATTCGCGGTGAATACAACTGCCGTAATGCGTTCGATGCGTATGGCAACAGAGATTTTCCTTGCTCAAGGACATGGAGTCATTGTAAACAATATCTCTGCTGGTGGTTTATATGGCGCTCGTGCTGGGGCTGCCTACACTGCTTCTAAGCATGCTGTTGTTGGTCTAACAAAAAATACAGCATTTATGTATGCAGATAAAAATATTCGCTGTAATGGTATCGCTCCAGGTGCAGTGATCACAAACATTGCCTCTTCCATGACAAATGTGAGTCAAACAGGTGCAGCTCGCCAAGCACTAGGTTTAGCTATTAACCCACGTGCAGGACAACCTGAGGAAATTGCTCAGCTCGCTATATTCCTTGGCTCAGATGAAGCAAGTTTTGTCAACGGACAAGTAATTACTGTAGATGGTGGCTGGACAGCTTACTAAGCTTCACCATACGAAAAAGCACGCACATAAAATCCATTGTGCGTGCTTTTGATTATTTTATATTTAAATTTTCATCCGCTCTTCTTGCTGGGAATAAGCATCCTATAAAAGCACCAATTAACGCTGGTAATATCCATCCTAAGCCCATGTCATAAAAAGGTAATAAGTTGGAATAAGCTTTTTCAATCGCATCAAAAATACCCAATTTCGCTGCAGGAATGCTACCTACTAACGCTTTATAACCATCAATTACACTAATAAAAATTGTAAAAATCATAGCAATCGCATATACTGTTTGCTTATTTTTAAATAGTGATGAGCATAATGCAAGGATAATTAAGACAATTGCTAGCGGATATAAGAACATCAGCACTGGAATAGCAAACTTAATAATATTCGTTAATCCGAAGTTGGCGATTGTAAATGACACAACGCACAATAAAAAAACAAACCATTTATAGCTTAATTTCGGGAACACTTCGTGGAAAAATTCACTACAAGATGTGATTAAGCCAATACTTGTCTTTAAACAAGCAAGGACAATTATAACTGCTAATAAAATAGCTCCGTATGATCCAAAATAGTGATCTGCCACTGCGGCAAATATTAAGCCACCGTTATCAAATGTACCAATAGCTTCAATACTCGATGCCCCCATATACGTTATTAAACCGTATATTAACGTCATTAATGCCATGGCGAAAATACCAGATTTCCACGTTGCTTTAGCAATTTCCTTTCTATCTGATATTCCTGCGCTTTTAATTGCGTTAATTACAACGATACCAAAAGCTAATGAGGCTAAAGCATCCATTGTGTTATAGCCTTCTTTAAAGCCTGTCATAAATGCCGAATCAATATAATCTCCGATTGGCTGCTGGAAATGGCCCATCGGTTTTACAATACTAATAATAATTAAAATAAATAACACAATCAAAAATGCTGGTGTTAAATATTTTCCGATATAATCCATAATTTTCGCTGGATTCAATGAGAAATAAAAAACGATGGCAAAAAATACGAAGCTAAATAAAGCAAGTAAAAGTGTTGTATGCTCCGCTTGTATATATGGTTCAAAGCCAACAACAAACGGAACTGTCGCTGTACGTGGAATCGCAAAAAAAGGACCAATCGTTAAATAAAGAGCTAATGAAAAGATGACGCCGAATAATGGGTGAACACGGCTCGCTAAGTCACGCAAACCGTTGCTACCTGATAAACCGATAGCTAAAATGCCTAAAAACGGTAAACCGATAGCTGTTACTAAAAATCCAATTAAGCCAAACCAAAAGTTAGTCCCTGCTAATTGTCCAAGCTGAATTGGAAAAATAAGATTGCCTGCTCCAAAATACAGTCCGAAAAGCATTGTACCAATGACTGCATATGTTGAAAAAGGTATTTTCTGTTGCATTTTGATGTACTCCTTAGATGTATTTAACCATTGCATACAATTTATATGAAGAGATTTCTCATTACAATTCCACTATATTAACATAGCATTTATTTAAAAAACAATAGTTGTTTTTTCCTTTTAAACTTTTCACTGGTGCTGTCATACACCTTCACGTGGAAATGAGGACTTCTTTCGGGGGTAAATAGAGAAAACTAAAAAGAGCTGTCTGCTGACAGCTCCTTAGTTTGCTACAGACCAATCTATGTGATCTAAAAACTTGTATACGTCCTCATACACTTTTTCACGTTCTTTATCTAAAGTTATAATATGACCAGAATTTTCATACCAAATAATCTCTTTATCATCAGTTTCTACAGTATCTAAAATGAATGGTGCACTTTCTTGATAAAGTTCATCATCTAATGAACCTTGTAATACTAATGTAGGTGCTTTAATTGTAGATAATTCATCGCGTGTTTCTGTAGTTAAACGTGTAACACCGTCTAATGAATCCTTTGGTGTAATACGTAGTTCATGTAATTCAGAAATAATTTGATCTTTTGATTTATTTTCAAAATGTTTATATAAACGAGCGTAATGATAAAGTCGGGTAAATAAACCTTTAGAATTGTCGCGTGTTATAGGTGCACACATTGCAACAACTGCTTTAACTGGAAACGTCTCCGCTACTTTTAAAGAAAATACACCGCCAAGTGAAATCCCTGCTACAGCAATTTCCTCATAGCCTTTACTTTTTAAGAAGTTATAACCTTCCACAACATCGTTCCACCAGTCTTCTGGTCTTGTTTCAAGTAACGCTTCTGGTTCTACACCATGCCCACTATAAATCGGTGCATGAACCGTATAACCACGTTTTGATAAAAATTCTCCTAGCTTTTTCACATCTTTTGTGCTACCTGTGAATCCATGCAATAATAGTACGGCTTTTTTGCCTCCCTCAATAGTTAGAGGTTGTGGCTTAGTTAAATTCATTTTATAGTATCCCCTTCACGGAAATTTGTAATTGTGTAATTTATGTGTCTATCTTAACACCCTTTATTCATAATGTACAATTTATAGTTTTTATCATATTAATGTGTTTCATGCATTAACGATGTGAGGTTAATGACTGTTATATAACGCTTTTTGTACCTTTTATTTTTACATTTCATTTTTCAAGGGCAAAGTTTTTAAAATCTTTTTTCTAGCATTAACGGGCCTAACTTATTTGTAGCAAAAAAGAAGTCAAAATTTTGTGATTTCAAAGAAGTTAGGTGAGGGATAAACTGCCCAAAAAGCGCGATTGTTGGAGATTAATTATGAGTGGGAAAAAGTTTCACTTTATGTGCCTATACTTCCTACTCTTTTACCGTTATAATGCTGTTAACTCAAAAATAACGAGAATAGAGGTGAAATAATGGAATGGCAGCAATTGGAATACTTTGTCACAGTAGCAAAGCTTGAGCATATGACTCGTGCAGCTGAAACATTAGCGATTTCTCAACCGGCATTAAGTCGTTCGATTTCAAAGCTTGAAGAGGAATTAGGAGTACCCTTGTTCGACCGTCAAGGACGTTCGATTATGCTTAACCGATATGGCGAGCTTTTTTTGTATCGTGTTCAACGTATGCGTAAGGAGTATGAAAAAGCCGTTTTAGAATTACAGGAGCTCAATAATCCAGAGCTAGGAGATGTATCACTCGGTTTTTTACATACACTAGGGACTAGCATCGTACCTGATTTGATTCGCGCTTTCCGTCAGAATCATCCACATATACGCTTTCACTTTACACAAAATTACTCACATTCTCAGCTTAAGCAATTACTCGCGGGAGAGTTAGACCTTTGTTTACTTGCATCGATTGACACGGAGCCGCCTGTTTGCTGGAAGGAGCTGTGGCGTGATGAGCTTTTTATTATGGTGCCGATCGACCATCCATTCGCTAACCGGACGAGCATTAAAATGAAGGAACTTGAACATGAGAATTTTGTTCTGATGAAAAAGGGTTACGCATTGCGCCGTACAGCTGATAAATTATTAAACGCTGCAGGTATTAAACCGAAGATTACTTTTGAAGGTGATGAGGTATCAACAGTTGCTGGTTTTGTAGGTGCTGGGCTTGGCGTCTCGTTGCTACCTGTGGATGAAGATTTGAATCCAAATAAATTAGCTAAAATTCGTGTAGAGGATATGGTTTGTGAACGGATAATAGGTATGGCTTGGATTGAAAATCGATATCTTCCACCTTCAGCAAGGCAATTTCAACAATTTGTATTCAATTTTTACGAAAAGTAATGGCTAGTCATAAAAATTGTACCCAAGTGAGTAACAATGGTTACTCGCTTTTTTTATTTACGAAGAGCGTTCCATAAAGATAACAACAATAAACCACCTTCTCCAAATGAAAGGTGGTTACTGTAAAGATGCTACTTTATTTCACTACATATTTTAATTGATACGAATACATATCTGTCGTATCTCCATTAAGCTCAAAAAGCCCCTGCTTTGCAAGGGTCAGCAGGCGTTTCTCCACAAACTCTTCACTTAAATAGTCATCAATTGCACCAAGTGTTTCACCGATGATACGCATCGGTATAAGCCATTCTTCATTTAGTTCGGCATGGGCTCTTTCCGCACATTCCATAATAATTGGATCCAATGCGTCTTCCGCTACATGTACAATTCCTTCTTGCCAAATTCGCAGTGTACTATGGTTTTGTTTCAGCTCTTCCCATTCCTTTGCAAGTTGCTGACACTCATCAATAGAAAAGCGCTTTGCCTCAGAACGGAGTTTCATGAGCAAATCTGCTGAAAGTTCACCTGATTGACGAATCCTCAAGTTTGGCTGTACACGCTTTAGACCCTCTGTAGCATCAATCCCATATACCATACTACATTTATTGATCAATTCGCTCATAACAAGACGTAACCCAATCTCTTCATGGGTACTTTGGCTGTACCAAACCCAGACATCGACATCGCACGGTAAAGCTGCAATTTTTTTCTTCCATGCTTGTTGAAGATCCTCGTACAACTCACGTTCTTCATTGTCCCTAAAGATATAGGCTTCTAACCAGTTTTTTCGTTCTACTGCGCTGCTTAGTGGACCAATCGAGAAAATCTCATTGACACTAAGCACTGATTCATCTCGTTGTAAATGATGCTGTCGTATTGCATGCTTTATCGAACCTTGTGTAGATAAGCTAAACGTTATATGTAAAATTGCCATAAAAATCCCCCAATTTACTGTTTACTCAGCGCTATTTGTATCCCAATAAAAGTGAAAAGTACGCCTTGAATCATATTTAATCGTTTAGCAATTGCAGGCTTACCAATAATCATCCCCCTTACTTTACCGGCAAAAATGCTAAATAATGAAAATAGTAAAAGCGCTTGTACTAAAAATACAAAACCCAAAATTAACATTTGTAAACCTACATGGCCATTAGAAGGATTTACAAACTGTGGCAATAGTGCTAAGAAAAATAAAGAAACTTTTGGATTTAAAATATTCATTAAAATGCCTTTTCGATATAACGTCATATAGGCTTGTTCATTTTGCTGTTCCAGTGTGAATGGATCACCTTTCGCGCGAAACGATTGCCAAGCTAAATACAATAAATATGCTGCTCCTGCAAACTTAACAATAGAAAAAATTACTGTTGATTGATAAATAATCGCTGAGATTCCTAGAACAGCCGCTCCTATATGAACGAGCAAACCTGTGCAAAGACCAAGTGATGTCGCTATACCAGCCTTTTTATCCTGTGTAATACTTTGCGCAAGAACAAATAAATTATCTGGTCCAGGCATTAATGTTAAAATAATTGCTGCTCCTAAAAACGCCAATAACGTTGAAAACGTCAATACTACCCCTTCTTTCCATTACTTTTAAATAGGCTCATAACTTAACATATATTTTACCAAAATGTCACACCCGACTTTCGGTAATAAATAATTACTTTTAGAAAAGAACTATTATAATGTGGTTGTATTTCCATTATACTACACGAAGATTCTCTTTTTCTCAATTTTCACAAAAACATCTAACCAATTATGCTCGCTTATACAACACTTTTCTCTTTTAATACATTATAATGGATATTATCATAACGTAAAGGTCGTATCGTTTTGGAGAAAGAGGTGTTTGTCGTTGGCAGTAAGTGATATTGTAAAGCAATATGAAGACGAGCAAGGAAATGTCTATTATAAAATGAAAACACATGATATCGAGGTACAAGCTACACAAAATTCAGGGTTAGCGCCAGTTATTACTTACTTTATGGGTGAAAAAGAGATTACTGATGATATTCGAAGTTTACGTTTCAGCCCTCGCCCTCCCTCAAGTTATATTCTAGATTACGATGAATTTCAAACTATGCTTTATGCTAAAGAACAACGCGCCATCAACGAACTATATGAACAAATGAGTATAAAACCTAAAAATATGTCTTCAGGAAAGCAATTATTATGGAGCTTTTTCGTAATTGTTATAGCGATGCTCCCACTATTAGCCGCAATCTGGTGGTACAATTAAACAAAGTTGTGCTTCCCTCTCAACTTACCTCGATTGTTTAGTATTACTTACTTATTTATTCAAAACTTTTTATTAACATTCCTAATTAGCTTGACAGACTTGTTAAAGTAGTGCATTCTTTATTCAATTACTTTTTGAGGTATGAGACATCATTCAAAAAGATATTCAATTATAAAAATAAAAGCGGCGAAGACTAGTACGTAGAAACTACTTGATCAGAGAGCGATGCCCATCGGCTGTAAGGCATTGCACAAGAAAGACTAAAGAACCTACTTCGTAATACGTCCTAGCTAATCTAGGCGCAGTCTCAAGCGTTATGAGCGAAGTGGAATGTCAATGACGTTCAATGTAGGTGGTACCACGGAAAGCAAACCTTTTCGTCCTAATTATTAGGATGAAAAGGTTTTTTTATTTTTAGCAAATCTTAATGTTTAAATCATAATGCAAATGGAATGGCGAATTGGAGGTATTGCAATGGAAAGAAAAAGAATCGTCGTCAAAATTGGGAGTAGCTCCTTAACAAATGCAAAAGGTGAAATTGATAAAATACGTTTAATGGACCATGTTCAAGCGATAGCTGAATTAAAAAAAGACGGTCATGAAGTATTACTTGTTTCATCAGGTGCAGTTGCAGCTGGCTTTAAACAGCTAGGGTACCCTTCTCGTCCCGTCACAGTAAAAGGAAAGCAGGCTGCGGCAGCAGTTGGGCAAAGTTTACTTATTCAAATTTACAATGCGCTATTTAGCATTTATGATATTGTACCTGCTCAAATTTTATTAACGCGTACTGATTTTTCAAAAAAGGAGCGCTATAAAAATGCCTATGCTACATTTGAAGAATTATTTGAGCGCTCCATACTACCAATCGTTAACGAAAACGATACAGTATCTGTTAGCGAATTAACCTTTGGTGATAACGACATGTTATCGGCACTAGTAAGTGGCCTTGTTCATGCCGATCAGCTCATTATCCTAACAGACATCAATGGTTTGTATAACGCCAATCCATCTAAAAACCCACATGCCAAACGAATTGATCGTTTAACAGAGGTATCAGATGAGATGCTTGGTTTTGCAGACGGTGCAGGCTCGAAGGTCGGTACAGGTGGTATGGAATCCAAATTACTGGCAGCCCGAGCAGCATTAAATGCAGGTGTCAAAGTATTTATTGGGACTGGGCACGGTGCTAAAAAGCTTGTCGACATCTTGAAAGGACATGGTGATGGTACATACGTTGAGCATGATGCGCTGGCTGTTTTAACAAATAATAAACAGTGGATTGCACTCACGGAAGTATCTGGTAAAATTTTTATAGATAGCGGTGCTGAGCATGCCTTATTGGCAAATGGGAAAAGCTTGTTACCCGCTGGTGTATACCGTGTTGAAGGCGACTTCGAAAATGGAGACGTTGTCGAGGTCCACAGTGACAAGGGACTGCTTGGGCGTGGTGAGGTTTTATATTCTTCCCTAGAGTTAGCACATGCGATGGGAAAACGTACAGATGAGTTAACGAATTATCCTATTGAGGTCATTCACCGAGATAAATGGCTAAAAATTCAAACAAATTAAGGAGGAATTCACATGACAAGTGAAGTTCAACAAAAAGGAAAGCTAGCAAAAGCCGCCAGCTATATTTTAAATATTAAAACAACTTGCGAAAAAAATGAGGCTCTCACAAAAATTGCTGAGCAATTAATCATTGACCAAGACACTATCATTGCTGAAAATGCAAAGGATTTAGCTCATGGTGAGAAACAGGGAATGCCTGCTTCTACACTTGATCGTATCATGCTAAATAAGGAACGAGTGGAAGCTATGTCAAGTGCTATTCAGTTACTTGTTGAATTAAATGATCCAGTAGGTAGTCTTCTAGAGAGAATAGAAAAAGATAATGGACTATTGATTGAAAAACGTCAAGTGCCAATTGGCGTTATCGGGATGATTTACGAGGCACGACCTAATGTAACAGTGGATGCGGCAACATTATCATTGAAAACAGGTAATGCAGTCATTTTACGTGGTAGCTCTTCTGCCAAATTTTCTAATGTAGCACTTGTGGCAAGTATACATCGTGCACTTAGCAAAACGTCTATCCCTGTGGACGCTGTACAATTAATCGAGGATACGAATCGTGAAACTGTTAAAGAATTATTCCATTTAAAAGAATACTTAGATGTATTAATCCCTCGTGGCGGAAAAGCACTTATTGATTTAGTAGTAAATGAAGCCACTGTACCAGTACTAGAGACAGGTGCTGGCAACTGTCATATTTATGTGGACCATTCAGCCGATTACATAAAAACAGAGAAAATTTGTATCAATGCGAAAACGCAACGCCCATCGGTTTGTAATGCAGCGGAAAGCTTACTTATTCATCCTGATTGGTTTAAGGAGCACGGCAAACAGCTACTAAATGCTATGCATCAAGCAGGTGTGACAATTATTGGTGATGAAACTGTTTGTCAAGCTCTTGAATTCGCTCAACTAGCAACAGCTGAAGACTATGCAACTGAATATTTAGATTTAAAGATCAGCGTTAAAATTGTGGAAAACGTCTATGAAGCAATCGAACACATTAATAAATACGGCACGAACCACTCTGAAGCCATCATGACTGAGGATCAGTTAGTAGCAGATACGTTCTTAAATAGCGTGGATGCTGCAGCTGTATATCACAATGCCTCCACTCGCTTCACAGACGGTTTTGAATTTGGCTACGGTGCAGAGATCGGCATTAGTACGCAAAAATTACACGCTCGAGGTCCAATGGGTTTACCAGCATTAACGTCAACAAAGTATTTCATTCACGGTAACGGCCAAATTCGGGAATAATTGTAGAACTATTAATGAAGAGTCGGAAGCGTATGTCAACTGTCGGCCTTCTTTCCTTAAGATTTTTAGATTCTTCTCCAAGATGAGGCAGTTTGAAACTATACCTGCGAAGATTCTTCTATTAGCCGAGCAGGTACTAACTCTACCTAAGCGAAAACTTTAAAAACGGGGCGAAACGTTAAGTTTCCCCCTATCATAATTTTATAGAAAGAAGGTTTTGTATGAACATTTCAGCGATTATCAAACTAACTGTATCAATGGCCCTTTTTGGCTCTATTGGATTTTTTACCGTTCATACTGGCGTACCTGCTACCGAGCTAGTATTTGTTAGATGTATTTGCGCTACCCTCTTTTTAGGAGGATTGTGGCTGATCACAGGTGGTCATAAAACAGAGATATGGGATAAAAAAGAAATATTACGTACACTTCTATGCGGTGTCTTTATTGTCTTAAACTGGGTATTTTTATTTAAAGCCTTTGAAGAAATGTCAATTTCCATTGCCATTTCAATCTATAATTTAGCACCAATATTCGTATTAATATTTGGCGCATTGTTTTTAAAAGAAAAGATGACTATTCAAGCATTGCTAGCAACAGTAACCTGCTTTATAGGCAGTATGTTCATTATCGGTTTAAATAATTTTATGTCACTCTCTGAATTTATGAAATCAGGTTTTATTTGGGCATTACTGTCTGCATTGTTTTACGCGTTTACGATGCTCACAAGTAAAACAATCACAAAGCTTAGCTCCTATGCCTTAACATATATCCAAACCACAGTCGGAATTATCATACTATTGCCATTTGTTAATTTTTCATTATTTGAGAGCTTAACGACAACAAACTGGCTATATATTTTAGGGACGGGCTTTATTCATACAGGATTTGTTTACTATTTATTTTTTGATAGTATTCGTAGCCTTTCTACCATTCTAGTTTCAGTATTAGTATTTGTTGACCCAGTTGTGGCTATATTGCTTGATATGCTATTGCTTGATTTTATGCCGAGCTTCATGCAAACAGCTGGTATTGTATTAATTTTTGGTGGGATTTTTTATACAATTTACGTACCGAAGAAAAAACGTGTGCCTCGTAGCGGAAGCGAAGCGTCAGCTACGGACCCCACCCACCTTTAAAGGTGAAAAGATGGAAGGTATGGTTCCTTTTCAGGTGATATCTAAACAACTACTGAAATAAGGAACTCAGTCTAAGTACTTGACGGAACGGTCGTGCTGAGCGACGAATACAATTGAAGGCGACGGTACGAACTGGCTGAACGACGGATGCATTGCGCATAGCGACGGATAGAGCTGCCAAAGTCGTGGTTAGCCTACCAGAGCGACAGTACGGCCTAACAAAACGACGGATGCATTGCGCAAAGCGACGGAAAGCCCACGTCCTGTAGCAATTTTTCTGTCGAAAGCGAAGCGACAGCAATATTTTATTTAAAGGAGAATTCCCCCGTGAGTAAACTTTATGCAATTGGTGAATTATTAATTGATTTTACACCTACTGAACAAAATGCTTCCCTTGCTACAGTTGAGCAATTTACTAAAAATGCTGGTGGGGCTCCTGCCAATGTTGCCGCTGTTTGTGCAAAACTCGAGCAACAAGCTGCCCTCATTACACAGGTAGGTCAGGATGCTTTCGGAGATTTTCTCGTAGAAACGTTAAAAAAAGTCGATGTCGATACGAACTATATTGTTCAAACAGATAAGGGTGAAACAAGTCTAGCCTTTGTTTCCCTGACAAGTGATGGAGGTCGAGATTTCTTATTTTATCGTCGCCACGCAGCAGATTTACTTTACACCAAAGAACAACTCCCACCTAATTTATTAACAGATCACGATATTCTTCATTTTTGTTCAGTTAATTTAGTGGAAAGCCCTATGAAACATGCACATGTAGCATTGATTGAACAGGCCCATCAGGTAGGTAGTCTTGTTTCCTTTGATCCCAATGTTCGCTTGCCACTATGGAATGATGAGAAGGCATGTCGTCGAACTATTTTAGAATTTTTACCAAAGGCACATATCGTTAAATTGTCCGAGGAGGAGCTTTTATTTTTAACAGCAAGTGAGGATGAAGAAACAGCAGTCCATTCATTATTTCAAGGGAAAGTACAAGTACTCATAATTACTCGTGGCGTAGAAGGTGCAAGTCTTTATACTAAAAAGCATCATGTAAAGGTACCAGCTGACAACGTTGATGCGATTGATACTACTGGAGCAGGCGATGCCTTTATAGGAGCATTGTTAGCTATTCTTCTTAACAAGCAGATTACAGCGATCAATCTAGTCGAATTTTGTAAGGAGCAAGCTATCCCCCTTCTTACTTTTGCAAATCGCTATGCAGGAGCTTCGACCGAAAAACATGGTGCTATTGCATCTTACCTTACTAAGCGTGAATTGCCATTTAAGACATTAAGCTCTTTTGAACATTTTGAATGAAAACAGGACTAGGCAGACTTCCACTTAAATTATGAAAATGAATGACTAACCGACTCAATTAGCATATTAGATTACTTGAAAAGTCCAAAAGAAATCGAATAACATAATGGAAAATTTCTTCCCCACGATAGCTTCTCAAGCATTATTGTTAAGGAAATCTAGTAAAAAACAGGCTACTCAAAAAATAACTTGGTAGCCTGTTTTATTTTGAAGGAGAGCATACACTTGAAATTAGATCATGTTGTTGAAGTTTTACTTGAAAGTCTAAAGGATGATCAATATATTGAAGCTGTATTTTTAAGAGGATCGATGGCTAGAGAGGAGCATGATGAATTTTCAGATATTGATATTTATTGCGTTGTGAATGAAGAAAATGTCGCAGCTTTTTTGCCGAATCGCGTCCAACATATTGAAGCTTATAAGGAAACATGTTTCGTTGATGATATCTATATTATTGCACCTCAGCTATTAGTCGTATATGAAGATATGATTCATATTGATTTATTTACAGTAACGCTCTCAGAAATAAGTGAAAAAGATGTCATTAAAATATTATTTGATCCAAATGGACTCCTTACAGCTAAACAAAAGAATACTACTTTGTCATTAACTCCACTCGAATTTCAAGATGCTGTAGATGATACTGTCTGGTATTTGTATCAATATTATTGGAGTGCCAAACGTGGAAATGGGATTTGGAGTGTTCATTTACTGCTGAATAGTTTAGAACACTTCGCCAAAGTATTACTGCATAAATATTGTCCTGAGCGGGCTTTACTTGGACTTAAAACGTTATCTAATTCATTGCCCACTGACCCATTGCATGAAATAGTCGATATTATGAATTGTTTGAGCATTGTAACTCATGAATTGGCAGTAAAAAAATTAGTGAACGCCTTCAGCAATGAGTCAGATTGGATTTTTGAAAATGTACCGAATAAAGAAAAAATTAAGCCATTATGGGAAAAAATAAAAGCGCTATTACACTAAAGCAAAATAGCAAACTAACATTGGTTTGCTATTTTTTAAAATGAAAAATAAATACCACCACCACTACACCCTATTAAATTGTTTTTTTCATTAAAATATGTGGGATGCCACAATCCATAAATTCTTCGCCTTCACGCTTATAGCCTAATTTTTCATAAAAGCCCTCTGCATAAGATTGTGCGTTTAATTTATATTTTGTTAAACCTTTTTCAAGTGCAATTTCCTCTAAACTTTGGATAATTACTTTTCCTAAACCAAATTTGCGGAATTCTATTAATATGCAGATACGCTCTAGTTTGCCATAGTCATCTACAACTCGCAGTCTGCCAGTGCCAACAGGTTGTTCGTTATAGTATACAAGAATATGATCACATGCTGCATCTAGTGTGTCGAATTCATCAAATTCTTCTTCCTCTGGTACCTGTTGCTCCTCTATAAAAACTTTTTGACGAAGGGCAAATGCTGTTTGTAAATCTTGTTTATGTGTAATTTTTTTCGTGTTCATCTTTATATTCCTCCTCGTTTTTTGCTGTTAGGGACGTACTCTCCGTTGGTGAACTTTGTTTTCCTCCGCCAGTTGTGCTGGCTACTTCGCCGGTAAAACTGCTTTTTCCGCCGCTATATTCGGCTATTGCGCCGCTAAAACTTCTTCTTCCGCCGGTAAACACATCATTTGCGCCGCTAAAACCACTTTTTTCGCCGCTAAAGACGCTGTGCATGCGGAACCTCCAACTGTAGATATTATGAAGTGAAATTTACTTGCATGGATGATAATATATAGTATAGAGCATTTTTTATTGCAAATACAATAAATTTTTCGGAGGCAATAAATGAAGGAAATTTTGCGAGATATTGGTGCGATTGCGCGGGCACTTGATTCCATTAGTAATATAGAGTTTAAAGAACTTGATTTAACAAAGGGACAATATTTGTATGTCACTCGTATCTGCGAAAACCCTGGTATTATTCAGGAAAAGGTAGCTGAACTATTGAAGGTAGATCGCACAACAGCCTCCCGAGCAATTCAAAAGTTGGAGACAAAAGGTTTTATAGAAAAGCGTAATGAAATGGGCAATAAGAAAAACAAACAGCTTTTCCCGACAGAGAAAAGTCTCAAAATTTATTCATTGTTAAAGCGAGAAGAAGACTACTCAAATGCTAGAGCATTAAATGGTTTTTCGCCTAATGAAATTGACAGTATTCATGACTTATTAATACGTATTCGTCAAAATATTGAAACCGACTGGGAATATGTAAAGAAAGGTCATACACGAAATTATTAAAGGCGATTCCATGCGCTTCTGGGCATTTGGGATCGCCTTTCTTTGCGAAGAATAGCTTTTTAGCGATCTATAAATGTCAAATTGTGCTCCCATCTTTTCACCATTTTACTGTTGATTGATCGAACGTGTTTATTTAGCATGCATTGGTGCCAAAAATGATACTGCTGAACAATCATTCAAACACTCTATAATTGATTTGATTAAGTGCTGATTTTTTGCGGGCCCCACATCGTCTCAATAGGCTTTTGAATTATTAAAAAAACAGCACCTGCTATTTTTACGCTTTTGAACGTGGATCCATAAAATCGCGTAACGCATTACTAAGCATATACAAACCTAATACAAGTACTGTAATGGCTCCCCCTGGCGCATAAGTATACCAAGGTGCTCCAACTAAATAAGCTTGTGAATCTTTTAACATTCGTCCCCAGCTAGGGTTTGGTGGCTGCACGCCAAGCCCTAAATAACTTAGTGCCGCTTCAGCAAGCATCGCAGTTGCAAAGGTTACTGTTGCGGCGACGATAATCTGCGATGAAATATTAGGTAATATATGGCGAAACATAATGCTATAAGGTTTTACGCCGATTAACTTTGCAGCTAAGACATATTCATTGTCACGATGTTGGACGAAACCACTACGTGTAATCCGGGCAATGGCCGGTATGGCAATAATGCCTAATGCAATAGCTGTATTAACAATCCCTGGTCCAAATACCGCAACGAGCATTAAAGCTAAAATTATACCTGGAAAAGCCATTAATGCATCCATTATGCGCATAAAGATTTCATCAATCCAGCCACCCACATACCCCGCTATACCACCAATTAAAATACCAAAAATTGTTCCGATAGATACAGTTAGTAGACCGACTGCAAACGCCGTTTGTGTTCCTTTCATCATACGGCTAAAAATATCCCGACCAAATTCATCCGTACCAAAAAGATAATCACTACTTGGACTTCGTAATTTTTGAGGTATATTCATCGAGTTCACATCATGTGGTGTATAAAAAAAGCTGATAATCAATACGATTAGAAAACCGACAATGACTAGTAGACCAATGATTAAATTGATATTTTCCCTGTATCTTTGCCTATTCTTCATCGTATCCACCTCTCATCGTAATCGGATTCTAGGATCTAACACAGAATATAAAATATCGACCATAAAATTGATCATGACTACCGCTACTGTAATATACATAACGATTCCCTGTACTAATGGAAAGTCACGATTACTAATAGCCGTGATGAGGAGTTGACCGACACCCGGTAGTGAAAATACTTGCTCCACAATAATCGTCCCTGCTACAACTTCAGCCATGATTAATCCAAATACCGTTAATATTGGAATCATCGAATTTTTTAAGACATGCTTATACATTACATTTTGCTCAGACATCCCTTTACTACGAACCGTACGTACATAATCGAGCTGATTTTGCTCTAAAATCGCCGAACGCACATAGCGGAAATTGACCGCAATTTGTGGAATCGCTATTGTTAACGCTGGCAGAACGAGTGTACTTAACGCTCCTGTTACACTTTGCGTCCACGGAATATACCCACTTATTTTAAAGAAGCTGAATTGCATGCCAATATACAAAATAAGAATCATCCCAAGCCAGAAAGAAGGAATGGCCATGCCAACTTGTGTCACTGTCGACAACGAGACATCACTAAGCTTATTTTGTCTTCTCGCTGCAAACATCCCCAATGGTAAGGAAATGAGTAGCACAATTAAGAGCGTGAGCCCAGCCAATGACATCGTTACAGGTAGTCTGTCAAACAGTAAATCTTTTACTGGCATCGAAAAACGAATGGAACTTCCTAATTCCCCTGTCAATAATCCCTTCATCCAATCTGTATATTGCTCGTAAAGGGGGCGATTTAAGCCATGCTCTGATCGCATATTTTCAATTTGTGTAGGATCCGCTTCCGTGCCTAACATTGTTCGAACCGGATCACCAGGTAAAATTTGAAAAACACCGAATGTAATGATCGATACTAGAAGGATGGTTGTTAGTAACAGAATAAATCGACGTACTATATACATCATCTAGCACTCATCCCTTTCTAGTTAGAAAATTTAACCTCAGACATATCATGGTACCAGAATGGGTAGCTCTTTAATCCCGTAACTTTTTTATTAGAACCCCAAACAATCTGATAATCTGCGATGTAAACCGCTGCTGCCTGCTCAGCTAAAATTTCCTGTGCACGATGATAATAGTCAATTTGTTTTGCCTGATCTCTTTCCTTTAAAACATTTTCCATAATTTTGTCGTATTCAGCATTTTTAAATTTGAAGAAGTTTTCACTTTCATTTGTTGAAATGTAATCATTTAAAATATCATAGGCAGAGGCACGGCCTGTTAAATCGATTGTTGTCATTTGATAGTCCCGACCAAAGTAAACTCGGTCTAGCCAAATGCCCCATTCTACTACTTCAATTTCCACATCAATACCGATTTCCTTTAAATTAGCCGCTACGATTTGCGCAATATTTGAATACATATCATTATGCGAAGATACTGTAATTTTTGTTTTAAAGCCATTAGGATAGCCTGCTTCTGCTAATAATGCTTTGGCTTTTTCCACATCTCGCTTATACTTATTTTCCAAGCCTTTCTTTTGATAGTCCCCCATCGCTGGACTCATATTTGAACCAAGTGGTACAGCATAGCCTGCAAATACTGAATCGATAATATCAGACTTATTAACAGCGTAGTTAATTGCTTGACGGACCTTTACATTATCAAAAGGAGCTTTCATTTCATTAAATGTAACGATTAATGATGAGTTATTATTTTGATGAGATAAGTTATAGTTATTTTCTACTTCACTTACGCGCTGCCAAGGTATACTCGTTAAATCGACTTCATTGGCCATTAAACTCATAATCGCCGCTTGATCATCCGATTGGAAGGTAAATGTCACTTTATTCAAGTATGGTAACCCTTCCTGCCAATAGCGTTCATTTTTCTTCAATTCTAAATTAGAACCCGGAGAGTATTTAACATAAGCAAATGGTCCAGTACCTATTGGATTTTCATTATGTTTTCCATCATTACTTTTTGGTAAGATGGCTGATTGTCGAGCAGTTAATGAATATAAGAAGTTGGAGTTTGGCTCTTTTAGCTTGATCACAAATGTATTGGCATCAGGTGCTTCTGTTGACGCAACATTATCAAAACTATTTGACATCTTTTCGCCACCGTTTTTCCCCATCAAACGATCAAATGAATATTGGATATCCTCAACCGTTAAATCCTCACCATTATGAAATTTAACACCCGGACGAATTTTGAATGTATATGTTAAACCATCGTCAGATAATGAATAGCTTTCGGCTAGCCCTTCTTTTAAAGTACCATCTGTTTCTGGTGCCATAAGTCCCTCAAAAATATTGAGTATCATTTGGTAAGATATAGATGCTGTTGCTTTATGTGGATCTAAAAAATCTGGGTCATCACTTATACGTACTACAATGTCTTGAGGTAAATCTGCTACTGTTTTTCCTTCAGAACTTGCATCTTTTTTGTCATCATTTGAACAGGCACTAACGAGTAAAACTACTATCAATGTCAACAACAGCCTCAACCAATTGTTCTTCAGACTCACATTATTTCCCCCTATTCATTTGAATGCTTTTATAGCTTTCTACTCCAGCTAATTTATCAGCAGCTTTAATGCCAGTAATGATCGCTTCCTCCATAGCTCTTGTAGCCAAATGGCCCAAATAGTCAACTGGGTATCTTTTATCCCCCGTGCCAAGCACGAAAATCGTATCCCCATCCAGCATTGTGTGTACAGGATAGATTGTTCGCGCGAGTGCATTTTGTGTAAGCTGGGCTATTTTTTTTGCCTCTACTTTTGTCAGCTTGGCATTCATTGCAATAACACCAATTGTCGTATTCGTACCAGGTAATCCTTCCGATTGCATATGCTCCTCTAAATAAGCACAACAATCGAGCCATTCTCCTGTTTGTAGATTCCTTGCACCTGCTAGCGTTTCTCTTGTATTAGGATCTTTTACATCCCCAACAGCGTTAACAGCAACAATAGCACCCACTACAACCCCCTCTTTGCCAGCTATGGAGGCGCTACCTAGTCCCCCTTTCATACAATATTGAGGACCTGCCAATTTCCCTACAGTCGCACCATAACCAGCTCCTGTATTACCATTTACCAATGGACCAACAACCGCACTCTTTGCCGCTTTATAGCCCATTGAAGCAGTAGGTCTTGTCTTGGGATCACCGATAAATAAATCGAACAGCACCGCACTAGGAACTATTGGAATCGTAGCAATACCTACCTTTACTCCAACTCCCTGCTCCTCTAAAAATTGCATGACTCCTGTAGCAGCATCCAATCCGAATGCACTTCCTCCTGACAAGCAAATCCCATGAGCATGATCAATTTCGTTAATAGGATCAAGTGCATCAGTCTCTCGAGTGCCTGGTGCTGAGCCTCTTACATCGACACCGCAAACAGCACCATCTTCTACTAAAATCGCTGTACAGCCTGTTATGCCTTCACTATGTTCTGCATGCCCAACTTTAACGCCAGGCACATCTGTAATATTTCCAAACATCGTACACACCTCGCTTAGCTAGTAGACTGATTTTTCAGTCTACTTTTCATATAAAAAGCACGCTACCCGTTGATGGTTATTTTCTTCCTGAAGCACAGGCCGTTCATGATGACATCTGTTCATCACATAAGGACAACGTGTATGAAACGCACAGCCTACAGGCGGATTCATCGGGCTTGGCAATTCACCTTGTAACGGTATTTCTTGTTTCGGTTGATTAAAATTGATAACTGGAATGGCTGATAGCAAAGCCTGCGTATATGGATGCAGAGGATTCGCATATAACTCCTTCTTCGTGCCTATTTCTACTACCCTCCCTAAATACAACACAGCCACTCGATCGCTAATATGTTTTACAACGCTTAAATCATGTGAAATAAATAAATAGGTCAAATGAAATTCATCCTGTAAATCCATCATTAAGTTTAAGACCTGTGACTGGACCGAAACATCTAGTGCAGATACAGGCTCATCCGCAATAATGAACGCTGGATGAATAGCAAGCGCCCGAGCAATCCCGATTCGTTGTCTTTGACCGCCAGAAAATTCATGCGGGAACTTTCGCATAGCATCTTCTGGTAGACCTACCTTTTGTAAAAGCTCCTTGACTCGTTCTTTACGTTGCTCTTTTGTTATTGTTAATTGCAGTTTCATCGGTTCTTCGATAATGGCACCTATTCGCATACGAGGATTGAGTGATGCAAAAGGATCCTGAAAAATCATTTGCATTTGATTGCGAAAAGTTTGCAACTTACTCCCCTTTAACTGTTGAATGGGCTGTCCTTTATATAAAATTTCTCCCTCGGTTGGTTCGACGAGTTTTAAAATAGTTCGGCCAAACGTTGATTTTCCGGAGCCGGATTCTCCTACAATGCCAAGCGTCTCGCCGCGGAAAATTTCAAGCGAAATATCATCGACTGCTTTAATGACTTTTTTCTCTTCCTTCATCGACTTACGTTTCGCAGGAAAGTAGGCTTTTAAATGATTAATTTCAAGCAAAACTTCTTTCTTCGTCATGATCAAGCACCCCCTTCTCCATAAATAAATGACAGCGCACTTTATGCTCGTCTTGAATATGGATTACCTCCGGCTCCACGTTATGACATCGTACCATCGCAAATGGACAGCGTGGTGCAAAGCGACAGCCCTCTGGTAACGCATAAGCTGGTGGAACCGCGCCAGGGATTGACGGCAACCTTTTAACATCTGTCTCTAAATTAGGCATTGTTTTTAAAAGAGCAGCTGTATACGGATGCTTTGGATTCATAAAAAGCTCTCGCACTGGTGCTTCTTCTACGATTTGTCCTGCATACATAACCAAAACGCGGTCTGCCGTTTCTGCTACAACGCTCATATCATGTGTAATAAATAATATAGCCGAACGATGTTCTTCCTTCATCTTTATCATAAGCTTTAAAATTTGTGCCTGTACGGTTACATCAAGTGCCGTTGTGGGCTCATCCGCAATCAGCAGCTGAGGGTTATTGGACATGGCAATAGCAATCATGACACGCTGGCGCATTCCACCTGATAATTGGTGGGGATATTCAGCAATAATCTTTTCCGCATTCGCAATACCGACCTCTTTTAACAACTGTAGAGATTTCTCTCTCGCCTCTTTTTTTGAAATCCTTTGGTGTCTACGAATACCTTCTATTATTTGATTACCGATTGTAAACACAGGATCTAATGATGTCATCGGTTCTTGAAAAATCATACTAATTTCATTACCTCTTATATTGCTCATCTCTTTATTTTTATAGTCTAAGAGATTTTTACCATTTAATTTAATCGTACCAGCTGTCATTTCTACTGGCGGTATGGGCAGTAATCGCATTATCGATAACGATGTAATACTTTTACCGCTTCCAGACTCCCCTACAAGCGCAACTGTTTCCCCTTTACGAATCGTAAAGCTTACATCATCAACAACTTTTGCCTCTTTACCATTTTTTAAATGGAATTTAATTTTTAAATGATTTACCTCTAAGAGCACTTGATTTTCTCTTGACTGATCCATATGCATTCCTCCATCTCACATTTGATTTGGTGGTGCATAGCGTATCGCGATATTTTTCATTTGTGTATAATTTCTCAACGCGACAAAACCTTTTTCTCGGCCAATGCCGCTCTTTTTATAGCCACCAAACGGCATTTGAATACCGCCTGCTGCACCGTAGTTATTAACAAATACTTGTCCTGCTTTAATACGGCTTGCAACATAATGCGTAGTATCTAAATCCTTCGACCAAACGCCTGCAACTAAACCATAATCTGTACTGTTCGCTAAAGTAATTGCTTCTTCAACGGTATTAAACGTCAATACCGTCAACACCGGCCCGAAAATTTCCTCCTGTGCAAGTGCATCGTTAGCTGCTACTCCTGCAAGTATTGTTGGTTCAACATAGTATCCTTTTTCATAGCCCGCAATCGTCAGTGTCTCTCCACCAGTAATCACGTAACCATCTTCTTTCGCCTTTTGCAGCAGTGTTGAAATTTTCGTATATTGTCGTTCATTAAGAAGTGGACCCATATCAACGTCTGCCTCACCTGGACCAACTCTTAAAGCTTGAAATTTCTGCACTAACTGAGCAATGAATTTTTCTTTAGCACTTTCTTCAATCAGTAATCTAGCTCCTGCAGAGCATGTTTGCCCGGCATTCTGAATAATGGCACGTACAACGCCATCAAGTGCTTGCTCCATGTTGGCATCCGCAAAAACAATATTTGGTGATTTCCCACCAAGCTCTAACGTAACAGGTACAACATTTTCAGCAGCTGATTTCATCACTGCAATTCCTGTTGGTACAGAGCCTGTAAATGTAATATGATTGATATCAGGATGAGATGTTAAATACGGCCCTACATCGCGACCTAAGCCTGTAATATGCTGAAAAATACCTCTCGGCAATTTATCAGCAAACCATTCCGTTATAGCGTGCGTAGTTAATGGCGTATCTTCCGCACTTTTGACAATTACTGCATTGCCAGTAGCAATTGCAGCTGCTACACTTCTCGCTGTGATTTGAATAGGATAATTCCAAGGCACGATATGTACGGTAATTCCAACAGGCTCTAACACTACCGCATTTAAAATACCGTCTTCAATGGGAATCGTGTCCCCCATTACTTTATCAGCAGCTCCCCCATAAAACTCAAAATAGCGAGCTGCCGCTTCAATATCGGCTCTTGCTTGTGTTAATGGCTTACCAACATCACGACATTCTAATAAACTCCATTCCTCTACATGCTTGCGTATATAGTGCGCAAGTTCAACAAGTAGCTGTCCTCGTTCATAGGCCTTTATTTTCCGCCACTCTTCACTTTCAAACGCTACACGTGCAGCACGAACTGCCTCGTCGACATGCGTTTTACTCGCATTCGTAATCTGAGCCATGACTTCACCAGTAGAGGGGTTCATAACATCTAATACTGCCTCGTCCATAGCATCGTAAATCCACTCACCATTTATAAACATCGGAATTTTTTTCACTTTATCCCTCCTAAAGTCCGCGACCACCGTCTACATGTAATGTCGTTCCAGTAACCATACCCGCTGCATCAGAAAGTAAATAACTTACTGCTCCCGCAATGTCTGATGGATTCACTAAGCGTCCAAGGGGGACCGATTGAACAAAAACACTTTGCTTTGTTTGCTCGATGTCTGCTCCTTGTGGCGTAAATTGACCGAGCATCTGAGTATCGGCTGGCCCTGGGTGAATCGTGTTAACACGTATTTGGCAAGGTGCTAGCTCAATAGCCAAAGCACGTGTAAAACTCTCCGCCGCCCCTTTAGAAGCAATATAAGCTTGTAACCCTGGGCGTGGGCGTACAGTAGAAATGGAAGCGATCGTAATAATTGAACCTTTGTGCAGCTCTTTCATGTACGGAACGACTGCCTTTGTTGTAATAAACAAACTTTTAACATTGACATCCATTAACCGGTTCCATTCGTCCATCGTTACTTGCTCAAGCGATGTTGCTGCTTGCGCTATACCAAGCGCATTAACAAGTCCATCAATGCGTCCATACTTGTCAAAAACTTGCTTGAACACTTCGCTCACACACTGCTCTTGTAAGACATTGATTTCAAAGCACTGTAAAGTATCCTGCGCTAAATCACTTAACGAAGCTATTGATAAATCTAGCCCAACTACTATATTGTCCTGCGCAAGTTGTTCCTGAATAATGGCTTTCCCCATACCGCCCCCTGCACCTGTAACGATAATGACCTGTTGTTCTACTGCCATGCTATACACCCCTTGCCGCTAAATTCGTTTTGATAATTTCCTGACAAATGGCATCTCCCATTTGCGCTGTTGTCGCCTGTCCACCAATATCTGCGGTTTTCACAACACCATCTCGAAGCACCTTCTCAATCGCACTCACAATTAACTGTTCTATATCCGGTCTCCCAATATGTCCAAGTAACAAAGCAAGTGACCAAATTTGTGCGATCGGGTTTGCTATGCCCTTTCCTGCGATATTTGGTGCTGACCCATGTACAGGCTCAAACATAGACGGAAATTCTTTCTCCGGATTTAAATTAGCTGATGGTGACAACCCAAGACCACCAACAATAGCTGACCCTAAATCTGATAAAATATCTCCAAATAAATTGGAGGCAACGACAACCTGAAAATCTTGTGGTCGCTCTACGAAATAAGCTACTAAAGCATCGATATAGATAGATTCTAACTCTAGCGCAGGTGAGCTTTGTGCTAGAACTCTATTAGCATGCTCATCCCAGAACTTCATGGAATGGATAATGGCATTCGATTTTGTCGCACTTGTAATTTTGGTTTTGCCATCTTTATAGGCATAATCACAGGCGGCTTGGACAATTTTTTCAATACCGATACGTGTCATAATCGTATTTTGAATCGTCATTTCCTGCATTTGATTATGATAAACCCGCCCACCACTATCGGAATATTCCCCCTCCGCATTTTCCCGGAAAATCACAAAATCAATATCCCTTCCGTTAGCAAGCGGTGAGGCTATACCAGGTAATGATTTAATCGGACGGAAATTAACATATTGCTGGAAGCTTTTTCGTATCGGCATAATTAATTCCCATACAGTCACATTATCCGGAACACGAGCATCTCCAATTGCCCCGAATAAAATCGCATCGTATGCTTTTAATATGTCTAATGCATTGTCTGGCATCATACGACCGTGCTTGAGGTAGTAATCGGAGCTCCAAGGAAAAATGGTCGTTGCTATTTGTAAAGATGAATCATGTTCCTGAAGAGAATTCAGTACCTTTAATGCTTCCACCATAACCTCTTTTCCAATGCCATCGCCTGGAATGATTGCGATTTTTGTGTGAGTCATTGTGCATCACCTGCTAAAAAATTTAGTGCTGCCAAACGATAAATGGCTGTTGTTTCTGCTAATTCTTCAATATCGACATATTCGTCAATTTGATGAGGAATATCACGATTACCCGCTCCAACCGTAACGATTGGTACTCCATGTACATGAAGGAACGTTCCATCCGTAGCCCCTGGAACACCGTTATATTTCGGCTCTTTTCCCGTTACCTCAGCGACTGCCTCATAAATGGCTTGTACAACAGGATCCTCCTTCGCTGTTGCTGTTGCAGGACGATTATCTAGCACTGTTAGCTCAACTTTAAAATCTGGATCATCTGCTTGCAGACGTTTAATAATGGCATCAATTTTACCGAGAAGCTTATCATGATCCTGTGCAGGGACTGTACGAATATCAAGTGTTGTCATACAATGATCAGGGATAACATTAATTTGGGCATCTCCTTTTACAGGTGCTCGTAAAATTGTTGGTGTAATAGAGGGCCAATTAAGCATCGGATCACGTCCTAAACGTGCTTGCTCTTCTTTTTCTAATTTTTCAAGCTCTACAATAAAACGTGCCATGCGCCAGTTCGGATTAATGCCACTCCAAGAAATTGCACCGTGCGCCATTTTACCGAAGATATCTACTTTCAAACGTATTGCGCCACGCTGTGCAATACAAACATTGTTTTCCTCTGGCTCACAAATAATCGCCCCATCCACATCATCTGCCCAGCCATTTTTTATAAAGTGTTTAATCCCAAGCATCATTCCTTCTTCATCACATGGAATACATAAAATAATCTTGCCTGTAAATTCCTCCTGATCCAGTAACAACGACTGACAAGCTGTAATCATACAAGCAAGATTTCCTTTTGTATCATTTGTGCCTCGGCCATACATTCGACCATCAATAATTTCTGCACTGAATGGATCGTACGTCCATGCCTCACGATTTCCTTCTGTAACAACATCTGTGTGTCCTTCAAAGAGTAGTGTTTTTCCTGGCTTACCCGAATCAATAATACCAATAACATTCGGCCTTCCGGGCATAACCTCCTCTACATGTGTTTCTATCCCAATATCACGTAAATATTGAGCGACAAAATTCGCAACTTGTTGTTCATTGCCATTTGGATCACCTTCTCGATAAACGCTATCTATTCGTACTAGCTTTTGTGTAAGCTCGATAACTGCTTGTCGGTCGCGCATATAAGATTCCGTTGTCTTTAAACTTGTTACTGCCAATCAAAAATGCCCCCTTGTTTTTAGAATTTTCTAGAGATCAATGATGCCTCGAAATAATAGCGTCCGGAATCGGCTTTGTGCTTAGGCCTGCACGAGGGCCGACACGATGTCGGTCATTTCGGTAATGCCACAGGACGTGGCGCTCTTACCGATGCAGGTTGTCAGTTAGCCGTTATCGCATGGATGCAATCATTTTAGGCTAACATCCTAAGTGAACTCCTTTCCGATTCCGTGACATCCGCTGGAAGCTTTAACATTGTCCTATTAGACAAGTATTAGACACTTTGTTAATAATACATAAAATGCTATTAACTTTTTGTTTAGTAGTAAAAAGTTAGAAAACAACAAAATTATCTATCTTATGTTGTTTTTCGATAATAAAAGCTCAGGCATTTACCATAATGTGGGATGCATTTTCGTTCTATTGGGCTCGTTCCGAGGGAGTTCGATTTTCACAACAATCACCTTATTCGCATGTCATAGGTTTTATCAAAATGCCATCTCATTTTTAGGTAAAAAAAATAAATAGCTTTTCATTTTAAGCTGTTTTCGAAAGGCTGTTTTCGTATAGATTCTGCTCTCTTGAAAATATTAATTATGGTTGAATATAATGCATTTTCAGGAGGTGTTCAATAATGTGGAGATATGTGTATGAAGCAGTCGGAGAATTGGGAAAAGCAGATCCACTAGCCTTATTTAAGGCAATGAAACAAGATCTATATCCAAAAGAAGAAAATAAAATGCAAAAATTACTTCCTATGATCAAGGAGTCTCGCTTTTCGTCTGGTTTAGGTTGTCTTCATTGCGGAAGTACTGCCGTAAAACGTAATGGTAAATATCGTTCTAGACAAAGATATTTATGTAAGGATTGTGGAAAAACATTTAATGATATGACAAATACACCTTTTTCAGGTTCGCGTTATCCGGAAAAATGGTTAAGTACATTAAAATGATGATAAACGGTGTTACATTATCAAAGATTTCAGACCTTTAAAAATATCATATATCTACCGCATTTTATTGAGACACAAGATTTTAAATCTTTAGGAAGTCACGGCTTCAATCAATTACCTGCCATTGTTGAAGTGATGAGACTTTCTTTCGTGAATCTTTAAAAGGTCGTAGTTTTACACATCGTAAACCAAAAAAACGAGGAGAAAAGGATGAAAACAAGGAATTTCAAAATCAGAAAAATTGCTGTAGTTGTAGCACAAGATCAAAATAACAATATTATTGCGAGGATGGCGGGTAGAGGTCGTGTGAAAGCAGAAGAAATCGATGGGGTTATCGGGGATTATATAGCCCATTCTTCTTTGTTATGCACAGATACAGCTACTAACTATTAATTTGCAGCAGCAAAAATCTTAAACACGATACAATTAATCTTAATCAACATCAACGAGTAAAAAAAGGGATACCACATACAACACGTTAATAACTTCCATCGCCGTTTGAAAGGATGGTTGGAACGATTTCAAGGCGTTGGTACGTATTATTTGGATAGTTCTCTACTGGTATCGTTGGCTTGAGATACATAAAAACTTGGCATTTGAAAATTGGGTAGAACAAATGCTTAATTCAGCTTGTCAAAAATCTAACTATTTCACAGTTGAAGCATTAAGAAAAAACAAAAAGCACCTTTATTCAGATGCTCTTTAAGCAGATTTCAGAGGTATCATCGCTATGTTGAATGAATATCTGAAAGAAAATGTTCAGTAAAGTTATTTATCTATTTGAGGTTTTACAAAGAATGAAATGAAAATAACAGAAAGCCCTATAGCAACGAATATTATTGCAATAGATTTATTTGAAATAAATGAATTGTATTCTAGGGAACCAGTTAATCTTCCTAATCCTATTGAAAGTGAAAAGATGCCTAAAACATATATGATATATCCAATTTTAGAATGTGTTTTCATTGCACAACAACTCCTAATATATAGGTTAATAACCTATATAAGGATAACATAATGAAGTAATGTTTGAAAATATGGATTGATTCAATGCACAATATGAGGAAAATAATAAATAAGGTAATCCACTACTTTTTACGAATATCCAAGAATTTATGAGAAATCATATTAAAACTAACAGAATGCTTTAGTTAAAAATTCGTTTTGCGAAATATCAAAACAAAAAGACAGAGTTCATTCACTACATTTTGTAGAATTAATCTGTCTTTATGTGTTAATAGCAACAATCTTTTAGAAAACGGCCTTTCGAAAAGATTGTTGCTATTCAACTGGCGGAACAGTTTAGTGCAGTGAGGAAGTAGGATAATATCAAACATACTATGCATTTAAGGTGATTAAAATGAAGAAAGTTTTTGTCGTAGACGGGCATATTTTTTTAAGCTTTAAGAAATTATGTAAGGAGAGTTGTTCTTTCTGGAAAGTATGAGGTAGTTTTGGAGAAATTGCTCCGATAAATCTAATAGTGATTTAGGATATGAAGAAACAATAATTAAACTTAATGAAAAGTTGAAGAAATGACATCCAAGTAATGATAAATATGTACTACAAGAAGGAATAAAAAAAGAGGAACTGCTTAATGGCAAGAAAATCAGAAAGAATATGTCACAGTTATTTCTTGATAATAAATACCAAGAGAAATTGCGCTATGCAATTTCTCTTGGTGCTTAAACTGAAATTAATTATAACTCATCCTCGATAACTTCATTATTATTTTTATTACCATTACCATTACCATTACCATTACCATTGCCATTCCCTGGCTTCACAACCAACACATCAAATGTTAGTGTGCGCTCACCATACTTTACTCTAACCGTCGTATTACCTTGACCTTTTCCTTTTACAGCCCCTGCTTTTACAGTAGCTATTTTATCATTCTCTACTTCGTAGGTTGCAAGCTTTGTAACATCTTTTTCTGTTGTTTTACCATCAAAAGTAGTTACTTCAGTAATTTTAACTGGAACTTCTTTACCTATTCTAGTTTCCACCTGAGCTTGGTCAATTTCTAGTGTTACTATTGGTTCTTTTACAACAGGTGCTTTAACTGTAACATTTATAGGTACTTCATTATCACCATATGAAATAGTTATTGTCGTCGTGCCCTCACCTACTGCAGTTACTAATCCATTTACTATTGTTGCAACATTTTCATCTCCAACAACATAAGTAGCTTTTGAAGTTACGTCTTTTTCTGTTGCAGCACCTTCTGCAGGCGTTGTCGTTTCTGTTACCGTAAGTTGTGCAGTTTCTCCAGCTATTAAGTCTAGCTTAGTTGGATTTACAGAAAGTGCTATTACTGGTTCTACTACTTCTTTTTCATATATCTTCGCTTCACCAACATTACCGGCAGCGTCTTTAATGATTACTGAAACAGCATTTGTTTCTGCTGTTACTGGGAATGTGAAGCTACCGTCTTGATTTAATTCAAAAGCTACTGGCGCTTGTACTTCACCATTTATCGTCGAAATATAGGAAGCTTTTAATTTATCATTTAAATTGTAATCTAAACCGTATAAATATAGCTCTTCATTGTAGTCGATATATTTATCTGTTACTTGTCCTGTAGCGACACCTTTAGCTACTGAACCAGTAATTTCTGGTTTAGTCGTTTTCACGATAATTGGTCCAACATAATCGGAAACTACTCCTGATGCTGCAAGACCGGTGAAGTCAATTGTATACAGACCATCTGGAATCTTTGTGGCAGGTGCTGTTCCCCATGGTTTGTACTGCCCAGCAATATTCAGCGTATAAGAGCCTTTTCCTAGTGCAGTCCCAGCATGTATATAACCAATGTAGCCGTCTCCGTATTCTCCACCTTTAGGATTCATAATATCCCAAAGCTCGATATAGTTAGTTGTTACATCTCCAGTTAATGTGAATGACAGTACAGCTGAATCTTTTACCCCATCTCCGTTAAAGGATAGGTCTGTTTCTGTAATCTTAAAATCTTTAATTTCAGTTGCTGCCGCGCCACCAAAGTCAGCTGCGAATGGCAATGAAATTTCTGTATCTCCACTGCTGATGTAAATATACCCTAGTATTTCAGAGCCTTTTGGTGCCGTAGCTTGCGAAGCCGTTAATGTAATATTTAAAACTTGCTCTCCGACTAGATTAAATGTCGGCTGATCGACTGTAACAGCTGCATCACCAAATGTTTTTGTCACATCGATTGATACGTTATAATTGCCGCCGTTCCCTTTAATATCTTTTACTAAAACTTGTTTCGTTACAGAAATATCCCGGTCTTTAAGAGATTGGGGACCGAAAGTAACTGTACCTTTCAAGTTTTCTGCAACTGCACCAGTTCCATCTAAAATTGCGCTATCAAGTGCATAGGCGAGAATTTCCGGATGAGCTGCTGCATAAGCATTTACACGCCCTGCACCTTGAGAAAACACATCGTATTTTGTTTTATCTAAAACCTTTGCTGTATTAGAAAGCGCCACTTTTACATCGAAGGCGTTCCAATCAGGATTTGCTTGTTTAACTAATGCAACAATACCTGTAATATGCGGTGTTGCCATAGAAGTTCCTGTTTTACGAGCATATGCTTCCCTATAATCTGCAGCAGGGAAATCTTTTTTATACATCGGAATTGTTGACATAATGTTTGTTCCAGGTGCACTTACATCTGGTTTAATATCAAAATTTGGTGTAGATGGTCCACGTGAACTTGAAGAGTTTACATCATCTCCCAGTGTCTTTGTGGAAGCAAATTTACTAAAGCTTACTTTTCCAGCTCCGCCTGCTAATGCAGCGCGAATTGCATCGCCATCCGTTTGTGACATATCAAATGTTGGCAGAAAATCAAATGCATCACCAAGGAATGTGCCTGAAATGTTCGGTGCATTCGTTCCACCAGCAAAGTTATGAATAATTGTTGCGACTGCTCCATTTGCCTTTGCATTCGCAATTTTATCAACGAATGCGATACTACCACGGGAAATCAATGCCACTTTACCTTTTACATTAATTCCTTCGAAGTCTTTTACTTCCCCGTTTCCAGGAACAGCAACTAGGTCAAATTCTCCTTGAAGCTGTGTTGCTAAATTTTTCCCAAAAGTCGTGCCCATTAACGGAAGCTGCTTTGTTAAATTGTAGTTGCCAACTGTAACATTCACTTCCCCGTTATACATTGTTTCAGGATTTGTTGTGTTACCAACAGCAATTCCTAAACGGGCCGTTGCAGGCGTGCCTATTGTTCCGCGATTTGGACCTTCGTTCCCTGTTGCAATTACTCCGATTGTTCCAGCCATCATTGCATTATTAATAGCAAATGAGCCTGCATCCGTTTCAGAGTTTGCGCCCCCGCCAAGTGAAAGGTTGATAACGTCCATTTTTTCTTTTACAGCAGTTTCAATTGCTTTAATAATACCAGATGTAGCTCCACTACCGTACGCCCCAAGAACACGGTAAGCATAAAGGTCTACTTTTGGAGCAATTCCTTTTATACCGAACTCGTTAGCTCCGATTGCTGCAATTATTCCAGCAACATGTGTACCGTGAGAAGTATAGAACGAGCTTCCTTTTTCATTAAATTCAGGTGTTCCGACAGGACGCTCCGAAGGCAATGTTTCCGATGCGTCATCATCTGCCCGAGGCTTCGTGTAAGTTGCTGAATTCGGAATGAAGTTTTTCCCACCTTTGTAAATTCCAGCGAACTCAGGGTGATCTGCATCAATACCAGTATCTAATACTGCTACTTTTATTCCTTGTCCTTCAATTCCTTCCTTCCAAAGCTGTTCGATGCCAAGGAAAGAATTACTTGTATTCATTCGAGCTTCTAATGGATCTTCCTTCTTAAGTTCCGTTGATTTCATCGGCTTATCTTCCGATGCGTAAACAATTGCATCAGGTTCGATTAATGTAATTCCTTCCACTGTAAGCAATTTCGGGAGATCGTTTGCTTTCACAGTTGCCGCAAAACCGTTTAAGACAGTATCAAATGAGTATCCTTGAGTCATCTGAACTTTTTTAGCAGCTAACTCTTTTTTAACTTCTGCTTGCTGTGCTTTTACATTTGAACGAACTTCATTTGCTTGGGCATTAGAGAATTTTTGGCCTTTGACTTGGCTTATTCCTTGCTCAAGTGCCACAGGCTTTTCAGATAAATGAACGATGACTGCAACATCTTGATTGCCTGATACATTTTGTAAGCTTTCGTGAAGAGTTGGTCCATCTTTAGACAAGCTTAGCTGTTCAGCGATAGCCGCCTTTAGTTGAATGATACTTTCACTTTGACTATCCTGCTTGAATAGTTTTGATTCTTCAGCATTAGCACTCGACAATGGAACCAATAGAGAAAGCACCATAAAGAAAGCTAGAACACTACTTAAGAACTTCGTAAACTTAAACTTTTTCAAATCTCAATTCCTCCCCTGCCTTTAATTGTCACACTTTTCAGTTTAGTGTGATATTTCCAATTTATCACAAGGAAACTATTCCGAGTATCCCGATATTTGAATATTCCGAAATATTGATAATTAGTATCAGTTTATCAAATATAGATTAAATCTATCTTCCTAGTAATTTAATAAAAAAGTAGAACTTTCAAACGAAAAACAACGTACCGTAATTTATTAATTTTTTGCTATAGTTGAAGAAGAAGCCAAACAAGAAATAACAACTTGGAGAACACAGCCTAGTTTTAAAAACATTGCGCTTCGACATCGTAAGACTTAAGACAAATTGGAACTTCCAAAAGAATAGTCATGCTAGAGACTTCCTGTTCGTCATTTGGCCAGCTGGAAAAGTGTGAAATGGTAATAAAAAACCAGCGTCTCTGTTGAACTACATTCATAACAGAGAGCTGGTTTATTTCTTTTATCCACATTATCGGGTCACTATTAAAACTCTTTATTGCTGGCGAGATTCTGTCATTTGCTTCCAAACAGAACCTTTTGCTTCCTCACCCTGTTCGATGCGGGCAATCGCCATTTTTACTTGTAGCTTCACTTCAAACTCTTTATCTTCATTAGCAGCCTTTAATGCTGCTAATGAATTATCAGTGCCGACCTCATATAAGTACATAGCTGCACGCCAACGAACAAGTTTGTTTTTATCCTGTAATGCTTGTTGCATCACGTCTTCAAATTCCACAAAGCCGAGGTCACTCATACAATCTCCTGCAGTTCGACGAACCGCTGCACTTTTGTCCTGTAATGCCTTTTCCAAATATGGCACTACTGCCACATCTTCAATCATTCCTAAATAAACGGTTGCCAGTCGACGGATAGACATTTGCTCATCTTGTAACGCCAAATCTAAAAGCGGTAAATCCTCTAGCTCTGGATCTGCCATTTGGTCAAGCAATTGGAAACGTTTTTCCCATTCTGGTTGCTTAAACTGTTCAACAGTAATTTTTAGTTTAGCTGGCTTCTTAATAGTTTTCTCTGAATCATTAATCGTTGCAACAATCTCCACTAAACGTTCCTCAGAATATGTCACATCGATTTCTTGTTTTACTGCTTCCGCAATTTCCTCAAGCTCTCCGTAACGTACGCCATAGTCGATCCATTTACGTTGGAAAATATAATTTTCATCCACTGCTGTTTCAAGAATTTTATTGAAAGCTTCCACAAAGCGCTCACCACAGCTTACACGGTACTCTCGTTGATTATCAAATACCTTTACTTGCAGTGGTACCTGCTTATAAAATTGCACATGAACGTACACTTCCCCATAAAATTCATTGGCTACTTGTTCTTTGTTTTCTTCCTGTACATCTTCACCTAGCGCTTGGCGAATGCTTGCTAAAATACCTTCCCATGCATACTTTGCGTTACGCTCAACAGCGAAGAAATCCGCTACATGGTAAACACCTTTAACACCTTCGATTGCTAAAATTGCTGCTACTTCACCAGTTGCTTCATCTTTATTATCTTTTGTAAAATTATAGCTTTTGCCAAAAGGTAACTCTGTATCGACGACAATCTTCATAGAATTAGGACTTGGTGTCGGTTCAATTGTCATAATCTTCATGTCTATCGCTCCTTATCCATTTACGATTTCATCTAAATATGACCATCTTTCAATAAGGTGTTCATATTGTGCATTTAGCTCATCTAGCTTCGACGTTAATTCCTGTAGCTTTGTAAAATCAGCACCAGCGTTGGCGATACCTTCTTCTGTCTCCATAATCGCTGTTTCTGTCTTTTCTATTTCATCAGCAATTGTTTCCCATTCTTTCTGCTCTTTAAAGGATAACTTTTTCTTGTCCGATTTAGGCTTTTCGGTCTTAGTTTTTTCAACTTTTGGCGATTCTACCTTTACAGCGGATTCCTGGTCACGCTTTTGTAAATATTCACTATAAATATCAAGCGTTTCATTAACATGCCCAAGACCATCTAAAATCCATAGCTTTTTCGCAATACGATCTAAGAAAAAGCGATCGTGAGATATAGTGATAACAACCCCAGGGAAATGCTCAATGAAATCCTCGAGTACACCTAGTGTTTCAATATCCAAATCATTTGTAGGCTCATCCAGTAACAGTACGTTTGGTTGCTCCATTAATAATCGTAACAAATGCAGACGTTTACGCTCACCACCCGATAATTTACCGATAGGTGTACCGTGTGCATGAAGTGGGAATAAGAAACGTTCCAGCATTTGTGCTGCCGAATAACGTACACCCTCCGCATCTGTGATATCATTGGAAGCTTCTCGGATATATTCAATCATGCGCTCGTTTTCATTCATTTTTGGTAAAGTTTGTTTGAAATGCGCTAACTTCACTGTCGATCCAACTAGAATTTCACCAACATCAGGTGTAAGCTCTCCTGATAACATGTTCATTAATGTTGATTTTCCTACACCATTTGCTCCGATAATGCCAATACGGTCGCCCTGTTGCAGTAAAAATGAAAAGCTTTCGAGAATTTTTTGATGGCCAAAAGCCTTTGAAATATTTTCAGCCTCTAAAACTTTCCGGCCAAGACGAGTTGTTGCTAGGCCCATGTCAAGAGAAATATCCTCCGATTTACGCTCTAAGTTATCCTCTAACTGCTCGAAGCGCTGGATACGTGCCTTTTGCTTCGTAGAACGCGCTTTCGCTCCGCGACGAATCCATTTTAATTCTGAGCGATAGCGGTTGCGGTCTTTTTGTGCGGAGGCTGCTTTCATTTCCTCACGAATAGCACGTGCTTCTAAATAATCCCCATAATTCCCAGTATGTCGGTATAAAGTTTGATCAGCTAGCTCGTAAATATGAGTAGACAGCTCATCTAAGAAATAACGATCATGGGTAATAAATATAACTGCTCCCTTTAATCGTAACACCATTTCCTGCAGCCACTCTGTAGACTGCACATCTAAATGGTTGGTAGGCTCGTCCAATAAATATAAATCTGCCGGCTCAATTAATACTTTAGCTAAAGCAACACGCTTTTGCTGACCGCCTGACAATGTTAAAACCTCTCTATCAAACATTTCAATGCCAAGCTTCGTAAGCGCCGTCTTAGCAAGTGCATTGACATCCCATGCCTGCTCCTCATCCATACGATGCTGCAAGCTAAATAGCGTTTTCTGTAAACTTTCTGAAGTCGGATTTAATGCAAGTGCAGCAACGGTTTCTTCATATTCACGATTAAGTTTTAAAATAGGTGAATCCCCTGCAAACACTGCCTGCAACACAGTTTCGCCACTATTAAAAGTAGGCTCCTGTGGTAAATAGGCAACACGATATTTATTTGGGCGGTCAACTTCCATTGAATCCGCTTCAATCTCACCAGCTAAAATAGAAAGCAATGTGGATTTACCAGTACCATTAATACCAATTAGCCCAGCTCGCTCCCCTTCATAAATCGTAAATTCAATATTTTGAAAGAGCGTTTTATCGCCCACTGTTTTCGTTAAATTTTGTACTATTAAATGACTCATTCCACTTGTCCATCTCTTTCATTTAGGTGTTGTTTAGTGTCCATACTACTTTTATATGTAGTTTATTATTGATATCCATTTTTATCATAACACCAAATGACAGGTAAACAAAGGACAACAAACTCTTCTTAGCTATCTAAAAAACGCTGCTCAATTAACTGCAAAATGAAGATGAGGTAAAAATCACAAAAAAATCCGGATAGAACATAATTCTATCCGAATACAGAAGCTTTTTATTTCACCAATAACCTAGAAGCTTCCACCATAGGCCTCCTACTATAACAAAAATCAGGATAGTAACAACGGAAACTACAAATCCAACTGTCCACCATTTTTTTTGATCAATATAACCTGCACCAAAGAAGACAGGTGCTGGACCCGAACCATAATGAGTAGTGGCGCCAAATAAATTACTAAATGCCGCTAATAATATAGCTGCCAACATAGCAGGTGCTCCCGCTTGCAGCATAACAGATAAAAATGCTGCATACATCGCACTAATATGAGCAGTGGAACTCGCAAAGAAATAATGTGAATAGAAATAGACTAAAGCTAATATGACAACCGCCCATATCCAGCTATACCCAGATACAAGACCACCAACTTCATTACTAAACCACGGAATCAACCCTAGTTTGTTCATAAAAGATGCCATCATAAATAGCGTTGCGAACCAGATTAGTGTATCCCATGCTCCTTCTTCCTTTTTAATATCTGCCCATGTTAACACATTTAACAATAACAGCAACGAAAGACCTATAAGAGCTGCAGTAGTAGCACTAATGCCTAAGTAGTCTCCACCAATCCATAACGACAACACAGCAACAAATACTACGATCATTCGTTTTTCAGAACTTTTCAGAGGACCGAATTCTTCCAGCTTCTTTTTAGCGATAGCTGCTGCCTCTGGTGTTTCCTTGATTTGAGGCGGATAAATTTTATAAATAACATAAGGAACAACAATTAAAGCTGTTAACCCAGGGACAATCATCGCCATTGCCCAACCAAACCAAGTAATAGTTACTCCAGCTGAATCACTTGCTAACTTAACAATTAAAGGATTCGCTGCCATGGCTGTCATAAACATAGCAGATGTTATTAAATTCCCTTGAAAACCTACCTTCAAAAGAAAGGCACCCATCTTACGCTCTGTCCCGTCTTCTGGTTTAGATCCGAAGGTATGAGATAATGACTGGATGATTGGGAATATAACACCACCAGCACGAGCTGTATTACTAGGAATAGCAGGTGCTAATATTAAGTCACTTGCTAGTAATGAGTAGGACAGACTCAAAGTTTTTTTCCCAAAAAGACGAACAAATACATAGGCAATTCGTTCCCCTAGTCCCGTTTTAATAAATCCTCGAGAAATAAAGAAGGCAATAACAATTAGCCAAATCGTTGAATTACCAAAACCGCTTAATGTCTCTTCAATAGTTAATGTATTTGTTATGGCAATCATAGCCATAGCAATAAATGATACTGCTCCCATTGGCAACGGTTTCGTTATAAATCCTATAATGGTCGCAACAAAAATAGCGAACAGATGCCACGCTTTTTCATCTACTCCTGAAGGCACTGGACAAAACCAGATAGCCACGCCAACAGCAAGGGAAATGAGGAAAGGAATCCATTTGACTGCGCTTTTTGCTTCTTTCATGATGTTAAAACTCCTTTGACGGTTACCCCAATGTTTTTAAAAGGAGATTTCTCCCACGATCTAATAATTGAAAGAAAAATAGACCTAATTCAAGATCCCCATTGTCGAAAAAACATAAGTAATTATATATGCTTTATGTAATGAATGAAAAGATTTTTAACTCATTACTAAGAAAAAAATGATCTCGGTTCAGAAATATTTCCCTTTTTGTTAATATTATTGGGAAAAAGTTACTTTTTTTATCATTTAAAATTAGCATGTGCAATATCCATTGATAAGATACACGAAGTCTTTAGGATTTACCCAAGTCGCTCCTTCAAGTTCATGCTTGGGAACCCTTCCTATGGCTACCCACCATATGAGTATCCTTCAAACCGCTTCCCTCCATACAAACTTCCTGGGCTAGGTAAAACTTTTTAAACTGTATGAGAATAGCTGGATCAATACAAACTGATAGTAACCGGTTACTGCGTTAAAACCCCATTAATTGAAAGGAGTATTCATGGATGCCACTTGTCAACGTATTTGGAGGAAAAACCTTTGAAGTAGAAGAAGGAAAAAAATTAGTATTAGCTCTTGAAGATAATAATATAAACATTTTTCATCAGTGTGGCGGAATAGCAAAATGCACAACTTGTAGAGTGGAGGTATTAGCTGGTGAATATAAGGATATTTCAAAAATAGAAAAACACGCCTTCTCTATTAAAAATATTGATGAGAATTTATATGAAGACTGTTTACGGCTATCTTGTCAAATTCGAGTAATAGGCGACATTACCGTTCGGCCTATTTTAACCTCTGAAAATACACAGGGCGAAAGAGGTCCAAGACCAGCAGATTAACCAAATATCGATTATTAATTCAAAAAGATGTGTTAACAAGATGAAGTAATTTATATCAAAGTTGCTTAGTCAATACAGATTTATTTTATCCATACCTTAAATATAGGAAATTCGAAAACGCGGTCTTATATCTACAAAATGAAGAAAGGCATTGGAAGAGGGTTAAATGTCTGTTAGGTTCCAATGCCGTTTTTATTTATGTTATTTTTTATTAAATCAACAAACGCAACAATGAAGTATTATAAGAATTTAACCACTTTGAACAGGGCAGATAACCCCATTTCCATTTTCCGTTACTTACCCACGACCTGCTTGAAAAGAAGGGTATAAGGTCATTCCACCATCAGCAAATAGAGTGATTCCTGTTACGTAACTAGCTTGGGATGAAGCAAGCCATGCTGCTGTTGCTGCAATCTCTTCTGGTTTTCCGATATAACCCATCGGAACCATACTTTCAACATCTGCACGTTTTTCAGGATCGGCAAATTTCTCAGCATTAATAGGTGTATTAATCGCACCAGGCCCGATATTATTAATACGAATTCCTTTTGGGGCATATTCTAATGCTAATGTTTGTGTCATCAGTTTAATGCCTCCTTTACTAGCCGCATAGTGAACAAACAAAGGCCATGGAATAACTTCGTGAACACTGGACATATTGATTACTGTCCCTTTAATATCATGTTCGACGAAGTACTTAATCGCTTCTCTACTTCCTAAAAATGCACCTGTTAAATTCGTATTGATTACTTTATTCCAATCTTCAAGCGGCATTTCATGTGAGGGTACTGGATTTTCTATTCCAGCGTTATTAATCATCACATCGAGAGTTCCATACTTATTCACAGCAGTCTGGACGAGGTTGATGACATCCCCTTCAACTGACACATCTCCTTTTACAGCTATCGCTTCCCCCCCTGCTTTTTTTACTCCTTCAACAACAGCATTTGCCTCTTTTTCATTTGAGCGAAAATTTACGATAACTTTTGCTTTTTCCTCGCCAAAGCGTAATGCCATTGCTTTTCCTAATCCTGTTGAAGCACCTGTGATAACAATAACTTTCCCTTCTAAATCTGGATACATTTAAGGTCCTCCTCGTTATACTTTCGCCATCCCTAACCCAGTAAATTGCTGTAAGTTGTCGTTTTGTTTTTTCTCACCTATGATAAAAAACTCGGCCCATACGGGTTTCCACCTGCTTAAAACATAATAGTAATATGGAACGAAGCAAAAACTTTTATACCATTGATCTATAAAAGGTTACTTTAAAATAAAGAAGAATCCATTTGAACATTTGTTCAAAATGGACTCTTCTTACATTTTGTAGATTGTATTTTAACGTAATTGCAAAATGATGGATATAGAGGTACAGTCAAGAAAATGCGGATTTACAACGCTCAGAAATCCGGATTAAAAGCCGAAATTAAACAACAACCAGTCGTCGGTTCACTACCTTCAACTGGCTGTAAAAAGGTTACTGTCTCAAAAATGACACTCAGTACCGTACGGCTTGGTATATCATATACCTAGCAGATAATTATTTGTGAAATTTTATTCGATCTTCAAGTGCTTGGAATTCTTTTTCGCCTGGTGTTACCGTTGGATTGCCAAAAGGCATTTGCGCAATAAGCTTCCAATTATTAGGGATATTCCATTCTTTTTTCACTTCATCATCAATTAGTGGATTATAATGTTGTAAAGAAGCTCCTAATCCCTCTGCTTCCAATCCTGCCCACACAACTAATTGGTGCATACCTGATGCTTGATTTGACCAAATCGGAAAGTTCTCAGCATATGCGGCAAATTGCTCTTGAAGTGATTTAACTACCGCTTCATCTTCTAAGAATAATACTGTACCATAACCTGCTTTAAAAGAATCCATTTTTTGTTGAGTTCCTGAAAAATCTCTATCTCCAACTACTTTTCTTAATACTTCAGTTGTGATATCCCACAATTTATTATGTGCCTCACCTGATAATACAACAATACGTGCAGTTTGAGAATTAAATGCTGACGGAGTATATTTCACAGCAAATTCTACAATTTCTTTAATTCTTTCATCAGATATTTTTACCTCTTTATTAATTCCGTAGTAAGTACGTCTTTCTTTAAGTGTAGTGTAAAAATCTTTTGTCATCATTTTCTTCCTCCAATTTTTTTCCCACTTTGCATCTGTCGCTTAGAGATTTTTAGTTTTATTACCTAAGACTTCGCCTAATTACAACAGGAACACCTGTCCATAATGAGCAATTTCTTTAATCCTTTCGACTATGTTCACTACTTTTACTATTTAAATTAAACTAATTATAATATTATGATAAAAATATGTTATCCAAACAAACTAAAGAGTATTCAAAAATAAAAAATGTATTATATGTAAAAAATCCCTAAGCATGTTTACACAACGCTATCTCACTTTCTATTTTCAGAGCTATAGGGTGTGATGATGCAACGGTTTTTTTATGTAATATAGGTAACCTTATTTTCACACATTAATATTTGAGTAGATTGTACGTAAAAAAAAATTGAATCAAAAAAATACTCCTTCCGAAGTAAATGAATCAACATTAATTTAACCCTAAAAATCCGTTGTCTATTGAAATAGACAACGGATTTTTTTAGTAGCGTGAGGTATTACTCACCTATTTCATTTTGTAATTGCTCTAAAAACTGTACCATAAATTGATGGCGTTCTTCAGCCATTTGCTTGCCCTTGTCAGTAATCATTAAATCCTTCAGCAATAATAGCTTCTCATAAAAATGGGTAACTGAGGATGTATTTTTATTGCGGTACTCCTCCTCTGTCATATCCGTACGTGCATTCTCTTCCTTGTCGTAAAGCTTTCGACCCTTAGCTCCACCAAAAGCAAATGTGCGCGCAATACCGATTGCTCCAATCGCATCTAAACGATCTGCATCTCGTACTATTTTTGCTTCGAGAGAAGTTGCTTCTAGCTCATTGCCACCATTATACGATACTTGTGCGATGCAATCTTGAATATGTTGCTTCTTCTCCTCGCTTAAAGACAGCTCGGCAATTAGCTTATTCTCTTGCTCCTTGCTATCGGTATACTTTTTATCACTAACATCATGCAACAGCACAGCAATTTCCACGACCTCTGCATCGGCTTCCGGTTCTGATTGTAATATCGTTAACGCATTTTGATAAACACGTTCAATATGTTGAAAATCATGGCTAGCATCAAATTGCTCGTAAATCCCTCGTACTTTGTCCATTAAATTGTTCATATTCTTAGTTCAGTCCCTTCATCCTTTATTATAAGGTATTGCTTAGAATTGTTGGTAATTAAGTAACCTCTAGATTTAACAAAAAAATCAATTTGGGAAGTTGTTTTCAATTGACTAATTTTTCAGAATACTATAAGATGAATGTACAGAACAACTATTTTTGTTCTGTAGGCTCACTATTTCAGTGATGTACAAGAACTATGTTTTAACAGATTAAACAACTTCAGCGGGCTTTAAAATTGAATACTGTGTTGCAAGATGACGTACGTATAGTGAAAACCAATCATCTAAACAAATAAAAGTGAACACTTTCCCTTAGAAATTCTTTGTTTTAACCCGCATAGTGAATGTACATGACGAGATAAGTGAACAAACAAGCTTTTCACGACCTAGAAAGCTTTGAGCATATGTCGCAAGCGTGTGATATTTTTATCATTAATCGATGTTACCTTCTTCTATTCATTATCTTGAATATGTATGAACGTAACTCCTCCCATTAATGGCAAATAGCATACCAATTTCTTGCCATTTTGCGAAAAGTCTAATCATCCAGAGTCGTGCTAACAAAACTAGAGAATTTTTTTAGGCAACAATTTTTCCGAATTTTATTTAAGCCGTAATTGAAGTATTAAGTTATGAAGGAAGTAGGAACGATAGTTATGTTATGTAATACCAACCCGCTGAAGAAACAATAAAAGCTGCCCATCTTATTTATTGTAGATGATGGCAGCTTTTATTTTTCTTTTAAAGACATATATCCCCTATCTCCATTTTCCTTGTTACTTGTTATCCCCTATTTCCCTTCTAAGACATTCCTAAGGGAAGAAATTCTGAACACGGGAGATTTTAGGGTCCTGACGAGCCTTGTTAACCTTATCGTTTTTTGTCGTCACGACTTTGAATTAGCCTTTCTTTAATTTCTTTAATTTCTTTAATACGCTCCACAGATAAATCTGTTATTTTATGAATAAAATCAATATCCATGCCATTCGCTAAAAGTTTGTTAGCAACATCTTCTTTTACTTTTTTTATTCCTTTTTCTATTCCCAGTTGCTCTGCCATATACTTCACATCCTCTAACTTCGCCGCTTCATCGAGGATATACTTTAAGCGAGATTGATAAGCTATAACATCATCCTGTGATAAACTTAGCTCTTCCCAAACATTAAATGCCTGTAATAAATGTTCGTCCTTCATCGCTAGTTCCTCCAATTCACGATAAATTTTTTCATAGACCTTTTTCTTTCGTGCATCGACCATTCCCAATAAAATCCAGTGGCTTAAGAACTCCCCTATGCCATTGTTCCAGGAATTTATTCATTATTCATTTCAATAAAGTGCACTTCCAAAGCATCATCCTGTAAAACTAATCGCTTTAATGTTTTATCCTCATATAAATAGAAGGTACTTGCGCTTTGAGGAAACAATGTGAAGTTACATATATTAATAGTAATCGTCGGTAGCAGTTTATGATACCCCATGCCCTTTTGTAATTGTGATGTATAAAGTTGAGCCCAGTAAAATAATGTACGCTTAAACATATCGTGCTAATTAGACAATTGAATTTCAATATTAATCATTTGCTGATTCTGCGTTTTCACAACAATATCTAATCTTGACTGCTTATCATCCTTGTATTCGCCACCAACTTCTTGTTTAACTTCATCAAAACCATTTTCCTTTGCTAATAAGTAATCAGTCACTAGACCCGATACAATGTGCACCCAATCAACTGATGAATGTCATTTTCCAATTTTTCTTCGTAATCAACTAAAGTATCAGCATACTAAAACAAGACAACTCATACGTTCTAGTATGAAAGGATGATCTTGCTGAAAAGCCTATTAGAAAATGTAAACCTGTTAGAAAACATAGACCAAATTTCCATAGCATTCCTTCTCTTATGTTCAATTTTTTCTGTAAGACTTTTAAAAAATCTAAAGCGTGAAAGAAAACTTTCTTTTTTTGAATATACAATGTATTTAATCATTCGAATTGCAATTTTTTTATGGTTAACCAGTTTTCTCCTTCGTGAATATAAAGGCTATTAATTTTCTTCCCCCTTTTTCACAATAACTATTATGCTTCGGCATTGTTCAGTTACATCCGCTAATAGAAGTTAAAAAAGCTGCCCTTTATAACTTAAAGGAACAGCTTTTGCATTTATATATTCTTTTATACTTCTTTCACTCTAGAACAACCCTACCGCATGTCCTTCATTATCAACATCCATTCGCAAAGCGGCTGGTGCTTTTGGTAAACCTGGCATTGTCATAATATCCCCAGTTAAGCATACTAGGAAGCCAGCACCAAGTTTTGGAATGACTTCGCGAATAGTGATTGTAAAGCCTTCTGGACGTCCTAAAAGACTTGGTTGGTCTGATAAAGAGTATTGCGTTTTCGCCATACAAATCGGTAGAGAATCCCAACCGAATTTTTCAATTTGGGCAATTTGTTTTTTCGCTTGGTCGGTAAATTGCACATCTTTCCCACCATAAACTTTTTGCACAATTGTACGTACTTTTTCCTCAATAGATTCTGTTACATCATATAAAGGTGAGAAATTGTTTTCTTCATCAAGAACAGCTAGCACTTGTTCTGCTAAGCCTAGACCACCTTTTCCGCCTTCCTCCCAGACATTTGTACGTGCGATACGAACATGATTTTCTTGACACCAATTCAGGACTGCTTCTAACTCAGCCTCTGTGTCCGTGATAAAACGATTTAAAGCGATAATCGGCTCAACGCCAAATGTACGAATCGTCTCAACGTGCTTGGCTAAATTTTCAATTCCTTGTAAAAGTGCCTCTACATTTTCGCCAATTAGTTCCGTTTTCGCTACACCGCCGTGCATTTTTAATGCACGAATTGTAGCTACGATTACAACTGCACTTGGCTTAAAGCCCCCTTTACGCGCTTTAATATTCATAAATTTTTCAGCACCTAAATCTGAACCAAAGCCTGCTTCCGTCACAACGATATCTGCAAGCTTACGAGCTGTTTGTGTCGCCATAATCGAGTTACAGCCATGTGCGATGTTGGCAAATGGTCCACCGTGAATAATGGCAGGTGTCCCTTCAAGCGTTTGCACTAAGTTTGGTTTGAAGGCATCTTTTAATAACAATGTTAAGGCCCCTTCTACTTGAAGATCACGCACGAATACAGGCTCACGATCAAATGTATAACCGATGACGATACTTGATAAACGTTCACGTAAATCTTCAATACTTGTAGCTAAACAGAAAACTGCCATAATTTCTGATGCAACAGTAATGTCAAAGCCATCCTCACGTGGCATCCCTTGAACAGGACCACCTAGGCCCACAACAACTTTACGCAGGGCGCGATCATTTAAATCCATTACACGCTTCCAAATTATACGGCGAGGATCAATGTTTAAAGCATTTCCTTGATGGATATGATTATCAATAAAAGCTGATAATGCATTATTCGCAGTCGTTATCGCATGAAGGTCACCAGTGAAATGCAAGTTAATATCTTCCATTGGTACAACCTGTGCATATCCACCACCTGTTGCTCCACCTTTTACACCCATTACAGGGCCAAGTGATGGCTCACGTAAAGCAACAACAACTTTTTTATTTAATTGATGAAGTGCATCAGCAAGCCCAACCGTTACAGTTGATTTCCCTTCACCCGCTGGAGTTGGACTAATAGCTGTTACTAATACAACCTTTGCATCCTCACCATGTGCTGTAATTTTTAATGGATCAATTTTTGCTTTGTAGCGACCATACTGTTCAAGTGAATCCTCTGGAATACCTGCTGCTTTCGCTATTTCAGTAATAGGTTGCATAACCGCTTGATTAGCGATTTCTAAATCTGTCAAAGGTTGTTGTTTTTTCGTTGTCATTTGGCATCCTACTTTCTATGTCGGTCAATTATGCCTCGGCATAATTGCGTCCTGAATCGGCTTTGTGCTTAGGCCTGCACGAGGGCCGACACGATGTCGGTCATTTCGGTAATGCCACAAGACATGGCGTTTTTACCGATGCAGGTCAGTTAGCCGTTATCGCATTTAGGCTAACATCCTCTAAGACTGCTTTTCCGATTCTGGGACATCCGCCGGAGGCCTTAACTTTTTTCAGCAGGAATTTGCTGAAAGAAGTTAATTCCATTATAGACTTTATTGTGAAAAAAATCATAGTAAGTTATTCAAGTATTTCGACAATCGATTGACAACATTGCACAATTCATGTATGTTCTAAATGAAAATGCATTTTTTCACATTTTCACAATTTATGTCACGACTTAATTGATTTTATTCTACATTCAAGCGCATGGGAGGCGAATGCTTATGCAACAGGGAATCGTAAAGTGGTTCAATAATGAAAAAGGTTATGGCTTTATTGAATGTGATGATGGAGAAGATGTATTTGTACATTTTACGGGAATCCAAGAGGAAGGCTTCCGTACACTTGATGAAGGTCAAAAGGTATCATTTGAAGTGGTGGAAGGTAATAGAGGGCCACAGGCGTCAAATGTAGTGAAACTATAAACTCAAAGGAGCTGTTCGGTGGATGAACGGCTCCTTTTTTTCAAATGCTGAAATTAGCGCTGCTTTATAACACTATAACTTCAGCGATTGATCCAATAAAAAGCTCCAGGAAAAACTAGCGTTTCCTTCGTTCTATTAGTATCCATAAGTGTAACCCCAAACGCCCCTTCATGTAAATGACCTAGTGTCATAGCAGTTGCAGCCACTTCGTCATAAAAATCCAGTCGAATATTGGGTAGATGTAAGGAGATAAATTGCTCATGTTGTTCAGGCTCAGGTAGTTGTAATACTTCCTTCCATAAATTCACTGTTGCTTGCACATCTTTCACATAAAATTGGACAGATTCCATCGATATTGGTTGATTCGTATCAATGGCTCCATTTGCTTTTAATTGTGCAAAACGTTCCTCATCTGTATGAGTCCACTCAATCAAAAATGGAAAATCAATTGCCTGCTCTGGCTTCCCAAAATGCAATAGCTTCCATTCTACTACAGAGCCATCTGGTCTTGTACGACTACAAGCATCAGGCCCATATACTTCAAATCCAAGCGCACGTAAACGTTGTGCCTCTTCTTCTATATTTTTTGTCCGTAATGCAATTCTTGAAAAACCATAGCGCTCGTTAGCACGTTTAAACGTATAATGTAGGGAATAAGGTAATTTCACTGCATTTTCAAATAAAGTACGATCATAAATCGCTATTTGCTCAATATAGTTTAATCCAAAATAGCTTAACGTATTGTATGTCCCCCACATTGTATGTTGACCACCGTTAACTGTATGGATATTACGTTTATTTAAAAAAACCTTTGTATTTTCTGGTGATTGAACTTGATGAACTAGATGGTCAAAATATAAAGTCATGACTGAACCCCCTTTTTTTCTCTATTATATACTTTACCTGTTAGTTTTGTTGGTTTAAAATAAAATTTAGAATATTATAATTATTAAAAGTTGCTATATTTTACGATATCAGCAACAAAAGGATTTTGATCTAGTAGTTCATTAAAAAACAATAAAGAGGTGATTAAAATGACAGACAAAGTAGCTGCTTTTAAACTAGCATTAGGTAATTACCCAACAGGTGTTACCGTTGTCACTGCTTGTAATGACGTAGGTGAACCTATTGGCTTAACTGTCAATTCCTTTGCGTCAGTTTCCATAGACCCACTCCTTATTTTATGGTCGCTCGATAAAAAATCACAGCTACATCCATATTTTACAACGACTCAAAAGTTTGCTGTCAATATTTTAGCGAGCAATCAAGAACACTTATGTACGCTATTTTCAAGTAAAATCCCAGATCGTTTCTCCCAGGCTAAATGGTCAACCTCTGCTTTAGGTCTACCGGTTTTACATGATACTGCGGCCATTTTGCAATGCACAACATCTCAGCAAATCGATGCTGGAGATCATACGATATTTATTGGGCAGGTTCTAGAAATTGAGAATTCTCAGAAGGAACCCTTACTATATCATCGCAGGCATATTGGTGAAATCCCAAATAGTTTTTATGAATAGGCTATTGCAAGAAAATATAGACGCAAAAAACAGGATGACTCGTCGTCGTAATCATCCTGTTTTTTTGACGTATTTTTCCGCTCTTTATCGAAATAATAAGTTTGATTGATGAAACAATAATTAATGAGGTGAATGACAAATGTTAAAAAAATCCCTTTACATGTTACCTATTATTTTTTTACTTTCGACTAATGAATGGGTAACTGCAAATTTTCACACCGCCCCTCCTTCGTTTGAAGAAAAATTCGCTGAAGGTGGATATATATCCGTGGAAAAGGCCGTTAAAGAATTTGAATATCATTGCAAGTGCAAGGTAAAGTTACCTCAATTTATGCCACCGATTTCCTTCACACATCAATTCGGGAAATTTTACGAAGATAAAAAATATAACGTGAATGATGCATTGAGTATTATGTTTGTTAATAAAGAAATAAAAGAAAATATTTATAAAATTGAGATTCGATCAATAGAGAATAAAATAAACTTTAAAGACAAATTGAACTTAAAAGGTAAAGAATATACTCTTCTAGATGATACAAAAGCAATTTATTTTGAAGACCAACTATTTAACTTTTTTGTCTTTGAAAAAAACAATTTGCAATATTTACTAGGTATTTATAAGGAGGTAACTAACACTGATACAACTTACACATTAGTTAAAATAGCTAACTCTTTAACATAATCTATGCTGTTGCTATGGATAGTGAGCTCAACAGTTCCTAAACATAAAAAAGCAACCTAAACACTCGAATTATCCCCTATACTTTTATTTTTTCTGCGGAAATCTTTGTTTTTCAAGTCTGTTAATTTGCACAATGACACCATCTTGAATCGTAATGTGTACTTCTCCAAATTCCAAATTTTGAATTGCCTTTGCAATTGCCTCTAGTTTATTGTCATTTACCTTTGCCTGTTGAGTCATCCGATACACCCCTTCTTTTAACATATTTTGAGGCCAAAACATTAATTATAGCCACTTATCCTAAATAGCTCTTTGGATTTGACCTACTATATTTATCAAAGCTTCTTTTTAGGCCAAGTTGTAGGTATCTCGCTTCTTTGGAATAATTCTATAATTCTGAAAACCGATTGTCAACATAAATATTATAAAACTTATTTGTTTACTAAGGAATTCAAAAACGAAAAAACACCAAAATAAAAACTGTGTAGATTTATTTACCTCTACACAGTTTTTTATTAATCATTTTGTAGGCAATCCATTAGTGCTGTCGCTGTCTTTTGCTTGCCCATAACCTTCATCGGTTTGCCTTTAGCCGGTACAATCCAGTGTGGCTCATCACCACCATATAAAGATTGTGAGCTATTAGCTACCATAAACTGAGCGTTGGCAGATTCCATCCGTAGACGTGCACGGGATAGTAAAAATTCCTCGTCATCTGTTGCCTCGAGTTTAAAGCCTACTAAAGTTACTTTAGGCTGCCACCCTTTTATTTGACCTAATACTTTAGGCGCCTTTTTAAAGTGAATGATAGGTGGCTCATCAGATGGCATTTTACCTGCTTCCTCCATTAAATTCCCAGATTGGTCATACACTTTGTCAATGAGCCAATCAGAACCAGCAGCTGCCATAATAACGATATCCACATATTCTTCCTGAACAGCATGTCGAACTTTGTCGCCTAAATCTTCAATACCTTCAAATCGAATGGTACGCATTTTGTCTTTGTTCGCCGGAAGCTGTGCAAAATAACCGTGCATATACAATACGTTTGCTCCAGCCTCTAGTGCCGCTTCAGCTAAATAACAGCCCATCGACCCTTTCGATAAATTCGTATGTCCACGCACACGATCCCATTTTTCAAGTGTTCCCCCACTTGTAATGAGTACGGTCTTACCTCGTAATGTCCCCATACACTCACCTTTTTCTAGAAAATATACAATTACTATTTTATCGTAATGCTATGTTATGCTTCAATGTTGTTTTATAAGGTTGGCATTAAATTAATACTATTTCCTATTTTGCTCTTTTAACCAGGAACTTAATATCTCAGCAAATTTCTTGGTCACTGGTGAAGCATGATGTTTCATAGCAATTCCAATTGTGCGATAGCCACCTTGTTTTAAAGGTATAGCTTTTATCGTAGGAGGTAAGTTATACGTCACTAATTTCGGTAAAATACTAATTCCAAGCTGGTGAGCAATCATTGAAATGATCCCTACTTCTTCCGATAGTTCAAAGCGAATATTAGGCTTCACGTGATATTGCTCTAACAACACTTTTACATCATTTGTCCCTTTATATGAAGTCATGATAAATGGCATGTTTTCTAGTTCAACAATATCAATTTCGGCTTTATGATAAAGTGGACTTTTATCGGAGACAATACACAGCAACGGATCCTGCTGAAGTTCGGTAAAATGATACTGTTTAGACTTTTGACCATTTAAAAATCCCGCATCAACCTCTCCACTTAATAGCCATTGTTCAATTTCATAATAATCTCCCTCACGCAATTCGACTTGTATACCAGGAAATTGATTATCCATAATACGAACAATTTCCGGCATCCAGTTCGAAGAAATACTTGAAATTACACCAATTCTTACTTTTCCTCTCGTAACGCCAAGTATGTGTGCAGCTTCTTGCTGTAATAGTTCTTGTGCATCGAGGACATGTCTCATTGCCCTCAGCATTGTATTCCCTTCACTCGTTAACGTGACACCAGCTCGACTTCTGTGAATGAGTGCAAAGCCGAACTCCTTTTCTAAGCTTGAAACAGCATGACTTACAGCAGATTGGGTTAACCCCAATGCATCTGCTGCTTTTGTAAAGCTAGCTACCTCAGCCACTTTATTCAAAATCTCATATTTGACTAAACTCATCGCCTTGTCCTCTATATACATGAATTTTTTTAATACCAACCATTATAAACATTCGTTTTACTAATCACAATACAAGATTTATAGTAAATTTTAGAATCAAAACTGTTTTAGTACACAGATTGTAGGTGAGCATAATGAGTATCCAAGGAAAAGCAAATTTATTAATGGTTATTGTGACAATGTTTTGGGGCTTATCTTATACTTTTATGGTAATGGGGCTTGAAACATTGGCTGTTTATAATGTGGTGGCATTGCGTTGTATCATCGCATTTTTCGTAGCTGGTATTATCTTTTATAAACGCATGATTAAAGTCGATGTGAAGACACTAAAATATGCAGCTATACAAGGGTTTATATTATTCATTGTGTTCGTTCTAAGCTTATTCGGACTAGAAACGACATCGGTATCAAATGCTGGTTTTATTTTAAGTCTAACAGTTATCTTAGTACCTATTTTCAGCAGTTTTATTGACAAGAAATTACCTTCAAGAGCAGTTAGCTTTGCAATTATTTGCACAATGATTGGGATTACAATTTTAACGGCACATGGCTCATTTACCTTTCAAAAAGGAGATATTCTAGTAGCCATTGCTGCACTATGTTATTCGTTTTACTTACTATTAAACAGCTCATTTACACGGAGCGTTGAATCAATTTCTTATGGCGTTTACCAGCTCGGTTTTGCTGGACTTTATGCACTTGTATTAACATTTATTTTCGAAACACCAACACTTCCAAATACAATGACTTCTTGGATTGCTATTATAGGGCTTGGTGTCATTTGTAGTGCATTTTGCTTCGTAGGTCAAACTGTTGCACAACAGTTTACCTCCGCTACACATACAGGACTAATATTTTCCTTAGAGCCAATTTTCGCGGCGATGTTTGCCATGCTGTTTATCGGTGAAGGAATAACAGTAAAAATAGTAATAGGTGGTAGCTTTATTCTAATTGGTAATCTTGTTGCCCAATTAGAGCATCTCCATGTTTTACGCTTTATTAAAAAACATGAACAAGAAAAAGCTATAAATTAATTCAGAGTGGTGCATGTGCACTCACTCTGTTTTTTAAAACTCACCTTTTTAAAGGTGAATCAAGACAAATAGCAATTATCATCAAAGTATATATTATGTTGTCATAGGTTCAGCTGACTGCTCAGCGAATAATACGATAACACCCTGTTCAACGAGATGAGCATAGTAAGCTGTTTGACCTTCCGTAAGATCAAATCGCTTAAATCCTTCTTTTACAGCCGATTCACCGGTAAACCAAGACTTAATTTGATCAACCCAATTCCCTACCTCATGGGTTTTAACATTAGCATCCCATTTTACTCCATCAAATTTGCTTGGATCCTTTGCAATAACATAAATGTCCTCTATTTGACATGCCTCTAAACGCAAACTTTCTAAAATATGGAGCATTTCTTCCCTCGTATGGGCCACTTCAATTTGTGGGTTTTGCTCATTTATCATGCTCAATTCCTCCTAATTTTTATGGCTTACTAAGTATCTTACCTTCCTATTCAAGAAATAAATCCATTTTACCCATTCTTTTAACGAACTTTAATATTTGTAATATCTCTGTGATCCATGTTCACCTTTTGAAACAATGGTCTAATACTTTTATGAAATATTAAAAAAATAGGCAATGGAAGTACATTATAGCCCCCTTTGCCTATCATTTAATTGGTTTTTTAATGCCCAAGGAATGCCTTCAACATCCATGTATGCTTTTCTAACGACTGATACATAGCATTTAGTATATCCTCTGTTCGATCGTCTCCTTCTTCTGCCGCAAGCTCCATCGTCGAATTCAAAGCCTTCATAAGTTTTTGGAAATCTGCTATGATTGTTGCTACCATTTCCTCTGTCGTCTCATTCCCTGCAGCTTCCTCTATAAAGGATAGCTCAAGATGCTCTTTTAACGTAGCAACTGGTTTTCCATCTTTCGAAAGAATACGTTCTGCAATTTCATCTAGATTTAACGTTGTTTCATTATATAATTCTTCAAATTTTGCATGTAGTGTAAAGAAAGCTTTCCCCGTCACATACCAATGATAATTGTGCAATTTCGTATAAAGTACAGACCATGTAGCGACAAGTTTATTTAATTGTTTGTTTAAGTTTTGTGACATTATTTCTCCTCCAATGTACCAGTTATTCTAGTCTTTAGTATGCGTTGCAAAGTATGCTAGCTATACACACATTTTTCTCATTGGAAAAAATTCTAAGGTCATCTGTAGATAAAAATACAAAACCAAAACATTTTCCGCTACATAACCAGTCCTAAAATACAAATGGATACCATCAATTGGACGTTTAAACATCATCAAAACTAATAAGAGATTGTCATTTACAATTAGACTACTTTAGTTCCTCTTTTATCTTTGTCACTGGAAGCTTTGAAACTTCAGCAATCCACTCGTCGTCAGCACCCGTTTCAATCAAACCACTGATTATTTGTTTGATGGTTTGTTCGATTCCTTGCTCAATGCCTTCCTGCCTTTCTACTTCAAAAACTCCAGCAAGTGTGGACGGTAAATCTTCTTTATTTAAATGCAAAATAATTTCAGTTACCTTGCGTCTCTGACGATGCTCAATAATTTCTTTGAAAAGCTCTTGCTGTAAAAACTCAACATCCGCCGGAGGCTTTAACTTCTACATGTAAGTCTGGCAAAAAGAACAACAAAAAATCTTCAAACAAATCCGCAATTAACTTCTTCCATAGATTATCTTGATCCACTTGACTAAGCATATACACATCTGGTTTCTCCCAAACTAACTACATCCCCCCCTTTCCTTAAATACATTATAACTATTACGAACATAAGTTTCTAAACTATTGTTACATTTTTAAGAACATTGAAACTATTACCTATAATTATTTCACTTTCCGAAATAGTTTCGTTATAATGGAATCACTTACTAAAAAGGGGTGTTCATCAATGGAGGTATTACCATTACGAAAAGATGTACCAGTAGAACAAACATGGGATTTAACAGATTTACTTAAAAATGACGCGGATTTTGAACGTGCTTTAGCGCAGCTTGTGGAAGATGCAATAAATTTCGAAAGCACGTATCAAGGTACAATTACGGGTGCTCAAAAGGTAATTGATGTTTTAAAAGCTTATGAAGCACTATATGAAAGCATAGTTCCTATTGGTACTTATGCAAGCTTAAATAATCAAGCTGACCATACAAATAACGAAGCTCAAATGCGTGCTGCAAAATATGGTACGGCAGTCGGAAAAATAAGTAGTACAATTTCTTTTGTACGCAGTGAATTACTAGCACTGGATGGGTCTATTTTAGAGGAAGCTGCTACATTAAGCCCTAATTATAAAGTCTATATAGAGGAATTATTAAAACAAAAGCCGCATCAGCTACATCCAGAGGTAGAAAAAGCACTAGCTGCATTTAGCTCTACTTTTGATGCACCGTATGAAACGTATAATACGACAAAGCTTGTAGATATGCATTTTGGAGAATTTGATGCCAATGGCGAAAAACATCCACTTAGTTTTGTATTATACGAGAATGATTGGGAGTTTGACGCCGATACAAATGTTCGCCGTGCAGCTTTCCAAGCATTTTCGAATAAGTTGCGCGATTATCAGCACACAACTGCAAAAATTTATAACACACATATTCAACAGGAAAAAACGATGGCTGATTTACGAGGTTTTGATTCTGTTATTGACTATTTATTATTTAATCAAGATGTTGATCGTACGCTTTATAATCGTCAAATAGATCTGATTACGAAAGAGCTTGCTCCACATATGCGCCGTTACGCAAAGCTTATTCAACAAGCAAACGGCATTGAAAAAATGACATTTGCCGATCTAAAGATTGCCCTTGATCCAGACTATGATCCGAAATTAACAATGGCTGAAGCAAAAGAATATGTTGAAAAAGCATTAGACGTTATGGGTGAAGGTTACAAAGAGATGCTCGAAAAGGCCTTTAACGAACGCTGGATTGATTATGCACCAAATAAGGGAAAATCGACTGGGGCATTCTGCTCAAGTCCATATGGTAGTCATCCGTATATTTTAATGTCTTGGAATGGACGTATGAATGAGGTATTCACTTTAATTCATGAGCTTGGGCACGCAGGTCATTTTGTGAATGCACATAGCCATCAATCCTATTTTAACAGTCGTCCGTCGTTATACTTTATAGAGGCACCATCAACAATGAATGAAATGCTGCTAGCCAATTATTTATTAACCCATAACGACGATCTTCGCTTCAAACGTTGGGTAATTTCAAATATTGTATCCAAAACATATTATCATAACTTTGTCACACACTTACTAGAGGCAGCTTATCAACGAAAAGTATATGAATTAATCGATGCTGGAGAAGCTGTGAATGCTACTGTTTTAAATCACTTAAAACGCTCCGTATTAGAAGATTTCTGGGGTGACACCGTCGATATTACGGAGGGAGCAGAGCTTACTTGGATGCGTCAACCACACTATTATATGGGCCTATATCCATACACATATAGCGCTGGCTTAACAATTTCCACACAAGTATCTAAGCGTATCTTAAAAGAAGGGAAGACGGCTGTAGCTGAATGGTTAGCAGTCCTTCAAGCTGGAGGTACGAAATCACCTGTGGAGCTAGCTCAAATGGCGGGTGTCGATGTTACAACAGATCAGCCGCTTCGAGATACGATTGCTTATATTGGTCACCTTATTGATGAGCTCGAAAGATTAACGATAGAAATGGAAGCTGTCAAAGGCTAAACAAAGCAAGAACCATCTATGCTATTTTTAAAGCGTAGATGGTTTTTTTAGTTCTAAGCAGGGAAATATATACATATACTAGAATTAAGCCGCCCCCCTAATGTTTTTTGATATTTCTAAATAGACAATCATTTTTCTTCGTACAAATGTACCGTTATTATTAATTGTATGCAATTTATTTAGCAAAATTCTACTAACAATTTTCAAAGGAAGTGTTTCTAATTATGGTAAAACGTAATGATCCATGCCCATGCGGTAGCGGCAAAAAATATAAAAAATGTTGTGAAGGTAAACAACAGGTTACCGTAGAAGCTGTAGCAATCGAAGAATTAGAGCGTGTACTACAAACATTTTACTTAGAATATCCAGAACGTAAAGATGTTCGTGCCTATATAGAGCATGTAGGTACATGGCAGCCTAAATTAGAGAGCGTACTACAAAGAGAGCTAATCGAGGCGATCGCGTTAGACGACTTCTTCTTCCATCAGGAACCATCAATTTGGAAAGGTTACTTAAAGAAAACAAAGAAAAAAACGGTAAGACCTTCTACGGTAAAAGTGTTAGAAGGCTGGTCACAACCCCGTCTATTTATTGGTTCCGTGTCAGTTGTAGAAGAAAAATATTTCAAGGCCACACATGTGTTAACAAATGAAGAGATTCATATTCGTCGTGAAAATGACAAGCCAATCCCTGAAGGAATGCATGTCTTTGCATTCATCTTACCAGATGGTACAAAAAAATCGGAACATTATTTAGCTGTATCAACGCTTATCTTCTTCCCAGAAGATCATGCTAAAGTATTTGAGCAATTTAAGAAAACTTTTGATGCTTCTGAGAAGAAGGCAGGAGCATTCCTAAAAGAAGAGCATTTATCCTTCTGGGAACTACTTGTGTCAAACGGTTATAAAGGCGAGGAGTTCACGAACTTTGAGAGCAATGTAATCACTCAGGTTAAAGATTTCCTTGAGCAAAATGAGCGTGAAACAGCTCCTTTGTTAGAGCTTTTAGAGGACTATTTAATTGAAGGTCAACCATCTGCGCGCAAAGAGGCTGCTATTGCTGCCGGCGCGATTCGGTACGGTCAAGAAAAAGAGCTATTCGAGCCGTTATCACTGACTGTAAAAGAAATTGCGGCGACGTTCGATATTTCAGCTTCCTCTCTCACAAAATACTACCAAGACTTAAGTAGCTATGCTGCAACTAAATAATGCTTAAAATAGCGCCACACACTCTGGAGGAGATTTAGAGTGTGTGGCGCATTTTAGTTACCATAGAAAAAAGCTACTTTTATTATCGGCAATGAGCCAACAACAAAGTAGCTTTTTCTATGGTAACCAACCAATACTATTATTTCCGAACATATTGTTATTTATGCATCGAAATTAGTAAATATGATTATTTATTGAGCAAAAATGAAATAAGCTTTATTTTATTTAAACATAGTCTGTTTAGTTCCTATGATTACTTTGCGACATTTCTGTACTGGTTAAAAACATTATTTACTATACACCTTCAAGAGCTCTTCTCCAAGAAATTGTAGTCGCTCTCCTACGGTGCACGCTTCAATACAAAAGCGGTGAGCTCCAGGTTTACCACGATCTTTTCGTAATTGCTTTATCACTAAGCAATCGGCACAATACGTATCATGTAGTTCGTCAATATCTTTCATAACCGTCACTTTATCCAAATTGAACTCTCGCTCCTTTCACGTCCAAATTTCGCTTCCTACTATTATGAAGTGAACATTTTGAACAAGCAACTATTTTGTTTATCCATTTAACATCTTTCTGCAAATCTCTTTTGTATTGGCAGGCACAGGTGCTTTTGTATTACAAAATGCCTTTTGTACCGAAAGCATAGCGACAGGTACATTTCCCACCTTTTTAGATAGTGAGATACAAGCGGATTTGAGCTACTTTCTTTTCAACAGGTGTCTAAACCTTGCTGAAAGAAGTAAAGCCTCTGTCAGATGCCACTAAAATTATGCAAAGGCATAATCGATCTTCTACTTAGATATTGTGAAAAAGCACTATTGATGTACAATTAATGTATAATCTAAATCAAAAAGTAGGGATTTTATGTTAGAAGTATATATTGACGCTGCTAGTGCAGGAAATCCTGGCCCCAGTGGTATTGGGATATTTATTAAAGGAGAAGGCCATCATATACAAATCAGTGAGTATATAGGGCAAACCAATAACCACATTGCCGAATTTACTGCCTTAGTACGCGGTCTTGAGGAAGCACAAAAGCTTGGTTCAAACCTAGTCTCAGTGCGCTCCGATTCAAAAATTGTTGTAGCCTCTATGGAAAAAGAATATGTGAAAAATGAGGAATTTAAACCTTATTTTGAGCAGGCACTTACACTTGCAAATAGCTTCGATTTATTTTTCATCAAATGGGTCCCAGATACACAAAATAAAGCGGCAGATGCACTTGCACGTAAAGCGATTCAAAAAGGAAAAAATTAAACAACGGGGACTGTCCCTTGCCTTACCGAGCGACAACAAAAGAATCTTTTTGAATTCATAATACAAATGCTATTTCCTTTCATTGAAAGCACCAAAAAGGCTTAGAATTTCTACTAAGCCTCTTCAATCTTCTTATTTTACAAATTTATTACTTCTTTCAAAATCCTTATATTTTTCACTCCATATTCTCCATGTTAATTCCAAAACTATTCCAAGTTATTTTCAACAATTCTCAACAAAAAACTCCTTGAGTTACAGTAATAATCCGTATATCAAATAACAAGCCGCGCTGCTTTATGCTTTTTATGGGCTTATTGTTGTATTTATTAGGTTAAACGCCCCGTTATTAACGTATTAGAGTGATCATTTTTTTCTGTAAACCCACAAGCTTTGGCAAATAAAAGGAAACCATTTTGAAAAAAGATTAATCAAAATGGTTTCCTTTTTTTGAATGGACTCTTAGCTCAACAAAACATTCTTTTTATGACAATTACTATTAACAATTTATTTTTTGATTATAATGTCAAAACATGATTTAATTTTTTATAAAAAAGTTGTAGTGAATGTTGGTTTAATATAAAGTTATTCTATGTTTTTTTATGATACAGCTTCGTATAACTTATTGACCATTAATGCTAACTTTATCTAGGAGTGAAATAAATGAAAAATATAACAATATTAATAGCTGATGATGATGTTGAAATTGCTGATTTGGTTGCTATACATTTAGAGAAAGAAGGGTATCGTGTGATTAAGGTATCAGATGGGCAAGAAACCATTGATGTTATCCATACTCAACCAATTGATTTACTGATTTTGGATATTATGATGCCGAAAATGGATGGATATGAAGTTACACGTCGCATTCGTGAAAAACATAATATGCCGATTATTTTTTTGAGCGCTAAAACGTCTGATTTTGATAAAGTGCAGGGACTCGTGATTGGAGCAGATGATTATATGACGAAACCATTTATACCCATTGAATTGGTAGCTCGGGTAAATGCGCAGCTGCGACGCTTTTTAAAGTTGAATCAGCCTAAAACCAAACAGGGCTCAAACTTGGAATTTGGAGGATTAACGATTTCACCTGAACAACGTACAGTTAGTCTATATGGTAAGAATATTGAGTTAACACCGAAAGAGTTTGAAATTTTATATTTATTATCCAGTAATCCAAATAAAGTTTATAGTGCCGAAGATATTTTTCAGAAGGTATGGGGGGATGCATATTATGAAGGTGGGAATACCGTTATGGTTCATATTCGTACTTTACGGAAAAAACTTGAAGAGGATAAACGAAAAAACAAATTGATAAAAACGGTATGGGGGGTAGGCTATAAATTTAATGGGTAAAATACTACGAAGCTTTCGTTCAAAAATGATAATGTTGTTAGGTTTAAGCATGTTGTTGTCTAGCGCCATAACCTACCTACTCTTTAAAGTACTCCAACTTTATTATTATACAAATGTTCATTATGGAGATACACTAGCTTATTTTCGCAAAATTATAGAAAATATTGGGGACCTTAACGTCTTTTTACTGTTATTTATCCTACTTTCGATATTGTTTTTCTTTTTACTTACAAAACCCTATTCTACTTACTTCAATGAGATTTCAAAAGGAATTCATTATCTCGCTCAGGGTAACTTTAAGCATCGAGTTCAAATATTGTCAAATGATGAATTTAATGATATTGCACAAAGCATTAATCTGGCAAGTGAAAAATTGGAACAAGCAATAGAGAGGGGTGACTTTTCGGAAAGTAGTAAAGAGCATTTAGTCGTAAATTTGGCTCATGATTTGCGCACACCTCTTACCTCTGTTTTAGGTTATTTAGATTTAATCCTTAAGGATGATAGCTTGGCTGAAAATCAGATCAGGCATTATTTAACGATTGCCTTTACCAAATCTCAACGGTTAGAAAGGTTGATTGATGAATTATTCGAAATAACTAGGATGAATTATGGCATGTTACCAATTGAAAAGAAACAAATCGATTTGAGTGAGCTACTTATTCAATTGAAAGAAGAGTTGTATCCTGTTTTCGAGAAAAACGATTTGATAGCAAGGATGAATATTACTTCCCCTTTATCTATAAGGGGTGATGGAGAGCTGTTGGCACGTGTGTTTGAAAATCTTCTGATTAATGCAAATCGCTATGGGTATGAGGGGCAATATCTAGATATCAATGGTTTTATTGAGTCCGAGGAAGTAATTATTCAAGTTATCAATTATGGGGATGCCATTCCTCCAGATGAACTGCCTCATATTTTTGATATGCTTTATACTGGTGACAAAGCACGAACTCATCAAGAAAATAGTACAGGTCTCGGTTTATTCATTGCGAAGAATATTGTAGAGCAACACAGTGGGACAATAACAGCCAAAAGTGATTTAATACGCACTATATTTGAAGTCCGATTACCAATGGAGGGTTCCTAAATCCAAGTAAAAATTTAAGAAAAATTTTATATTTACCCCACTTTTTATTTTAAAAGTTTTTCCTATCCTATAAACAAGTTACATCAAGGAGGAGACTAAAAATGAAAAAGTGGGGATTTTTATTGGTTTTTGCATTATTTATAGTTTTTATTTTTAATATATTACCGATATCCCAAGATAAAGTAGAGTTATATGAACAAAATGATATTACGGCTACTGAAAATACCCAAAAGATTGAACTTACAAAAGAACATATCTATCAAGGGAATTTACTCTTGGTCAATAATGAACACCCTGTTCACCAAAAGAGCATAAAATCCGATGTCATAAATTTATATACGCACAAAGAATTGACGAATGGGTATGGGTTACTTGATAACGAAATTAAATTATCAGAAGAAATAGCTGAAAAATTTTCTGAGTTGATAGCTAATGCTAAAAAAGATGGTGTTTTTCACTTTTTAATTAGTAGTGGTTTTCGAGACCTAGATGAGCAAAGCAGACTTTACGAAAAAATGGGTTCTGATTATGCTTTGCCAGCAGGTCGTAGCGAACACAATTTGGGGTTATCGCTTGATGTGGGGTCCACTCAAAAGAAGATGGAGGAAGCGCTTGAAGGAAAGTGGATAGAAAAAAATTCTTGGGAATACGGATTTATATTACGCTATCCGTTGGACAAAACGGATGTTACAGGAATTCAATATGAACCTTGGCATATTCGCTATGTCGGCTTGCCTCATAGTGCAATTATGCAGGATATGAATTTAGCTTTGGAAGAATATTTGGACTATTTAAAAGAAGAAATGAGCATTTCTGTTAGTGTTGATGGGAAAAAATATACAATCTCATATTATCCCATTTCTCAAAACGAGACAATTGACGTTGAAATACCAGTGGATGAACATTATGAAATATCTGGTAATAATATAGATGGCGTGATTGTGACCACCTTTTCTTGAATTATGTTCTAAAATGATAAAGTCAAAGGTTTAATGTAAAGAGATTCATTAAGGAGGATTATTATGTCACTATTTCAGTATCTATATGTTTATATTCGTATATGTATTACATATGTTTTTCATACGGATTTATTAATTAACATTATTTGCACATGTATTTTATGTATTATATTTCAAAAAATATTTTTTCTAAGGGCTAAGAAGAAGGAAGGAAGAGTTTCCCGCAAGCATTTTTTAAAGGTATTTATTTTTTTAGTATATCTGGCAGTTGTTTATGGTGTAACAGGTATAGGAACAATTTGGGATGTGCAAAGGTTTGTTACCGCATCTACATCTGAATTTAATCGAATTTACTTAGTTCCATTCTCTAGTTCTGAGGTGACTATGCCATATGTTTTGAATATTTTAATGACGATACCATTAGGATTCTTGTTACCATTGATTTGGAAACAATTTCGAACAATTAAAAAAGTTGCCTTGTCGGGATTTTTGTTATCTTTATGTATTGAATTAAGTCAGTTATTTACTCAAAGTCGAAACACAACGACAGATGATTTAATTATGAACACACTAGGCGCTATTATTGGATATTTCATCTTTAAAGCATTCTTTCACGTCTTCTTGAAAAAAAATAGCAACGCAAAAGATGAAATACCATCATCTTCAGTTGTCATCAAACACGAAGCCATCTTTTATTTAGTTTTATCATTTTTGGGGATGTTTTTATTTGCTATTTAAGGATTTTCGCCATCAATAATGCTTGGCAAAAAAAATTAAATTAAAAGATGATGAAACACGTTTACTTAGTACTCTTGCACAAGGATAAGGAGAGTGTAAGAGTATGACAAAAGACCTATTTTAATATGTATATATGCTCATATATTGAACATATTATCCTCTTATTACCAGAATTTCTCAATGAGTTAAATAAAGCTGCACCAATCCTTAATATAACATTGGTATCAGTTCCATTTTCTAAATCATAAATTACGTAATATGCATTATCAACTGTAAAAATACATTTTCTTTCTAATTCAAATCCAGGTGGTACAGGTGGAAGATTAAAAACTGGTCTAACCACAGGTGTATCTCCTTCATCTCTGATAAAATTGAAAGTTTGTTGATCAATTTCATAGATATTAACTGGATCAATCTCTACACCTTTATCGTGACTAAAATAATAGGTTGATACATTGCGTTGTTTGGAGAAGCATCGCTCGACTCCTGCGGGAAAGCGAGACAGACGAGACCCCGCACGAAGCGAAGCGTAGGAGGAGGCTCGGCGCTCGCCCGCGGAAAGCGAGCGAAATGCTTCTCCAAACAACAGTAGAATCACAGTGCCATATGAAAAAAGCGAGGTATTCAACGATTAACCGCTGAATACCTCGCAATGTGAGAAGATATGGACTTTTTCAGTGCCCTCAGCTCCTAAGGGGCTCTTTTTTCTAATTACTTATCATCCCTAAGTTGTTTAAGGAACACCATCGGAAGCTAGCTCTTTTTTAATTGAACTTATGGCGCAGAATAATTTAACAAGGTTTTGAGTTTTAACTGTAAAATTGCTTATTGATGAGGAGTTTAATATATAAACCGTTTAGAGGAATAATAATTTAATTTCCTATGATAACCTTCAGATCACCATAATGAAATACCATAGAGGGATCTGCTACAGAAAGTCCAGGATTTGTAGGATTGGAAAGATGTTAAATCCGATTATTTAGTAGTAGAACGACCGTTACGTTGGAAACTTGAAATCGAAGTGGTTAGTGGTTCAGAGAGTGGTTTTTTTCTTCTGCTTTGCACCTCTTCTGAAGAAATTTATAATACATTTGTTATTATGAAAACATAGGCTGAGCATGTATAATGTACTGCTTACCACTTTTCTAAAAAGATTCTTTTGATTACTTCTTTCAGGTTACCAAGAGTCGGTCTCCTCCCTTCCTTCATTCAGATACTTACTATCCCCCAATATTTCATTTTTATCATTCTTCATATATAAACAAAATGTATACCGTGCTTATAAGCAATACATTGCAATCGCCAAGTCATCATCCAATTAACTTACATACATGGCATATATATATAAATATCACCCCTGATTTTTGATGATGAGCCATAAAACAATATATTTTCCAATTATTATTAGTATAATTTGTATCTCGAATGTTATTTTATTGACATACTTTTGTAATATTACAATGATAATATCATATATATATTAAGTTTTAAGGTTTTTAGGAGGATACATATTATGAAAAAGAATAAAAAGTATAGATGGGGATTGAAATTAGCTACATTGGCTTTAAGTTCATCTGTACTTTTTTCAACAATTGACACAGCATCAGCAGCAACTTATACAGTAAAATCTGGTGATTCTTTATGGAAGATTGCCAATCAGTACGGTGTTACTTATCAAACATTGATGAAATGGAATAACTTATCTTCTACGACAATTCGCGTTGGACAAAAGTTAAACCTCAATACCCCACTCACATCAGCAACAATATCAACACCTACACCTAAGCCAACAACTAATCTAGTGCAAGTTGCTAAAAAACAATTAGGCGTAAAATATACATTTGGTGGAAGTAAGCCGAGTACAGGATTTGATTGCTCAGGCTACGTCACTTATGTATATAATAATGCTGGTATTTCTACAGCTCGTAAGTCTGCAGCAGGTTTTTACAGTTCAGCTAAAAAAGTAAGTTCACCTCAAGTAGGTGATTTAGTATTCTTCGCTAATACATATAAAGCTGGTATTTCTCATGTAGGCATTTATATTGGAAATAGTCAAATGATTAGTGCAAGTGACGGTGGTGTTTCTGTTGCTAACTTAAATAGCTCTTATTGGAAAACACACTTTGCTGGATATGGTCGTATATCGTGAATAAAAAACAGTTGGGATGCCCCAACTGTTTTTTATTTATACATGTGCTACTTTTTTCGCTTTTATTTTTAATAAACGTATTAAATAAATGATAAAGACTACAACTAGCGAGCCTGCTCCAGTTAGATAGACAGAAGAATAGCCTACTTGCACGGCCACCATTCCTAAAATATAAGAGCCAAGCGCAATACCAATGTCAAACATCGTAAAGAACGTTGCTGTTGCATAACCGCTGCGTGTATGTGATGTAGACTGTATAGCTAATGCTTGTAAGCTTGTAGTTACTGCCCCATAGCCAAATCCAATAAAAATGGCTGCCAATAAAAATAGTGCTGGTCCTGAGACAAATGCGAGCATAACAAGACCGATAGCAAAGAGTATAATACCAGGTATAATAACAAACTGCGGCCCTTTTGTATCATAAAGTTTACCTGTATATGGACGTGTAATAAGCATTGCTGCTGCAAAAACTGCATAAAATAGACTCGCTACAGCCATTAAATCTTTTTGCTGAGCGTAGACTGATAAAAACGATAAAACACTCGAATATGAAAAAGCTACTAAACTAGCAATCGCTGCAACTGGAAGTGCACGATATTCAAATAAATCATTAAATTTAAATGTCAATTTACCCTGATGTTCTGACTTAGATAAATCATCAGTATTTATCGTTACAGCTAAAATGCCCCCTGCTAATATACAAATACTCATCACAATAAATAGCACATTAAAGCTACTATATTGAATAAGCAGCAAACCGATAAATGGTCCAATAACTACTGCTAAGTTAGTAGACATTGCGAAATAGCCTAGCCCTGCACCTTTTCGATTGGCTGGCACTATATCTGCGGCTAAAGAGCCAGCTGCTGTTGTAATAACACTAAAAAATATCCCTTGAATAAAACGTAATCCTAGTAAAAGTCCAAAAGGATGAATAAATAAATAGAAGACTGTACATAAAAAATAGCCTATTATTGATATAACTAAAAGCTTTTTCTTCCCAAAAACATCTAATAATTTACCCGAAAAAGGACGAACTATAATAGCTGATAATAAAAATCCTGATATTAACAATCCCGCTTCCTTGTCTGTCTGATGCAACTCACCGATCGCATATAACGGCAAAGTCGTTACCAATCCATAAAAAACAAAAAATACCGAGATATTTGTTAAAAAGAGACTAATAAACCTGTTCGTCCATATTTTTGTATTCCCTTCTTGCTGCACGTCTATCAACCTTTCATTTTTTCCAATAAAATTATAAATTGCTGTTGTTCTTCAACAGTTAATGCCCCTACCATTTCTTCCTCAAAAGCTAAGATGGTTTCAGTGATAGCAGGCAAATGTTCCTCTGCATATGGTGATAAAGTAACGATTTTTTCACGTTTATCTTCACCCTCCATTCTAAGCACCCAACCTAAAGCCTCAAGTCGAGTAATTGCTCTCGTTATACTCGGTGCCTCAACATTTAAATACTTCCAAATTTGTGTTAATGTCATTGGCCCATGATTATGTAAGCAATATAAAATAGCCCATTGTGAGCTATACAAGTTGTGCTGTTTCAGTACTTCATTTAAACAATTCGTTAAATAACGACTTTTTTGGAATAAAGCATGAAAAATAGGATTCATGTTAGCGTCCTCCTTATTTATTTACCTAGCTAAATAAATACTATACGCCTCATTTTTTTCGCTGTAAAGTGTTTGAAGTTTTGATGGCGCATAACCACAGCGACTTACGTATTTGTTCATCAGTGATTAGCTTGCATTTTATCAGCGATTTTCTCCGACGTACTAACTATCAGAAGGGAAATTTTTAAAAGTGTCGAATTAAGCTAATAGATTACAAATAAAAGGAGATGGAAGCATGGGGAAAAAGGTATTAATACTTGCAGGAGACGCAGTTGAAGCTTTAGAAATTTTTTATCCTTATTACCGTTGTCTTGAGGCTGGCTATGATGTAACGATTGCAGCACCATCCGCAAAAAAATTACAGACTGTATTGCACGATTTTGTCGATGGTGTCGATACATACATCGAGCGTACAGCATATGGCATAGAAGCACACGCATCCTTCGCAGAAGTAGATCCAGCACAATTTGACGGACTCATCATTCCTGGTGGACGAGCGCCAGAATACATTCGTTTAAATGAACATGTTCCAGCACTAGTGAGCCATTTCTTTGAAAAAAATAAACCAATCGCTGCTGTATGTCACGCAGCTCAAATATTCGCGACCATCCCAGAAATATTGAAAGGACGTGAACTAACAGCCTATATTGCCTGCAAGCCCGAAGTTCAAGTAGCAGGTGCAACGTATATCGATTCTAATCTTCATACAGACGATAATTTAATTAGTGGTCATGCATGGCCAGATTTACCTGGCTTAATGCGAGAATTTATTCAAAAGCTAGAAAACTAACGGAATGAGGATGCCTGAAAGCAGGCATCCTCTTATTTTATGGAGTGGTTTCTTGGAATTCAATTTTCACTACTTTCTTTGTATTGGTGTCATATTTAATTCGAACATGTACACCGAATTCCTTGTCACTTTGTTTTAGCAAAAGTTTAAATTTTTCAATAGTGGCATCTTCAACAACCTCGCTTCCCTCATACAAATAATCGAGGATTTTTGCTTGAGGGTATTTTGCGTGTGTCTCTTTTATCACTACTTTTCCCCATAGAGCATGAGCTGGAATTCCCTGTTGAGCATAAGTAATCGTTGGAGTGATGAATACAGTAAACAAGACAAGAAAAATGCCAAGTTTCACATAAAATTTTCGCAAGTTCATCAACCTTTCAATTTTTTGGGTATAAAGTAGCCAAAACAGCAAAAAATAAGTGCTCCTTAAGCATTCTCAACCTTAAGGAGCAATTTTCATTATCTTTTACTGGATTGTTTTGGTTGTTGAGGATTGTTATGAATTACTTGATTAAATTCTGCTGAATATTCTTCACGATCATTTCTTTTATGTGTATCTTCTTTCTTTTTCTTTTTGAAGCTCGTTTTATTTTTCTTTGCCATTATTTAAGCCTCCAATTTCGGTTATTTATTTTTGTTGGACTGCTGATTTTTCTTATGGTTCGTTTTATTATCTTTATTTTTGGCTTTCGCATCAAATTCTGCAGCGAATTCTTCATTGAGATTGTCATTCGGGTTATTGTTATTACTATTTGATTTATCGAGGTCTATTTTTTTGTAGGTATCAAAAGGATTATGCGTTCTCACATTCATTGTTTTATTGTTGTTTTTGTTGTTTCTATTGGTGTTTCTATTGGCCACGGATATTCACCTCCTACATGTAATGTGCTCAGGATAAAAGGTTTTATGCTTTGGGGATAACTGCAGGCATTACTAAAAGGTTTCCAGTCCAATCAATTTTCGCCTTGGCATAATTGCGTCCGAATGAGGCTTTGGGCCAACATACGCGAAAGCGGCATGAAGTTGGTCACACAGTCGTGTGTTGTTGTTGTTGTTTTCGCTTTCGCACAGACAAATTGCCGCAGGATGTGGCGTCTTTTACAGTAGGTGTTTGGAAAAAACGAACCACATCTGATTCGTTCAGCTCTTCTTTCAGTCGCTCTGTTTTCATCCTTCTTATAGGTAGAACTCTTCTACTGAATAAAGATAAAAAAAATGTACATCACTAACTTTAATTAGTAATGCACATTGTATTTAGACAATCGTATATTCAGTTATATTTAATAATGCACCAACTGCACCTGAAAAACCGTGGTCATTAATAAAGACGGGTGTATGCTTTTTCGTACGAGTGTAATTGGCAATAACACGTGTAAGATGATCATTATTACTTAAAGTTGAGCCAATATAAACGATATGTTGAGCATTTTTTTCTTCAGCATATTGAATACTAAGTGTGGTAATAACCTCACCTACTAGTCCTTGTACAGTTGCAATAATATCTTCTGTTGGATGTTTGATGGATTCTGTAATACCAACTTTCCCAAAATTACTAGCTGTCAGTTGCCCATCAATAGGTGTGTCCATCCCTTGATAAATATCCTTTACTAGTAAATCAATTTCTTCGCGATTACCCTTAGAGGCCAGTTCTCTTATTTCATTGTAATCCGTGATGCCAGTTGTAAGCGCTGACAATCCAATCAATGTTCCACCACCAACGCCTGTACCACCAACACGAACATGCGTATTATCTTCCATATAATGAATTGAAGTACCAGTACCAATATTAGTAATCATACTTCTCTCAAAGAAGTAGCCCTCTTTATGCAATAAAAATCGAACGCCCTTCAATGTGGCTTCAAACTCTACTATATAATGAATCGATTTCATTGTTTTGATGACATCCAGTAATTGTTCTGTACGCCCTCCCGTAACACCAATATCCTCAATATCTGGATGATTAATAATCCAATTTTGCACTGCTAGCAAATCATTTGACGGGAAAGTTATTAAAACGAGCTCATTATGCTCATCTAAATAAGCAACTTTTGTCAATGTTCCGCCTGCATCAATACCTATAGCCTTTGGCATACCATTCTCCTTTGACTTTACGTACAATCTCTATTTCAGATGGTGAGATATATACTAGATTTTGCTTGTATTCAAGAGGCGATTAGAAGCCAGTTGAATATCGTTCATGCCTCCACAAATATCACGGATTTTGCAAGGAGTTATTGTGCCAAAATCCGATGTATTGTATTTCAGTACCGAAAGCAAATCAACTGCTACAAATGTCTTCTGCGCGAAAGCGAAGCGTCAGCAGCAATTACTCGAAAAGTGAAGTTGTATCTCTGTCCTTCCTAAACTTTAACGCTGTTGAAATAAATGTGCAATAACTTAGCAAACTTTCATGAAAAAAAGACGAAAAATATCAATTTTTTTCTATTAATCACACGATTTTCGTCGCAATTTTATAACTTTAACATTATTCTACTATAAAAACACAAAAGAACTGAAAATGCAATGACACTTAGTTCATTATCGATTCTAGCAAGTGTATATCGTTAAAAATTAAAAGTTGAGCGCTAATTCCTGAAAGTGTTCCGATAAAACTAAAAAAAGTATGTCCTATGAACTGGTTAAGGGATTAGCTGATATCCTCCAAAATCACTAGTTTGCTTCCCGGAATCAATTTTGCGTGCCTGTCCCTACCTATAAAAATTACAATCTCTTTATTCGTTATTTATCCCCACTTTGTCTTAATTTATACCATTTGAAAATAGTTGATTATAAATTGAACAATCTGTTTTATCTTTCATCACTTTTACGATACGATATACTATAGATGTGTGACCATTTGAACGGAGGAATACAAGTGAAAGATCAAAAAAAACTTTATAAAGAAGCGATGCAAGTTTTAAAGGAAACTAGTCGCACTTTTTATATACCGATTACTTTTTTAAAAAACGATTTAAAATTGTCTGTGGCAGCCGCGTATTTAGCAATGCGTGCCATAGATGAAATTGAGGATCATGAAAACCTTTCTAATGACGTAAAATTCGATTTACTTAATGCAACAAGTGAGTTATTAAAGGAATCATTTAATGCTGAAGCCTATGAAGCATTATTAGCGCCATATGTAGATCAGCTACCTGAAGTATCTCTTCGTTTAGCAGATTGGCTAACGTTTTGTCCTGAAGGCTCCCGTAAAATTGTCCAAGCTTCAACAAGTGAAATGGCGTTTGGGATGGCAAAATGGGCAAAAGCAAACTGGCAGGTGCATACGCGAGAGGATTTAGATGATTATACATACTACGTTGCAGGGCTTGTTGGGACAATGCTGTCTGAGCTTTGGGCGTGGGGTGCTGACATTCAAACAGATCGCGATTTAGCTATTGGCTATGGCCGTGGTCTCCAAGCAGTCAATATTTTACGCAATCAGCATGAGGATATGGACGAGCGCGGAGTAAGTTTCGTTCCTGATGGCTGGACTCGTGAAGATTTATTTGCATATGCGGAGGAAAATCTCGCGAAAGCGGATCTTTATATGAAAGATATTAATAAACGTACTGTATTATTATTCTGCCGTCTACCACTTGCATTAGCCCATAAAACATTGAAGGCAATGCAAGAAGGTCGTGAAAAAATGTCACGAGCAGAAGTAGAACAAACAGTCGAAGAGGTACAGGCTGACTAAAACTTACACCATAAAACAGCCCCAGTATGAGAAATTCCCGTACTGGGGCTGTTTTAGTTATACGGACTGAACTAGATTAACAATCATTTCATAACTAAAAAAGATTGAAAGCATCGTTAACAACATAAATACTACCTTTTCAGCTTTACTACCCGTTTTTATAGTCATTGGTAGACGTATTGAAATGGATACTGGGAAGAACAGCTTAACACCCTTCTTAGTGCCCATATCAAGGAAAACATGACTTGCCATCCCTAATAAAATGCCTAGTGAAATGGATTCGTAAGGTATAAACGTATGTAGTAACATCCCTACTAGAAATAAAAAAAGCAAACTATGTGTAAATGAACGATGTCCAAACAAAGTATTGACGATCTTTGAAATAACGGGAAACTTCCTCCCGATTTTGCTGCCCCCATGGCAAATATCTGGAAGTAATGCACCGATAACGCCCGCTCCTACTAAAACAAGTGGATTATCATTAGAAATTTGTGCAAAAGCAAGGCTAGCAGTGATGCCCCCGATAATATGTGTATTCCCTTGCATTATTTACTTCTGCTCCTTATATCTCTATATTTTTATCCTTCTTAATTTAACACACTCCAGCACAAAAGGGAACATATATTCCGAACGTATAATCCCTTTTTTGTTAACGAAATTAACTTTCCTATCAAATTCAGAAACATTTCAGCCTCTTATTGTATATATAGGATATTTAGAGATAAAAATGAATATTGGAGGTTATTTATGAAATCTATCAAAGGAATTTTGTTTATCATACTAATAATGAGTAGTAGTGCTTTACTGTGGTCTTTCGCTACACCTATAGAACCTATCCAGTCAGTTAACAGGCTCAGTCACATCATTGGAGGCATGGCCATTACAGGCTTCTTCCTTGTCTTTTTGCTAGCAACAAGAATGAAAATGTTTGAGCGTTGGTTCCATGGTCTAGAAAATGTTTATTTTTATCATAAATCTTTAGCCATTCTTTCACTAGTATTAGTGGTTATTCATGGTCAATTACAAGATCTGGTCCCCCACTGGGATAAAGTACAAAGAACTTCACTCAGCGAATTTGCGAAAGAACTAGGATCACTTGGTCAATATGGTTTCATAGCGTTAATTGTCATTGCGCTTTTTGCTAAATTTCTAAAATATGAGCATTGGCGGATCTTTCATCGGTTAATGCTTATTCCATATACATTTGGAATTTATCATGCCTATTTTTCAAGCAGATACGATTTATTGCAGCCTACACCTTTAGGAATTTTCACAGCAATAACTACAACTATTGGATTTATGTCAGCATTATATATGTTGACGATGTATCAGGATATGTTTTTCAAATATACAGGCAACATTACAGGAATCAAGAAAATGGGCTCCAATGTTATTGAACTGGAGCTAACTCTTGAAAGAAGCCTCCCCTTTCGTCATGGACAATTTATTTTTATCAAAATTTTGCAAGATGGCATAGAAAAGGCGCCTCATCCCTTTTCAATTTCAGGTGGCGATGGAAAAAAATTATTTGTCACTATAAAGGCGGTTGGTGATTTCACAAAAAAAGTATATGATTCAGTTCAACTGAATACACCAATCACACTCGATGGTCCTTATGGTCATTTAAACTTTGAAAATGGAACACAGCAACAAGTTTGGATAGCTGGCGGTATAGGTATTACTCCATTTTTATCTTATTTGCAATCACAACCATTGGATCGTGATATTGAGTTATTTTACACTTACCATGGTCAAAACAATGCTATCTATAAAGATTTTTTACAGGAGTATGCAATAACTAATCAACAATTCAAAGTGAACTTTATTGATACTACCCAAATGGACAGGCTTTCATTCGAAAATTTTCCAGTGCCCTCACATACAAGTATTTTTATGTGTGGCCCCGAAAAAATGCTAAAACATTTTGCCAAGCAATTGAAATCCCACAATAAAGATATAAACGTTGACTTCGAGACATTTAAATTTAAGTAATAATTATCGATTATGCCCCGGCATCATCGCGTCCGAAATCCGCGGAGGCTTTAGGTCAACACATGTTTTTTGCGCGAAAGCGTAGCGCAGCTGTTTAGACACCCGCTGAAAGAAGTTAATCAATTTCGAGCAATTTACTTGGAATTCCGAAAAGTATATCGTATAGTAAAATCTCATCAAAAATAAAGGAGATATTTTGACTTGACTACACCAATAAGTTATTTAAATAAAGTAATGCATGATCGTAAATCTGTTCGTAAATATGAAGCTAATTATAAAATTCCTCAATCAGATTTAGAGGAGTTACTTGTGATGGCAACAACCGCTCCATCATCAAGTAATTTACAACCTTGGCGCTTTTTAGTGATCCAAGATGAGGAAGTTAAAAAGGAACTACGTTTAATTGCAAATAACCAGGAGCAAGTAGAAACTGCGTCTGCCATCATTGCGGTATTAGGCGATACTGCAATGTACAATAATGTTGAAGAAATCTATTCAAAAAACGTCGAGCTTGGCTATATGGACGAAGCAACAAAAAACATGATGATTGAAAATTCATTAAAGATTTATTCAAACCTTCCTACAGAAGTTCTAAAAAATATAGCTACATTTGATGCAGGCTTAATTTCTATGCAAATCATGCTTTTAGCAAAAGATATGGGCTATGATACGGTTACAATGGGTGGCTTCAATAAAGAGGCTTTTGCGAAGCACTTTGCATTAACAGATAATCTAGTGCCAATTGTCTTAATCGCTATCGGAAAAGCAGCAGCACCAGCTTACGGCTCATCTCGTTTAGCGCTAAATGACATCGCAAAATTCATTTAATCCAAGAGAAAGACTGTATCAATTTCGTATGGCTTAAAATGCTCGCTAAAATGAAGAAAAATGTTCTTTTTCGAATAAATATGATACACTAAATATAGAATAAAAAAGACTGGATGCGTCAACATCCAGTCAAAGCAACATTCATGCCGCAACAATGGCGGCTGACCAAGTTAAAGTTTTAGCAATAGCCACCTTACTTAGCCGGCAGGGTGGCTATTTCTTTTTATTTTGAGAGACAATAATGCTAAGCATCAGTGTCAGTACTGCAATTAGCAAAAGGCTACACTGCACAATCAAACTGAATGCTTCAAATACTGTCATCCGCCTCACCCCCCTTCAAAAGGGAGTTCAGCCGCCACCTGCATTATGAATTGTTGCTAATGTTTAGTCTAACAATTTTACGAAATATATTCTATGGAAAATCCCCAGAAAATTTAAAATTGCTACTCACTTACATAATTAGTCAAAAGACTCTAAAAAGTTGCTCTGTACATTAATCCAAGTCTGACAATTTAGCTAATGACTCTTTCAAAAGCTGTAATTCCGACAGTGACAACGTAACACCCTTCCCCATCTTTGTACGATCTTCCGACCAATCTCTAATATCGTATTTCGGCTCACGACCATTCCAGCTAATTAAATTCAATTCTTTTTTCCAGCCTTTATTGCCTTCCGATAATACCGCAACTGTTTCAACAATTTCGTATTTAATTTCAGCCATATTCATTCCTCCTTATTGTATCTGTAATAAGAACTATATCTTGAAATAATAGGATTATCAAACGTGACAATACTTGCAATAATTACACTTCTTAAGAAACGTAAAATCCATCAGAATTAATCTTGTGTTATTCCGTCATAAAATTAATTTTTTACCTTGTGTACCTTCCTTGGTTCCCATAACGTCGTATATCCGTTCATTATTGAGTAATCATATAAATCTACAAGCTTGTTATTTTCATATGTATAAAAATAAGTTGGTTCTCTAATAATTGACACTAAATTATGATTTCTTTCAAGCATGGACTCTAAATAAAATTTAGTTGTGATTTTGTCACTTTTTTGTAAGTTACAATCATTACACGCCAACACTAAATTCCATAAATTATCATTTTGAACAAAGCTCCACGGAATGAAGTGATCTACATGTGTTTTTCGGCGATTAGTTGATAAATCACAATTACAATAGAAGCATCGATTTTGTTCAAATTGTGTAAGAACCTTGTAAAATGCCTCTAAAGAACTGCGCTTTGAAATAACTTCTATTTTCGAAAGCAAAGCCATTGTACTTGTGACTTCATTCACTTTTTCGAGATATTTGGCTAAATGATAATTTGTTAGATTTGTTAAAACCCGCTGGTATTTTTTCATGAATTGATAGACAGGATTGTTGAAACGAAAATGTGCATGTTTGATGTCAAATTCATAGAATACCCCTGCTGTATCTCCGTAAAATGCGCCGATCACGTTCTGCTTACAATCACGCTTCACCTCATTGACGATTTTTAGTTGCAACGAATCTAAAAGCTGATCGAATTGCCATTCGGGAGGGATCGCATTGTCAATAGCGTATTTCTGTAAAATTGTTTGGGCACGAGCTGGTTTATTTTTATTTGGCGATTGTGCTAACTCGTGATGAATTACAAGATTCCAATATATATTTGTGAAAGAATAAAATATTTGATCATAACTGAGTATTAACTTTTCATCTACATTGTATAAATCTTCAAGCAATGCTTTAAAAAACACATACTTATAAGAAGTTGCGACTGATGAACGATAGTAAAAATTATTTAGATGATGCCAAATCTGATCCTCAGTTACATATTGTTCGCGTATTTCACCGACCTTTAAATCATGCGACATGCTTATTCCTACTCCTTCACCTCAACTAAATATATACCTTTCGCAAAGCCTCCGCATTTGCTCTTCTTCTGAGTACGTATTTGTTCTAATTGTTCATAGGGCACGTCGTACATTTGTATAGCTGTATGTACTAATTCTAAAATATCCGCAAGTTCCTCAACGGCCTCTTTTGGTGAGGCTGCCTCTAGAAATTCTAATGCTTCTTCTTGCATTTTCACTTTTATTTCCTCTAAGTGTTCTCCTTGTTCTAATACTCTTATGCTACATTTTTTACCATTCTCTTCAATTATTTGAGGAATTAAATCACGTACTAATTTATTGTATATTGGTATGCCAACTGTCCCCTTTACATAAGATTATTTTCCATATTTCTGCTGAATCGTTTGAATATGTTGTTTTTTGACTTCATTGGATACTTGCATTTGAGGTACAAGCTTATTGTAAATTGCTTGAATATCGTCTTGAGAGAAAAACTGTTTTGCAGTTTGCTTTTGTGTTTGGATAAAACGCCCAACATTCTCTCGTTTTATAACATGAACATTTTGGGAAGTTACTACCACTTTTTTTAATGTACAGCGTTCACTAAAAACAATGACTGAATGAATTGCATCTTTCGGGAGGTCTAAAAAATCTTGAATTGCACGGATATGCGTAGCATTTTGACGGATTGGATTGAAAAATTTATATTTTTTCTTATTCGGCATCGTTTGTGTCCATTGTTGTTGTGTTTCATTACCAAAAATCCAACCACTATAGTTTTTTGACTCAATTACATAAAGACCAGTTCGATCAATATAAAGTAAATCAATCTCCGTTAATTCATCTGAATTTCTTTTTGGAATATAGACATTTAATAATTGTCTATGACTTTGTAAGGCATGCCGTTCAATAATCTTCGATGTTAAGTACTCACCATTTCTCCCTTTATTTAGTTTAACTGCAAAGTAATTATTTTTTGTCTGTTTATAATAGACACTTTTCCGATAATGTTTTTCCATAAAGTAAAAGCTTATCACTATCGATATTAAAATTATAATTAGCATAAACATACTCCCCTATCTATTGTTTCTTTTACCTCAATAAGCCAAAAATCCTAAAACTATTATACCAATATTATCATGGATATTTTTAGGATTTTTTACATTAGTACTCAATTTTTCATCAAAATAGTTTCTTGTAGCATTTTAGTTTGAATGTTTTTTGGAAGCTATCTGTTTAAACACTGTTTTTTTGGTGACATCTACTACCCTTTGCTAACCCCTTTTTTGTTCCAATCATTCATTTATTAGAAATTATCATTAATACAATTTTTACATCTATCGGAATAGTACAAATACATCATTAACATTAAATTCCGGATAAAATTAACTGTAGATATATGACTTTAGTATTGTTATTATTATGAAGTATTTTTTTGAAAGGGGGTTTTCTTATGTACGATTCTTCATATTACAATGATTTCGATGATTTAGATTTGGAATTTCTCATTATTATGTTAATTTGTATTGCATTGCTAAGTATTGCAAGCTATGTCATTAGTTCACTTATTTATTACCAGGCATCTAAAGTAAATGGCTTTAGCAAACTGGCTTACATTGCTTGGATTCCGATTATTGGTATTTATAACCTTTTCTTATTAACAGCAAAGGGTGATAATGACGCAACAGTTCGAGCAGCAGCAATGAAAAATGCTATTATTTATGCTGTATTGGTATTTGTTTCATTTATTCCGTTTCTGTTTCTAGATGTGATTGCTTCAATAGGTCTTCTTGGCTTTATTTTCTATTTCACATATCGTCTTTTCTATCGTTGGACTGGTGGAACTGGGAAAGCTGTACTTTATACGATTTTATCGTTCATCACATTAGGACTATTCTATTCGATCTATGGCTTACTAAAAATGAATAAACCTTTCGTTGCATAATACATATGCCCGTACAAAAACCTCTTTACACCATTTTAGGTGAAAGAGGTTTTCTAGTTATTCACGTAATTTTACACTATAATGTCTTATGGACTTAGGAATACCTTTTAATGCGAGCACCCCACTATAGACTAAAAATCTTATTCTAGATTCTAAAAAGAAGACACTAGGAAGCTCTTCAATCAAAGGTAAGAGTTCCGCAATCACTGCCCCTGTCTTGATAAAATCTGTTGTTGCTTGTTCACTATGTAGCCTTTCTATCGTCTCTATAATAAGTGGATCAAAATAATTTTCTGGTACCCCTTTTATTCCATTATTAGTCCATAAGCGCAGAATATCGTTAGTTTGCGATAATGTTTCCCATTCATTTTGGAACATACGACGCTCCTGGATAGTTAATGGCTTTTTTTCTTCCATGTTCATAAAAAGCTGCGCTAATTGCTGTGAACTAAGATGGCTTGTCGCACAATTAGCCTTACTCTGTTCTGTTGTATTAATAAGAAAAATCTCATTTGATTTATCTCGCAATAAATAGAGGAAAAAACGAAGCCCGCATTGTTCATCGGCATTATTACCATACCAAATATAGATAGGAATATGATTCGAAATATCTTCTATTTCACGCAAAGTATTTGTAAACTTATTTTGATAAACATCTTCCTGTCCATCGTTAATATTTTCAAATAACCAATTGTTTCGGGATGTTTGACCTCTTTTCTCCTCTAGCTTCCACAATGGTCCAATTGAAAAGCAATCTGGGAATCCAATCACATGTTTTGATGGTGCAAGTGCTACTCTCACTGAGCCAGCTGCAGATTCAGAGCTCACAATATGAACAGCCTGTGTTGTTATTCGTTGATCCACAGAACAATGTTTTTGAATACAGTCATTGATAATTTCTACGATGTCGCTTAAGTTATGTTGCTCAAACCACAACCTCCACCCGTCAATTGCTTTACTTTCTTCATGGTTGAATGCTTCAAATTGAACATGATGCTGTAATTCATAAACCTCCCATTCACTCCTTTCTATCAAATCCGATGCGTTCAAATAATTATGTGTTTTAATTCGATAGACAAAAACTATATTTGATTCCAGCAAAAAATAAATATATGGATACTTTACTTTCGATTCCAACACTTAGACCCCCTTCTATAAAAATTTTACCATACAAAAATTAGGAACTAATCAGCTGTATTTTCTACTCTCCTACGACACTCGATCTATCAAATTTTGAAAAATAAGTTAGATAACAGAAAAAATATGCTATATTATAGTTAGAAAATTTCGAATTTCAATTTTTTAATACAAAGGGGTTTGATGATTGTGTATGAAAATATTTTAAGACATCCAGGACCTACGCCAATTCCTAAAAAGGTTCAGCTTGCAATGAATCGCGATATTATTAGTCATCGAAGCAATGAATTTGTAACACTTTACCGTGAAACAATTGAATTAGTAAAACCTATTTTCGGGACAAAGCAAGAAATTTTACTTCTTCCATCAGGTGGTACAGCAGCTTTAGAGGCCGCTGCGGTTAACACTGTTTCTGCCGGTGAAAATGTTGTTGTGATCACTGTTGGAGCATTCGGAGACTATTTTGTTTCGATTTGTGAGAAATATGGCTTTCATGTACATAAGCTTGAAAAAGAATGGGGACAAGCTTGCACAGCTAAGGAACTACGAGAATTTTTGCAACCGTTGAAAGATATTAAAGCTGTTTTTGTCACATACAATGAAACTTCGACTGGTATCTTAAACCCAATTGCTGAATTAGCACAAGTTGTACGTGAGGAAACAGATGCATTGTGTATTGTCGATGGTGTAAGTTGCATAGGTGGAGCTCCAGCTGAAATGGATGCCTGGGGAATTGATATTCTTGTTACTGGATCTCAAAAAGCGATGATGCTACCTCCAGGACTTTCTCTTGTCAGCGTTAGTGATAGGGCTTGGAACGTTATTGAAGAAAACAATACACCGTCCTATTATTTAAACCTATTAAGCTATCGTAGCTGGGCAGAAAAAGGGATGACGCCAAACACGCCTACTGTGACACTTATTTCTGGACTTCATGAGGTTTGTAACCTTATAGAGGAAGAAGGAGGCTTTGAACATACAGTTGCCCGCCATGAACTAATGAAAAACATGGTACGTCATGCGATGAATGCCCTTCATATTGAGCTTCTAACTACGGATGAGCATGCTTCTCCGACCATTACAGCGATTATGGCACCAAAAGGGATTGCACTCGGTAACTTCTTGGCACATTTAAAACAACAATATCATTTAGATTTCGCTGGTGGCCTCGGCCATTTGCAAGGTGAAATTTTTAGATTCGGCCATATGGGCTATTGTTTCCCAAGTGATATTTTACAAGCAGTTTCTTTAATGGAAGCAGCACTTCAAGACTTTGAATATGACTTTGAGCCAGGTGCAGGTGTACGGGCAGCACAGGAAGTATTTTTAACCGCTCAGCGAAAACAATGCCACGATAAAGTGAAACTTTCCCCACAGATGTGATTTGTCTTCACCAATTAGGATTATATCGGTAATTATTCTTCCTCTTATTGCTTGATAAATGGGATAAAGATTTAAACTTCCAAATCTATGTATGGATTTGGAAGTTTGTTTATTACGTAAAAAAGTAAAACAGAACGGGATATTTAGGAGATAACGTAATTCAGAAACGAGGGCGATTACTGAACAAGAAGAAATGTTCAGTTTAAAAAATCCTTTTAGACTAAACATCCCAATATCTTCAACATTGATCTCATCAAGTATACCTGTCATTAAATCAAAAGTTCATAAACAAGCATTGAAATCGTCAGAGAACGATATACCTAAGTAAAATTGCAATTTCGGCCAGTACTTCACGGCATGATCGACTCGAATTATGAATATGAGTGCATGTTCAAAAGCTAAAAGTGTTATACTAATAAGCACGTTATAAATTGAGGAGTTAGACAGTATGAAATATTTTAAACCACAAATGCAGCAACTTGTGAAAGAAAACCGTGAATTACATGATCGCCTAAAAGAGTTAATGTCCGAAATGGATTTGCAAAAAAATTATGCTTTAAAAGCTTTATATCACGCTGAAGTAGCAGACGGTGGACGCTATCAGCAAGATTATCAAGCGTTGGACTATTTATATAAATAACTTTAAAAGTAATAAACGCAAGAATGCTGATTCCGATAGCATTCTTGCATTTTCTTATTAACGAACTACCTTAATCATTCATTCTTGCTACCGGCACACCTTTGCCATGTATTCCTCACGCATTTCCTCCGGCACCATACTTCCACCTGTTGCCCATACAAGATGGGTAGCTTGCTCCATCTTATTAACTAAATCATGCTTTTCTAAATAACTTTGTCCATTTTTCATTAACTGAATTGGTCCGAACATCCCTGCATGTGCAGATGGTTCTAAAAACAGGCCTTCCGAATCCATCGCTAAACCGAGTGACGTAAATAATTCTTCATCTTTCACTGTATAACAACCACTAATATATGTTTCCATCACTTTGCCAACAAATTTTGACGCACGACCAACAGCAAGGCCATCTGCTTCGGTTTTATTAGTAAGACCGATATCTTCTACACTAACTTCATCATGTAAACCTGTCATTAAGCCAATTGTCATACAAGGAGATGCTACGGGCTCTGCGAAAAATATATGGGCATGCTCTCCAAAAATTTCACGTATCCCGTACGCAATCCCCCCTGGTCCTCCACCTACACCACATGGTAAATACACGAACAATGGATGGGCAGCATCCACAGAAATATTCGTCTTTTCAAACTGCGCTTTTAAACGCTTTGCTGCCACTGCATAGCCGGCAAATAGGTACTTCGAATTTTCATCATCAATAAAATGACACATAGGATCTTGTTCAGCCTCTCGACGACCTTGTTCTACAGCAACACTATAATCTGCTTCATATTCAATAACTGTCGCACCTTTTTCACGCAGTAATGCTTTTTTCCACTCTTTTGCATCACTCGACATATGTACAACGACATTAAAGCCGAGTTTTTTGCCCATAATGCCGATACTCAATCCTAAATTACCTGTAGAACCTACGGCAATTGTGTATTGCTGAAAGAACGATTGAAAGTCCTCTGTTGCCAGCATCGCATAACTATCCTCTTTTGTTAGCTTGCCACTAGCGATCGCAAGCCGTTCTGCCTGCCTTAATACTTCAAAAATACCACCACGTGCTTTAATAGAGCCGGAAATTGGCAAGGCATGATCGCATTTTAAGATAAATTGACCTGGTATTAATACATCAAATTCTTTTTCAAGAGCTTTCTTCATGCAAGGTATATCTAGTAAAGACGATTCAATAAGCCCTTTGCTTTCCAAAAGCTCTGGAAATGCTAAAGTTAAATAGGAAGAAAAGCGTTTAAGCGTTTCCTCTGCCTCCTCAACTTCCTCCATTGAAAAAAGATTTGTTTGCGCCTTTTTTTCTCGATTTGTATTTTCCCAAAGTACAGTATGATAATTTGCTAACTCGTTTAGTCCCGGAAATTGATTTAATAGTTCGTGTTTACGCTCATTTTCCACCTTCAGATTCCTCCATTTTTTGAGCTAAAATCGCTCGTTCACAAATTTGTCGAAATTTCAATTCAAACGAAATATTGTTTTCTTGAGTTCGTTTTTTAGGCCCTTTCGTCCGTCCTCCAGCACGTCTAATTTTCTGTCCAACATGGCGCATATCGAGCAAACGTTCGATATTTTCATTAGACATCTCTCTTCCATTTTGATCGATTGGATAACCTCCTCTTGCCAAAACCATAGCTGCTAAACCATAATCCTGTGTAATGACAATATCATGTTTTGAAAGCGCATTCACTAGCGTAAAATCAACCGAATCCGGACCCTTTGGAACCATAATTGTTATTACATTATCACGTTCGATACGGTGGGATGTATCGCAAAACAAGATTGTTTCAATCTCAAACTCAGATGATATAGATAACGCTAAATCCACGACTGGACAGGCATCAGCGTCAATTAAAACCTTCACAATAAAGCATCATTCCTTTCTCATAATTAGATAGATCGCTCAACCTGTTATTATTTCAATATAATAAATTCCTCCCCTCGATTGTTCAATTTTTCACAAACTTTAGACTGTTGGAAAAAGTATTTTATTGAATAGTGTGAAAAATAGATATACGATACAACTATCAAATAACTGGAGGTTTTTTACTATGACAACTACAACTGTAAGCAACGAACAATTAGCAAAAGAATACGTTGATGGCGTATTCAAGCAACTAAAACAACAAAATAGTTATCAAGCAGAGTTCTTACAAGCAGCTGAAGAAATTTTCATTTCATTAGTGCCTGTATTTGCACAACACCCTGAATATATTAAAGCCAATATCTTATCTCGTATCGTTGAGCCAGATCGTATCATTTCTTTCCGTGTAGCTTGGCAAGATGATAACAACGATGTTCAAGTAAACCGTGGTTACCGTGTACAATACAGCAACGTAATGGGGCCATACAAAGGCGGTCTTCGCTTCCACCCTTCCGTAAATGAATCCATTATCAAATTCTTAGGCTTTGAACAAATCTTTAAAAATGCTTTAACAGGCCAACCAATCGGTGGTGGTAAAGGTGGTTCAAACTTCGATCCTAAAGGTAAATCAGATTCGGAAATTATGCGTTTCTGTCAAGCATTCATGACTGAATTATACCGCCATATTGGTCCAGATGTCGATGTTCCAGCAGGTGATATCGGTGTTGGCGCTCGTGAAGTAGGTTATTTATGGGGCCAATATAAGCGTTTAACAAAAGCAAGCGAATCTGGTGTATTAACTGGTAAAACTCCTGGCTACGGTGGTTCTTTAGCCCGTAAAGAGGCAACTGGTTATGGTACTGTATATTTTGTAAACGAAATGCTAAAAGATGTCAACGATTCATTTGAAGGTAAAACAGTTGTAGTTTCTGGTTCTGGTAACGTTTCAACATATGCGATTGAAAAAGCACAAGCTTATGGCGCAAAAGTTGTTGCTTGCTCTGACTCTTCAGGCTATGTTTATGACCCAGAAGGTTTAGATCTTGATGCAATTAAAGAAATTAAAGAAGTAAAAGGCGATCGTATCTCTACTTACCTAAACTATCGTCCAAATGCTACATTTACAGAAGGTTGCACTGGTATCTGGACGATCCCTTGTGACATCGCGCTTCCATGTGCTACACAAAATGAAATCAATGGCGATTCAGCTCGTACTTTAATCTCAAACGGAGTGAAAGCTATTGGTGAAGGTGCAAACATGCCATCAGATCTTGAAGCAATTAATGAATTCTTAAATGCTGGCGTATTATTTGGTCCTGCTAAAGCTGCTAATGCCGGAGGTGTTGCTGTATCTGCTCTTGAAATGGCGCAAGATTCAAGTCGCGTTTTCTGGTCATTTGAAAAAGTAGATGCTAAATTACATGAAATTATGAAAAACATTTATGCGGACAGCAAAGCAGCTGCTGAAAAATATGGCTACCCCGGAAATCTTGTAGTTGGCGCGAACATCGCTGGCTTCATAAAAGTGGCTGATGGTATGCTAGCTGAAGGCGTTTATTAATATTAATTTCAGAATCCTTTCAATCATTCAAGGTGATAACGAACATTCGTTATCACCTTGTTTTGTCAATAGAAATAAAGTTAAAAACATAAAAAAGTATCGTTTAAAACGAACATTTTTAGTATTAAATATTTAAAACATTCGTGTTATACTAATGAAGTACTACGAAATATTGGAGGGTTTTTTGTGGAATTATTGTATACAGGTAAAACAAAAAATGTGTTTCAATTAGAAGATGGTCATTACTTATTAAAATTTAAAGATGATGTAACTGGAGAAAACGGCGTATTCGACCCAGGTGCTAATACTGTAGGGTTAACAATCGACGGCGCTGGTTTAGCTGGACTTCGCTTAACTTCTTATTTCTACTCAAAATTAAACGAACAAGGTGTTCCTACTCACTACGTTGATGCAAACTTCAACGATGCAACAATGACAGTAAAGCCTGCAACTGTTTTTGGTAAGGGTTTAGAGGTCATTTGCCGCTTCAAGGCAGTTGGCTCTTTCCTACGTCGCTATGGTGCTTACGTAAAAGAAGGACAAGACTTAGATTCTTTCGTAGAAGTTACCATCAAAGATGATGATCGACTAGATCCTCCCATTTCTGAAGATGCTTTAGCCATGTTAAACCTGTTAGCACATGAAGAATACGCAATTTTAAAGCAACGTACAATTGAAATTGCTAAATTTGTTGCTGCAGAGCTTGACAAAAAAGGGTTAACACTTTATGATATCAAACTAGAGTTTGGCCGCGATGCTAAAACAAATGAAATTTTATTAATAGATGAAATTTCAGGTGGTAATATGCGTGCTTACAAAGGCGAACAATACATAGAACCATTAGAGCTTGAAAAAATTATGTTGGCTGAGTAAAAAACTATTCTATTAAAATGCCATGCCTGACTAGATACGAGTATTCCAAAAGAGTCGCTTTCTTGCGGCTCTTTTTGTCTAAAATGTTTTTTCGAAACTTTTCATCGAATCACTCGTATACTAATTATACGCATCATGCATTTATACTATTATTTTGGAGGTAATTTAATGGATGACTTTAATGAAAGATCACAAGAAAGGCTAAAGGTTAATCCATTTTTGTCTATTTGGTTGCACCCAAAGCAAACAACCCGTTACATGATAGAAGAAAAATCAATTGGTTTTGCTCTTCTTCTTTTGTCAATTGGTTATATTGGTGTTACACTTTCAGACCTTATTGATAAAATATCCGTGATAGACTTGTCTCCTTGGCTTATCTTACTATTTTGTGTTATTGTAGCACCGATTTCAGGAATAATCGGTACAGCTTTTCTTGCACTAATCGCTTGGCTGTTCGGTAAACTTTTTAAAGGGACAGGTACGTACTCACACTTATTCAAAGGATTAAGTTTAACTGCTATTCCATCTATAGTCCTTATTCCTTTTTATTTAATTTGGTTATTTACATCACCTGAGTCTTTAATGGATCCTGACTTCGCCGGGCCTTACCCTTGGGTTATTTGGATTGCAATTTTATTATCGATTGTGGTTGCAATTTGGAACCTTATTATTACAGTAGGAATTATTGCAGAAGCACACCAAATAACCAATTGGAGGGCCTTCTTTACACTCTATATCCCAGGCATTCTTCTCATTGTCCTTATTATTCTGATGATTGTTCTCTTTGCAGCTATCGGCATTTTAGCCAGAACGTAAAAAATCTCCCCTCTCTCTATGAGAGTGGGAGATTTTTTCACGTTAAACTGAAAGCACTGTATTTTGTTGGAATAGCTCCGACACACCAGACTCAACAGCTGCTCCACTTACAGCTTGGGAAACAATTTCAACAACCCGCTCATCTAATGATTTAGGTACAATATATTCCTCCGTTAATTCTTTATCACTTACAAGAGCGGCTATCGCTTCCACTGCAGCTATTTTCATAGCCTCATTAATATCTGTTGCTCGAACATCCAATGCCCCACGGAAAATACCAGGGAAAGCAAGCACATTGTTAATTTGATTTGGATAATCGGAGCGTCCTGTCCCCATAATACGTACACCCCATGCTTTAGCATTTTCATACGTAATTTCAGGATTTGGATTTGCTAGTGCAAACACGACTGGATCATCATTCATTGAAGCAATATGTGCTTCTGTTAATAAATTAGCAACCGATACGCCGATAAAGACATCAGCACCTTTAATGGCATCTTCCAATGTTCCGTGTATTTTTTCAGGATTTGTTAAATGGGCCACTGTGTCTTTAATTGGATTCATACCTTCAGCGCGACCTTCATAAATGAGACCTTTTGTATCGCACATATAAATATTTTTATAGCCCATTTGCACAAGAATACGCAAAATAGCAATACCGGCTGCTCCTGCACCATTAATAACGACCTTCATCGTTGCCACATCTTTCTTCACAATACGATTGGCATTAATCATCCCTGCACCTACTACAATCGCCGTTCCATGCTGATCATCATGGAACACAGGAATATCACATTCTTGGCGCAGACGATCTTCAATTTCAAAGCATCTTGGCGCTGATATATCTTCTAAATTTACAGCACCAAAAGTGGGAGCAAGCGCCTTCACAATGCTGACGATTTCATCCGCATTTTTCGTATCTAAACAAATAGGAAAAGCATCAACATTGGCAAAACGCTTTAATAAAATAGCCTTCCCCTCCATTACTGGTAATGCTGCCTTCGGGCCAATATCCCCTAACCCTAATACCGCCGTACCATCTGAAACAACCGCTACCATATTCCCTTTCATTGTATAGTCGTAAACAAGCGATGGATTTCTTTCAATCTCTACACAAGGCGCAGCTACCCCTGGCGAATACGCGAGACTTAAATCATATGAATCTTGCACAGGTACTTTAGAAATCACCTCTAATTTCCCACTATAATACTCGTGCATTTCTAAAGCCTTTTTCATAATATCCATTCAATCCCATCCTTTTCTTTTCAATTATTATATATTCCAGAATCATAATACTTTGTGAAAATAAAGTCAACGAATTTTCTGTCAATTTTAATTTTCCTTCGAAATAACGCTATTTATTATTAGTTCTACTAATTTCACCCTTTGTTATTAAGTTCACAATCAATTATTTTAATATAACATTTAAATCAATTAGCTTTATAAAAAATGTACAAATACCGCCACTAAGCCTGTTCAACTTTTCACATAGTATTTTTCTTGTGTAAATGAGAATTTTTTCACAAACTAATGTAAGCGTATCCATTATCCCAGCTGGTTCCGTCACATTTTCTTCACATTTTTTCACAAAGTTTATGCATCCTCAAGTATGAATCACTCGTTTCAAAGCCCAAAAAAAGAGCCCTTATTTTAAGGACTCTTGCGCAAACTTATTTATAAAAGCAGTGATAATATGCTTGGAAGACCACTGTTCTTCCGATACTTTGGTAATCGGGTAATCACGAGAAAAGATTGATTTTGTTATTTCTTCTACCGAATAACCTTTATCAAATAATTGCCTTACATTGCGTTCCATTTCTTCTAAATAAGCAATTTTTTCTTGTATTTTCGCTCGACCATCCGCTAATAAGCCCGCATGACAGCAATAAACTTCTTCGAAATCATAGTTTAATATTTTCTTCAATGACGCCAAGGTATGTACGATATTTTCTTCATCAAGGACAACCTTAGTTTTCGTCTGTATATACAGATCACCTGTAAACATAGCACCTGTTTCTCGATTGTAAAATGATACATGATCTGTCGTATGCCCTGGTGTTTCGATAACGTCCCATTTAGCTGATTTCGTTTGTAATGTATTGCTAAATGGTTGGGCAATAAACGCTGGTCGCTCACCCCATAATGCCTGCCGATAAAAAGGATACTCCCCATCCTTTGCACAAAGGCTCACCGAATCACGATGAACATAGATAGGTACACCCTTGTGTTGCTGAATCCACGCTGCATTTCCTGAGTGATCCTCATGAGAATGTGTGAGCGCCAATTGCTCAATCGGTATTTCGTTAAAAAAGGATTGGAACTCCCGTGAAAGTGAATATGAGCCTGTATCAATTAGTAAACCATCCACAAAAAAACTATAAACACTCATTCCTATCCCATGAACTGCCACTTTACCGTGAGCACATTGCACATCACGATTTTGTTGAATCTCTATACTTTTCTCTCGTTTAATCATCCTTTTCCCCCTTTGTAAAAAGAGTGTAGCATAAAATGAATAACCAGTCATTTTATGAATACATCACAACTCGTTAAACCTCCTAGCATTTAGAGAGACCATGGATTCATTAGAAAAGTCCAGATTACGGTAGCAGAGGGTACAATCCTCATATATTGTTTCATAATTGTTCGCTTTGATGGGGCTATCCATGATTTGGGTGGGGCTATCCACGTTTTTGACGATTCTATCCATGTTTTGGGTGGGGCTATCCATGATTGGGGGCTATCCATCATTTTGACGATTCTATCCACGATTGGGGGGCTATCCACGACTTTGGATTTCTATCCGTCACCTCGGCTCTTCTTTCCGTCGCTTCAGCTTTTCTTTCCGTCGCTCTGACGGGTCTATCCACGTTTTGGTGGGACTATCCATCATTTTGACGATTCTATCCTGGGGGGGCTATCCATGATTTTGACATTTCTATCCACGATTTGAGCGGGACTATCCACGTTTTTGACGATTCTATCCACGTTTTGGGCGGGGCGACTTTGGATTTCTTTCCGTCACCTCGGCTCTTCTTTCCGTCGCTTTGACTTCCCTTCCGCGTCAAGTCCTTAATATTGTGTAAAATTCTATACAAAGTTTTTCAACCCTGATTTTAGTTTTCCTGAATTTTACATCTTACGTTGGAATTCGCCGCTAAAACTTTGAGTTTCGCCGCTAACCACACAAAGAACGCTGCTAACAAGCTTTTTCGCGATTCTATCAGCGATGTGTGTTTGTGGTTCTATCAGCGATGTTCACGGTTTTATCAGCGATGTATGCGGTTCTATCAGCGATGTTCACGGTTTTATCAGCGATGTATGCGGTTCTATCAGCGATGTTCACGGTTTTATCAGCGATGTTTGCGATTTTATCAGCGATTCTTGCACTTTTATCAGAGATGTTCGCGATCCGTCACTTCGGCTCTTCTTTCCGTCGCTTTGACTCTTATTTCCGTCACTTCGGATCTTCTTTCCATCGCTTTGACTTCCTTCCGTCACTTCTTTCCGTCGCTTCGGGCTTTCTTTCCGTCATTCTGGGGATTCTTTCCGTCGTTTCACTCTTTCCTTCCGTCACTTCGGCTCTTCTTTCCGTTGCTTTGACTTCCTTACGTCGCTCTTACCTTTCTTTCCGTCACTTCTGTTTTTCAATCAGTCAAACTTGCCTTCCTTTACCTCCCTTCGTTTTTTCGTTCCGTCGCTCCGCCCTTACTCCCCTTTCCACTCCAATAAAAAACAAAAAACGCCCACAAAAGTGAGCGTTTCTTCCTCAATCATTTATTCATTAGTTCCTTTTTCTACATCATATTGTGTAATCCAGTCACTAAAGCTACCTACATACAGTTGAATATTTTCATAACCTTCATCTGCTAGTACTGCATACAATGGCGATGCTGTAACACCGCTGCCGCAATACACAACAACGTGCTCGTCTTGAGAAACCTTGCTGCGTAACTCATCATTCGCTTGTAGACGACCATCTGACTTTAATTGTTCCCAGTCAAAGTTTTTAGCCGTTGGTATATGCCCAGCTACCATATCAAGAGGCTCTATGTCACCACGGTAGCGAGCTGCGGCACGTGCATCAAGCAACGTTGCTTTGACTTCTCCATCGACAATGGCTTTTACTGCTTCACGTGGAGCATACAGTTCATCTCGCCAAACAAATTCAATCGTAGACGGTGGGTATTTTATAATGTCTTTTGTAAAAGATATTTTTTCCTCGAGTGCAGGTGCACCACCATTCACAATCACTACATTTGGAAAGCCCGCATATGTCAGCATCCACCAGGCACGTGGTGCAAATGGTGCAGCGCCTTGATCGTAAACGACAATTTGATCTTCATAGTGTAATCCTAATCCTTGAAATAATGCCGATAGCTTTTCTTTATTTGGCATAGGATGGCGGCCATTGCTTGACCTCATATCTGATAGATCCTGCTCTAGATCGATATAAACCGCTCCTGGTGCGTGTCCCTCTTCGAATAGTTTATTCCCTGCCTCTTTGTTTTGTAAATCAAAGCGAGCATCTACGAAACGGACTCCATCTAACTGAATTTCCTCAACTGATTTGAATACTTTTCCCAAACGAATCACCTCATGCGTATTGTAATTGTTCGTAAATAGCTTTCCAAGAAGCTAAACGACTTTCTTCCTGAAGTGCAAGTCTTTCTGTTGCAATTTGTTCAAGTGCCTGATGGTAAATATGCAGACGTAATTGCTCTGCCTCCTCAGCAATATAGGTAATAGCCCATGTCATAAGGGATACTTTCTGTGAATCTAAATAGTTTTGCGCATCTGGTTTTGTTAATACTTCAAGTGCCTCACTTAGCTTCACTTTTTCATTCTTCTCAAAGAATGCCTTTTGATTGCGGAAGTGTGATTTAACACTCGAATATTTTGCGATATCTGTAAATGGTCCTTCAAAATCAAGTAAATCTGGCTCGGAAGATTCAAACGCTAGGAACGAGAAGCTACGGTTTAATTCTTTCAGCTCACGTACTTCATCTTTAAAGCGTAATTGCATCTTCTTATTAATAAACTGTGATAAACGGAAGTTTGTTACTCGCATTTCTTGTGTAAAGTCAAAGCGTAAACTTTGCATGACTTCTTTTAAAGCATGCTCTAATGCTTGCTGTGCTGGCATTGCTGCAAATATTGAAGGATTGTAGCCTTCCTTAAAGAACTCTGGATAACGATAATACACACGCTGAAGAACATAATATAATAATTCATCAAGTTCTTGCTTCGTTTCACTTTCTAACATACTTGTATTAAGTGAATTAAACTTCGATGTTATATGCTGTTCAAGAGTTGTTAATTCCTCTAAACGCTCATCCTTACGCTTTAAGTTCTCTTCAGTCTGCGCAATTAAGTCACCTAAACGTTGCTCCGTTTTATCAACTTCTTCTGCAAGTGCCTGAACAGCCAATGCACTTAATTCATCATTTAAGAATGTATGGAAGGCATCTTCGAAAGGTGGCATACCTGATGTTAAATCAGCACCCTCTACTTTTTCCTTCAATGCCAATAAGCTTGATACACCGTAAAGTCGAGGGAAGCGAATGCCAAAGCGTTGTAGCTCTGAACGTACATAGCCTTTTACATCTTCCTGCTCTTCTTCTGTTGTCGCTAAATCAATCGCATTGACGATAAAGAACATCTTATCAAGTTCGAAGGCATCCTTCACACGCCCTAGCTGAATTAAAAACTCACGGTCAGCTTTAGCAAAAGCATGATTATAATAAGTAATAAACAAGATTGCATCAGCATTACGAATATATTCAAACGCAACTCCTGTATGACGCGCATTAATAGAATCTGCTCCTGGTGTGTCAACGAGTGTGACACCCATGCGTGTTAACGGACTATCATAATAGAAATCAATATTATCGACAAAGCATGATTTATTTTCCTGCGCAACAAATTTTTCGAACTCTTCACGGTTAACACGTAATACTTTTCCAAGCTCAGACTTAAATGTTGGGAATCCTTCTTTATATGCACGAATAAATGATTTATGCACATTTAAGCGTTCGTCCGATAGCTGTACCGCAAGCCCTTCATCTGCACGAGTAAATGCTTCTTCTAAAGAAGAAACTGATAAACCAACTGCTGCATATGAAGCTTGAATATCCTCTAGCATTTGGTCAGCTGTTTTTAACAGTACATCGGCTGTTTCATGCGGATGCTCTGGTGTCACAGGACGAATTTTATTAATAGCCGCTGTAGTTGGGTTTGGTGATACTGGTAAAACTTTAGCACCCATTAACGCATTAGAGAATGAAGATTTCCCTGCACTAAATGCACCGAAAAGCGCGATTGTGAAATCTTTTTTCTGTAATCGTTCTACTTTATTTTCTAAGTAAGTTGCTACTTCCGCAAAGCCTTGTACATCCTTTACCGAGTTTGCCGTATGAAGTGCACGCTTCACTACACCCTCAATAGGTAGGCTTGTTGCACTTACTGCTTGCTGTGCCTCTTCCTGTTGTAACGCTTCCTCTTTTGGCTTTAACATCGATTCATCAAACAATCGAATATCCGCTAAATCTTGCTTAAAGGCTTGATTCCATCTTGTAAGCTGTTGATTTGCTAGCTGACGTATTTCATTGCTTGCCTGATGCATAATACTCGCACTATATTGTTGATAACCCTCGATTTCAAGCACTGCCTGAATAGCATCAACTTTCGCTTGCATCCCAGCCATTTTTAATTTAGATGGTGCAGCTATTTCAGTAGCCACTGCTTCTAAAATTGTCGCTTGTGCATCCTTCCAATTATCTGTTTCCTGGATGAAGTAGCGTTTTGTTGCCTCTGCTACACGGTTTGCGAAGTTTAGAACTGCATCTCCAGTTAATAGAGCACCAACTTGTACCTGCTGCTCAATAAGGGCGAATGGCAATTCAAAGGCATAGGCATCAATAGCGGTAGCACGTTCTTCATTTAATGCACTAACATCCTTTAAGACCTTTTTCATTAGCCCCTTTAAATGTCCAGTAATTTGTGCATGCACAACATTTTGATAGGCACTATAGGCATCCTCTTTGCGGCGGTTACGCTCTTCCTCTGTTTTTTTCTTAGCAGTAAATAAGCCTCCTACCTTGAAACCCTCTTGCTGACTCTCTAAATATAGACGTAATTTATCGCGTAAATCAGCTGGCATAATGGCAGCATTCGCAAGAAGTTCTTTACGCTGGTCCTCGAACGTTTCATTCCATGCCTCAATCGAGAACAATTCAACTTGACGATTTAGTTTATTGTACTGCTCTAAAATATCTTTATGGTTTGCCCAGTCATCGGCACTTAATACATCTTCATCGATGTCTAAACGATCTTCTCTTTCTTCTGATAAATAAGTGTCATGTTCACTTTGTAATAAACGCAGTGTATTTGATGCTGTCTGTACAAGTTGATCCTGCCAATCATTCATACTATCCATAACAATTTTTTTAACAGCTTTAAAATCATTATGAGGGTGCTCAGGCTCTCTTAATGAAGTGAAAAATACACCTTTAGGTACTACTCCCCAAGCTGCAAAGGAATTGTGAACAGTTGCTTTAAATTCCTCGAAGCTTAATTCATTTTCATTATGCTTATCAATCATATTTACGATTAAATAAACGTTTGGATTGTACTTCATTAATTGCTTTGTAAATTGAAAATTCAATTCTGATTGCACGTGATTGTAGTCCATTGTATAAAATACGATATCAGCAATATGAAGGGCTGACTCTGTTGACATACGGTGTGCATCATCTGTCGAGTCGACACCTGGCGTATCCATCACTGTAACGCCTAATGGTAATGTCGATGTACTATGACCAATTTCAATTTGAGACACTAGGTCCCCATTTTTACTAAGCTCTTTCACTGTTTTAAAATCATAACCTGCTTCAAATTTTACAGGTTTTTCATTGTGCATATAGACAATCGCAAAGTCTTCATCTGATTTATGGACTTTGACGATATTGGCACTCGTTGGAATAGGACTTGACGCAAGTAAATCTTCACCTGATAGCGCGTTAATCATACTAGACTTACCAGCAGAGAAATGGCCAGCAAAGCCGATAACATATTCTTTTTGCTGTATTTTACGCGCAAAAAGTGATGTCTTATCCATACGCTCTGTATCACCATTATGCTGATAAATTATGTATTGTAACGAAGCTTGCTTTAATAGCGCCTCCAACTGTTGTTCAAAATCATTCATAAAACCAGTAACCCCTTTATTCATATTAATCAATTTCGCCTTGGCGTAATTGCCGCTGTCACTTCGCTTTCGCGCCGATCAACAATGCACAATTTCACTCCTTTAAAAATCCATGACATCCGCAGGAGAAAGCAAGTGCTAACGCAACGGCAGCAACACGATGTTGGTCACTCAGTCATTGCCATAGGACGTGACGTTCTTAGACTGAGTTCCTCTATTACAGTAATGTTTAGAAAGTAACAATATCCGCATTCATCTTACCACTTCAGAGGTGGTATTTTTCTGAATGAAGATAGTCATAATTAGTATTCTACCTTATTCGACAAGCAAAGTATAACACTAATTTACTTTGAAAAGCACATATATAAAGGTTTCAGACGCCATATTCATCCATATCGTCCTGTTTAATCAAAAAAAATGCATTATTCAGGCTCACTCTCAAAACGTGTGGTTGATTTACGTTCCAACTCGGCGCTTTGTTGCTGTCGCTTCGCTTTCGCACAGGTAAAACATTGTTGCTGTCGCTTCGCTTTCGCACAGGTAAAACATTGTTGCTGTCGCTTCGCTATCACACAGTTAATACATTGTTGCTGTCGCTTCGCTTTCGCACAGTTAATACATTGTTGCTGTCGCTCCGCTTTCGCATAGGTAAATCATTGTTGCTGTCGCTACCGAGCAAACCTTCCTGGGGGCGTCCGATAAGCCGCTTCGCTCCAGAGTCTCTAACAAAGGTAGGCCATTTATTAAACTACTAGTTTCTATTCCACAATGGTTGCACAACTAAGTAAATAATAATTTTCTCCATATTTTAAGGTAAGGAAAATTAAGTTTTAAAAAGAGATATTATGCGATTGCCATACTAAAATTTCTAAATGCAGTGGAAATTATAACTACAAAACGAAATGAGGGACAAACAATTAAATGAGGTGATAAAAAAATGGTGAATTATAGAGGTCACGGTAAAATCGAGCAAGAATGTAAATGTGGGTGTGAAGATCGGTTTATTTGGCCTCGAATAAAAGCTAGTACCATTCCTTCGGTAGAGCCTCCCCCGGTTATTAAACCTATTGGAACAATCATTCCAACAGTAAATAGATATTTCTTTATTGCTACATCAGATATTCATTTAACGAATGGGGTGACACTACTTGCTAGCCAATTTTGGGATGATGATGGAAACCTAGCAACTGAATTTAAGATTTTTAATCCGAATGGCTACGTTAATCTTTATATCAATGCCGTAATGCAGGAAGGTGGCATTTATACTATAATCCCAACCTCATTAACCTTAAGTCCAGATAAATCAACAATTTATAAAGGAACTCCAATCATCATAGAATCATTAGGATTTACTGCAATGTAAGAAACAAACCTGAAAGGGGGTGAAAATAAGTGGCACTTTCTATTATTAATATTCATGTCAATGTTACAGGTACTTCGACTAGATTTTTCAATGTTTTAGCAACACCTTTAACGATCTCTGATGGTACAACACTTGCAGCTACTACCTTTTTAAATGATAGCGGTTCTGCTGCAACTACTTTCCCAATCGTAACAAACGGGTACTATAATTTATATATAAATGGGGTGCTTCAGGAGGGTGGTTCCTATTCAGTTTCTGCAACAGAATTAACATTCCAAACTGTTACAGGCACTTTACCAGCAGGAACACCAATTATTGTTGAGGCTGTTGAATTAGTGACTACACTTTAATCAGCTTCGGGAAATTGGGAAGAGAAAGAAATGGATGTTGTTATACGAATCTAAAATAATCTTCATATAATAACAATAATGGATGCCTTATAAAATTTAAGAGCATCCATTATTGTTATTTTCCATTTTCATAATCCAGTGCACTTTTTTCTTTTGCTATACTGACATGACATCACTCCATTTGATGTTAGAATACTTTTGACATGTACAAGCCTGTTTTGAATCAATGCATTTGATCGACTCACTAATAGGAAAGTCAATCATTTGTTGCACGAATTGTCTCCTCGATACAGAGCCTAATAGATGTTATTAAATCTTGAATATTCCATCCCGGGATTTTTCCATGCTGAATCGCCAAATCAAATGACGCAGGAATATGAATAAATCCAGCGCGGACTCCTTTATGTTGCTTTGCATAAACTAGCCCTTCATACATAATATTGTTGCATAAATAGGTACCCGCCGTATTTGATATTTCCGCTGGATACCCCTCTTTGCATAATCGATTCACCATATTTCTAATAGGTAAATTCGTTATATACGCGTCTTCACCGCCATCATAAATGCTCTCATCTGTTGGTGTATAACCATTATTATCCGCTTCGCCATCTTTAATATTAATCGCTATTCGCTCAGGTGTTATTTTAAAACGTCCTCCAGCTAAGCCTAATGAAATAATGATTTCTGGCTTTATCTCAGCAATATATTGTTTTAGCTGCTGAGCAGATTGCTGAAAATCTACTGACAAAATGCGTCCTATAATTTCATAGCCATCCATCATTTCTCCATGTAAGTTTTCTACAATTTGCATTGTTGGATTAATTTTATACTCAAGAAATGGTACAAACCCTGTTAACAATATTTTTGTCATGTTATCTTCACCTTAATTTCTATAGGACATCGCTTGATTGCCCATCCTTTTTTATTATTGTTATTTCTAGTGCGAATTCTGTAACCTAAATAACGACTGTATTCATCAATGACCCACATTGCACCATATAACTAATTTTTTTAATTCTACAAAAAGCGACTCCCATTTACAATATATTTCAGAAAAAACAAACAACTCTCCCCTTTTTATGAAAGATCGATAAAAAAAGCATGATCTCAAAATTACTTAGATCATGCTCTACCTATATAATAATTGTCTTAATTGATATCCTCTTATTTCAAATGTGCAGTCGCCTGTTTCATAACGTGTTTTCCCACTCCAATATAGATAACCACTGCCGCTCCAATAAATACGAATGTCATCGCTAACCGCTCCTTTTAATAAATAAATATTTGTATTCGAAAAGTCTTACGTCCATTTATTGATTTTGAAAATCATTCTCATTAATATAATATAAATTTCCCATTAATTCGTCAAGACATACTTTCATCTTACCCATTTAACATGGTAAGATGTAGAAAAGTCGGAAAAAGGATGCGATAATGATGAGTAATTCGAAGTACTTTCAAACTATTTTAAACGGGACAATTCACGCTTTAAAATCGATCCTTCCTATGGATATAGAGGTAAAAACACCTAGTATTATTTCTGAACCATTTCAACAACAGCAAATGGGTGTTTTAATCGGTTTAATAGGAGATTTAAAGGGCCGTGTAATCATTGATTCCTCTCCTGAAATTTTTAGTGGTATCGGCAATATAATGTTTGGCATGCCTCTTGAAGGAGAAATGTTGGAATCCTTTACAGGAGAATTCGGGAATATGATTGCAGGAAATTTATGCACTACTGTAGGACAAGAAAGCTTAGAAATTGATATCACACCGCCAACAGTGATGGTTGGCAACACGAAGTTATACGGCTTTGAAAAGGCATTTATACTCCCTGTTACAATTCCAAGTGTTGGTCCGCTGACAGTTCTTTTAACAATTGAAGGAGAATAGAGTACTAGAATATCGAACTATCCCAAATGATATATCCTATGCCAATTCATTAAACATTTATGAACACACTTTGTCATTCTCTATAATTAACAGTGGATACCCCATTAGGCTTAAGTCCAAAATACAATTAGTAAATTTTCTTGAAAATAAAGATATTTTAATAATAATTCCTCTAATTTTAACCAATAAGTGGCTATCTCAATGACTATTGAGTTAGCTATTTTTTATTCCACCCTCAATTCTTCACATTTTTTTCACACATTTCGCCAATATATGTGATTTTTTTCACATCTAAAAGAAATTTATTTATATATCATGGCAATTAGAAAGACACAATAAAAGCGTAGGAGGAGCAAAAATGGCAAATAAAAAAAAGTCAGATGAAAATTTAAAAGGTTCACTCTATGCGGTATTTGGAGTAGGAATCATCATTATCTTGCTTTGGGTGTACTGCTTCGATTTGTTCATCAATCGTTTTTAACTTCTTTCAGCAATTGTTTTTTGTAGCAAAAACGAAGCGTCAGGTACAGAAGTCTTCACCTCTATAAGTGGTGGATGAATGCGGATTTTTCAGCGAGTATTCAAACGCCCGCTGAAAGAAGTTAAAGCCTCCGGCGGATGTCACGGAATCGTTTGTGCAAGCACAAAGCCGATTTCAGAAGCATTGTTTATTTGCGCGAAAGCGTAGCGACAGCGGCAATTATGCCGAGGCATAATGATTCTACTAAGAAAGGACAGAGACATATGCACTTACATAAGTATGAAAAATATTGGCTTGTGTTTGGAGTTACTACTTTAGTAGCATTCCTTATCATTCTAGGCATCGGTGCATTCCATCAAGGCTCACATCCGAACAATGGTAAAAAAACACTAGATTATGAGAAAGTAAGAGAATTTGCACCTTTCGATAACCCGGGTGTACATAAAGTAGAAGGTAAAGATTGGGATTACGAAGTAGTTGTTTTAGCATCAGCATTTAACTACAATCCTCCAGAAATTGAAGTGCCACTTGGAGCTAAAGTGAAATTTATTGCAACGAGTGCAGATGTAATGCACGGTTTTGAAGTTGCAGGTACAAATATTAATATGATGCTTGAACCAGGTTACATTTCTGAATATGTAACTACAGTAAATAAAGAAGGCGAGTTTTTAATCGTATGTAATGAATACTGTGGTACAGGACATACGATGATGCACTCTATGCTAAAGGTGGTGAAGCCAAATGAGTCTCAACAATAATTTGACAAAAGTGGATCGTCGTGATGCGAAGCTTGCGATGGCACATATTTATGTGGCATTCATCGCATTGTTATTAGGGGGTCTTGCTGGTTTATTACAAGTTTTCGTTCGTTCTGGTCAATTTACATTACCAGCAGGCATTGGTTACTATCAAGTTTTAACCGTACATGGTGTTTTACTCGGTCTTATTTTAACAACATTCTTTATTTTTGGTTTCCAAATTGCTAGTGTTAGCCGTACGTCAGGGACTTTTTCAGACGGTCAACGTCGCCTTGGTTGGATCGGCTTCTGGTTAATGACTATCGGTACAGCAGCAGCTGCAACAATGGTTCTACTTAATGAGGCATCTGTTTTATATACATTCTATGCTCCATTGAAAGCTCACTGGATATTCTATTTTGGCCTAACATTAGTCGTTGTTGGTTCTTGGGTTGGCGGCGCGGGTCAAATATTACGCTATACACAGTGGCGTAAAGAAAACAAGGGAAGCGGACAACGAAGCCCATTACTATCATTTATGGTTGTTGTAAATAATTTAATGTGGTTTGTAGCAACTCTAGGTGTAGCTGCTTCTGTTTTATTCCAGTTACTACCATGGTCCTTAGGTTTTGTTGAACGTGTCGACATAGCACTATCCCGTACATTATTCTGGTATTTCGGTCATGCGCTTGTTTATTTCTGGTTATTACCAGCATATATGGTTTGGTATGTTATTATTCCGAAGGTTATTGGCGGGAAAATTTTCTCTGACTCTTTAGCAAGACTGTCATTTATGCTATTCTTAATTTTCTCTGTACCAGTTGGGATTCATCACCAATTAACAGAGCCTGGTATTACTGGCACATGGAAATTCATACAAGTTGTTTTAACATTTGCCGTAATCGTACCATCCTTAATGACTGCCTTTTCGATGTTTGCCATGTTTGAATTACGTGGTCGCGAATTAGGTGGGAAAGGTCTTTATGGCTGGTTCAAAAAGTTACCTTGGAAAGATGCTCGTTTCTTCGTACCATTTATCGGTATGCTAGCGTTTATTCCTGGTGGCGCTGGCGGTATCATCAATGCTTCTTACCAAATGAACCAATTAATCCATAATACTATTTGGGTTACAGGGCATTTCCATTTAACAATTGCAACAACAGCCGTTTTAACTTATTTCGGTGCAGCATTTTGGTTAATACCATATTTAACAGGTCGTACATTGACTAAATCTTTAAACAATCTTGGTAATTTTGCCGCTATTTTATGGGCAACTGGTATGACAATTATGTCTTCCGCTATGCATATCGCAGGTCTGTTCGGTGCACCTCGTCGATCTGATTACTCTGAGTATGGCGGTGCTCAACAAGCATATGATTGGATTCCTTATCAAATCGCTCAAGCTGTCGGTGGTACAATACTGTTCATCGCTATCATCATCATACTTTATATTGTGGTGAAATTAGCATGGTTTGCACCAAAAGGCGAAGAGGAATTCCCAGTTGGTGAAGTACATGAAAATGGTGGTACTACTCCAGCTATTCTAGAGAACTTTAAAGTATGGCTTGTTATTTTAGTAGCATTAATTTTATTCGCTTACACTATTCCAATTATCGATATTATTTCTAATTCCCCTCCAGGCTCTAAAGGCTATAAACTTTGGTAACAATGTTTTCCATCTTCTTAAAAAAAGCGATTTCTCTAGCTGAGAAATCGCTTTTTACTTTGCTGAAAAAATGTAATTAAGGTATTAATTAAAGAAAAGCTTTTATGCAAAACGAGGGGTTGATTTCAGTTCCGGCTGTGAGCTTTGCAGCTGTCGCTTCGCTTTCCCACAGAAAACATTTCGCTTTCGCACAGAGCAAAGCTTCCTGGGGGCGTCCGATGAGCAGTTTCACTCGCGAAAGTTCGCTCCAGGGTCTTATCTGTGACGCGGATCCCCAAGAGTCGTCAGCCTCCACTTCAATCAGCCAATTCACATAGCATATTTTTTATGTACGAAACGGAGCGGCAGCAACAAGATGTGTTTTTCTGCCAAAGCGAATCAGCAAAATACTTAAACGGAGGAAGTTGCACAACTCCCTCCCCCAGGTGAGCGAGTAACTTAGATCCACCCTCATCGAAAACGCCACAACATTCATTTTGTTTTTCGACATTATGAAAAGCGATTCCTCTACTACAGAGAAATCGCTTTGTCCTTTAGAGCTGATACAGCTTTGTATACTTTTCTTGTAAATAGTTTGCTAAGTATTTTGCATTTAGGCCTTCCCCTGTTGCTTCCTGTAGCAATTCGAACGGCTTCTTCAGCGCGCCGTATTGATGGACTTTGTCTGTTAACCACTCTCGAATTGGTATGAGCTCTCCCTTTTCTAACAGCTCATCAAAGTTTGGAAGATCTTTATCCATTGCATGCTTCCATTGTGCAGCGTAAATCATTCCTAAAGCATAGGATGGGAAATAGCCAAACATGCCACCTGACCAGTGCATATCTTGTAGTACCCCTTTTGCATCTGTGTCAGGACGAATGCCTAAATATTCTTCGTATTTATCATTCCATACTTCTGGAAGATCTTTCGCTTGAAGATCGCCATTGAATAAATCACGTTCAATTTCATAGCGAATCATAATATGTAGTGGATACGTTAACTCATCTGCTTCAATACGAATAAACGATGGCTCCACCATATTAATTGCTCGCAGGAATTCAGCTAATGCTACATCCCCAAATTGCTCAGGTGAATACTTTTGAAGTCGCGCGTAGTTATGCTCCCAGAACTTTTCGTTTCTACCTACAAAATTTTCATAAAATAAAGATTGGGACTCATGTATGCCCATAGATGTACCTGTTGCTAACGGTAAACCATCAAGCTTGACATCGATATTTTGCTCATACATAGCATGTCCACACTCATGTATAGTTCCAAAAATTGCTGAGCGGAAATCATTTTCATCATATTTCGTTGTAATACGATTATCTCCATGATTTAAGCCAATCATAAATGGATGCACACTTTCATCTAAGCGACCTGCATCAAAATCATAGCCAAGTTGTGCTAACATTTCTAATGATAATGCACGCTGAGATTCACGAGGGAAATGCTTAAATAAAATACTTGTAGCTGGTTTATTTGGTGAAGCTGTAATCTTTTGCACAAGCGAAACGATTGTTTCAAGTAATTGACTAAAAACTTGATCTAAAACATCAGTCGTCATATCAGGTTCATATAAATCTAGTAATGTATTGTACGGAGAACCGTTTTTAATCCCCCAATATTGAATGAATTTCTTCTGCCAGCTTATCATTTCCTCTAGATAAGGTAGGAATAACGCAAAATTATTCGTCGCTTTTGCTTCTTCCCATGCTGTTTCCGCTTTAGATTGTAAAATGACAAATGTCTTATATTCATCAGCCGGAATTTTTTTATTTTGATCATACTCTTTACGAACTTCCTCAACTAAACGCAGCGTAACATAATCAAGATCTGCCTTTTGCCCCTCTAGATCTGTAAGTAATTGCCCTAACTCTTCACTCGTTTGCATGTCAAATAAAGAAGCCGATAATGTTCCAACTACCTCTGAACGCTGAGCTAATCCTTTCTTAGGTGCACCCGTGCGCATATCCCAATAAATCACACTTAATGCTTCTCCGTAGTGCTTCATTTTTTTTACATAGTCAGTAAATTGTTGTACGGTCATGCTAACATCCTCCTTTTCACGCTATTAGTTTATCATATTTTCGAAAATTTTGTATATTATGGACTTTATAGTATTTATTATAGGAATAGTAACTGTTCACAATTTTATTTCTACAAAACTATTCCATTGCGAATAGCATATACAACCGCTCTCGTTCGATCAACTGCACCAAAGATAGGAACAGAAATGTTTTAAAATCCATATTTTTCATCCAGTAAGTTGTTTGTATCTCCTATAAATAATAAACCGACGAGCACATACACTACCAAGCGGTATAAACATAAGAGCATTCGTTAAGGATATGACAGCATGCTCTTTTCCCCATTTTACTGCAAGTAGGCGCAATATAAGAATTCCTAGAAATACAATAACTCCAGCGATAGAGCTTTGTGTAGTTACGATTCCTCTTTCATGATGAACACGGATTTTTTCTAATTTTCCTCTCCAAATTCCGATACCTATGCCAATTGTTAAACAAATGAAGAACAACATATAGCTTCTCGGTGATAATTTATCTGAACTCAAAATAGAAGTACACGTTATCCCAATTAACAAAATCGGTATTATCCACATTCTAGTTGGTCTAACTTTTTTCTCCCTTAACATAAGAAGAATCATGACTATAAGGACAACCAAGTAGCTACTCATTTCTTCCCTCTCTTTATTTAATAAATTTTTAGTAAAAGTAGCATATCATTATGGCTCGGCAGAAGGCTTTAGGTAAATACGAAGTTGGTCACTCAGTTATTGCCACAGGACATAGCATATTTACACTCAGTTCCTCTATTTAAGCGGATGTTTGAACACCCGCTCCAAAAGTGACTTAAAACCGCATTCTTCTTTACCTCAATAGAGGTGGTAAACTTCTGCTGTCACTTTGTTTTCGCTATAGAAAATTATTGCATTTTCCCTGATAATAAAAAAACCTCCCCGTTAGGAATGTAAAAGACTTTCGCCACCTTTTCATTTCTTCTCGGAGAGGATCAACTTAATTGTAAGATTGGTTTAAGTAGATGTTATTTTGATAACTCATATACCTACTTTTATGTACAATAGAAAAATTATAATACCGCTGGGATTATATAGTCTTTTATTAATGGCCATCTATCTCGTGGATTCATAATGAATTGTGAACTAATTGCTACAATCATATTCATGTTTGGTATACAACAAATCATATTGCCCCCATCCCCTATTGCTGAAAAGGTAGAAAATCCATCTTCTTGCCGTAGCCACCATAAATAACCGTAATTGTTATGATTCATCTCCGTTGATTTACGAACCCATACCTCCGAGAGAATCCTTTTATAATCCCAAATACCATTGTTTAAATAAAGGTAGCCAAATCGTGCCATATCACGTGTAGTTAATGTTAGCCCCCATCCGCCTGTCGAATGACCGTTTGGATCATGGATCCACCCCTTAACATTTTTTCCGAATAAATCATCAAACCCATATGCGTCCATTTGATAGTCAGGAATTTCTTTCATGCCTAGCGGTGTAAACAAATGTTCATTCGCGAACGCTCGTGCACTCTTGCCTGTACTTTCAGTAAGAATAGCTGACAATAAATGTGCTCCAGCTGTGGAGTATTTAAACGCGCCTAAATCCCCATTTTCACCTATTATATCAAGTGTATATTTTATCCAATCCTGCTGTTGACAAAGAATATCTAGCGGTTCATGCCAATCTTCATATGGATATGGTACTGTCATCGTGAGAAGATGTCGTATAGTAATCTGTTGTTTCTGCTTATTAGCATCAGCAACATATTTAGGGAAAAAATCTAACACCTTTTCTTCAACGCTTTTGATATATCCTTTATCGATAGCGATGCCTATAAGTGCAGATAGTACACTTTTCGTTACAGATGCTACATGTTGACAATCATCAGGACTTTTCCCATTAAAATATTTTTCATATGCTAAATTACCATTTTTAATGATAACAATACCATTTATATTGTTATATTCACTTTTTATCGTGTGCTCTAGCTCGGAAAGCTTTTCATTGTTCAAATATATGCTTTCAGGCTTTACCGTGTGCCAATTTATTGTTGTTTGCATAGGAACCTCCTAATGGTCGTTTTGTCATTTTTTCTTTACAGGAAAATATACCTCAGTCATATAATCCTCAGGAGAGTTTGCTTGATTTGGATCTGTTACATATATTTCATATGGTGGCAATATCAATTCATACCCCTCGACTTCAATCCACTTCATCAAATTAGCATAGACAGATGTTAATTCAGGATATGCTCCTTTTAAAACGGATTTCGCACAGAGACTACCAGGCAAATCTCTCGTTCCTTTAACAGACTCAGCTATTGGAATAGCGAACTCAGTATCATTACCAGTAGGGTTAAATTCAGGGCTGTGATAAATCGTCATCGGCTTACCGAGTAAAGTGAGCTGCTCCGTCGCAATCTTTTCATATAGCTTGCTAAAATAGTTACCGTATCCTGATGAATAGTCATCACTGCTCATTATTAGACGCGTAAAAAGAATATTTATTGGCTTTGTTTCAACTAGCTGTACTTCGATATCGTCAAGATACGACATGATTGACATCCCCTTTTCTAAGTTTGCAATATCATGACTTAGTTGTTTTTCAAGATATTCAAAAGCCTTTAGTTTTTCTTGCATCTCATTTCTTTTATGCTTAAGCGCAGAAAAAAGCATTTCTTCGGATTGATCCTCTTCTAATTCCAACATTGCTTTAATTTCTTCAAGAGAAAAATGATAGGATTTTAAACGGTTGATATAAAGCATCCTTTTTAGTTGATCGATGGAATAATACCTATAACCGCTTTCAGCATTAATCTCATCTGGGTTAATTAATCCAATTTCATCGTAATATCGAAGTGTTTTTGTCGAGACACCACATATTTTTGAGAATTCTCCTATTGATAGCACAAAACCACCTCACTTATTAATTTGTTACTTGCTACCATTCCTTTATACACCTTCCCCTTAGGGCAAAGTCAATCAAGACCTTTGCTTTATTCTAAAATCTTTTATTGACCGTTTAGTACAAAAAAGATATTCTAGTAATGTAAATGAGAGGAGGATCAATTTGAATAAACGAGGCAGACCCCGAGAGTTTGATTATTCCTCAATTGTAGATGTCGCCATGAAAACTTTTTGGATAAGAGGGTATGAGGGGTGTTCTACACAGGATTTATGTAATGATACTGGACTTGGGAAAGGAAGCTTATACAATACTTTTGGTAGTAAACATGAACTATATCAACAAGTATTAGAACGCTATCATGAGTTAGGAATTAAAGAACAGCAGGAATTGTTAAATGCTCCAACTGCATTCAAAGAACGGGTAAGTAATTTTTTCGAATGGGCATTAAAGAAGGATTTTGAGAATATTGATCAAAAAGGTTGTTTGTTAATCAATGCCAGTGTGGAAAGAGCTAAGAATGACGAAATGGTTCAAGAAATTTTCTCAAGGCATGTTGAGCTCCTTAGACAAGCTATTGAAAAAGTAATGGAGGAAGGATTGCAAACTGGCGAAATTTCAAAAAATCAAACAGCCGAGGAATTAGCTAGTCTATTTTTAAGCAGTTATTACGGGTTTCGTGTTCTTAATGTTTCGATGCAAAATCGGATGTTGTCTGAGCAGATTATGAACGGAACATTAGAATCTATTTTTGGCGCTTAGTGCGCTCTTTTTCAGCACCATTTTTGTACCGAACGTTACAATAATAAAATTAGGAGTGTTTTTATGCCATCAATTATTTATTTACTAGCTTTAGCAATTTTTTGTATGACTACTTCAGAATTTATGGTTGCAGGTATGATGAACGAACTTGCCCTTGCATTTCAGGTTCCTATATCTTTAATCGGGTATTTAATTACAGCTTATGCAGGAGCAATGGTAGTAGGAGGACCTATTTTAACTGCAGCCCTTCTACGAATACGCAGTAAACAAGCCTTATTATTTTTAATGTTTGTATTTTTAATCGGCCAATCGCTCGGAGCTTTTGCTTGGAACTATGATAGTATGATGGTTTCACGAATTATTACTGGTATTGCTTCATCTTCAGCATTGGGTGTTGCCATTTCCTTTTCCGCAACATTGGTTCCCCCTAATTCAAGGGGAAAAGCTGCCTCTATAGTACTTGCAGGTTTAATGATTGCAACAGTCATAGGCTTACCTATAACAACGATTATCTCGCAAAACTTTGGCTGGCGTATTAGTTTTGGGTTTGTTTCTATTCTCGTACTAGTTTCCGGGATTATGATTCAGTCGTTACTACCATCAGTGCCAAACAAAGAACGATTAAAATGGAAAGATGAGCTTATGCACTTTAAGAACATTCATCTTTGGGCAGCGTACATAACAAGTATGTTTATTATAGGTGGTACGTTTGCAGCGTTCAGTTATTTTACGCCTATCTTCACAAATATCACAGGCTTTTCAAACGCAAGCATTCCCTATTTACTTGCTCTCTATGGTAGTGTAACAGTAGTCGGGAATATAGTGATTGGCAAGTTTGCTGATAAATATACAACGGAAACACTTTTGAGTGGATTGATTATTTTAATCGTAGCCATGTCTTCATTTGCTTTAGGAGCTGAAAATAAATACATTGCCGTTATTATGACTATTTTTATTGGCTTGACTGGTGTTGCAATGAACCCAGCTATGGTAGCGAGAGTGATGAAAACAGCTACTAATAGCACGATGATCAATACCATTCATAGTTCTTTTATTACGCTTGGTGTTGTTATCGGTTCATCACTAGGCGGTCTAGGAATTAGTAAGGGATATGGCTATACATCCCCACTATGGATTGGCGTTTGTTTAGCTACCTTTGGATTACTATCAATATTCCCTTATTTACATAAAAGAAAGGAACATTAATGTTTCTGCATTGTGAAGCCGAGCAACTTGTCTGTACCCGATAAAACAGGAACTATCGCATTTGGAAAAAGCAATCAAAAGAAGCTCTCCTCATCATTTTCATGATCAAGGAAAGCTTCTTACTTTTATATAAATTAGGGGAAATTTTACTAGCTTTTAAGTGTAATGTTCGGTTTCCAATCAAACATTTTTAAGCGCTAAATTTTATAACAATAAATATATAGTTGGGGATCCTACATATTAAATGTTTTGACAAATTGTTAATACTTGTTTCACTGCTTCTGCTGATTGATGGAGCGCCGCTTTTTCTTCATTCGTCAGGTGTAATTCAATAACTGACTCAATGCCATTGCCTCCTAATATTGTCGGCACTCCTAAAAATAATTCGTGGTAACCATACTCTCCTTCTAAAAGAGCGATAGAAGGAATTATTTTACGTTGATCTTTCATAATAATTTCGACCATCTGTGCACAGGCGGCAGCTGGTGCATAATAAGCACTACCATTGCCTAACAAACCAACAATTTCTCCGCCACCTTTACGAGTACGTTCTACGATTAGTTGCAGTCTGTCTTGAGGAATCAATTTTTCTAATGGGATCCCTCCAGCATAGGAATATCGAATTAAAGGAACCATTTCGTCACCATGTCCACCTAAGACGAATCCTGATACATCCTCCGGTGCAATTTGCAATTCTTGTGCCACAAATGTATTAAAACGTGCTGTATCTAACACACCTGATTGACCAATGATACGATTTTTCGGAAAGCCTGTTTCCTTATAGCAAACATAGGTCATGGCATCGACTGGATTGCTTAATATAAGGACTATGCTGTTCGGGGCATACTGTTTTATTTGTCTAGATACTTGTTGAATGATTTTTGCATTCGTCGTCACTAAATCATCTCGGCTCATGCCTGGTTTACGAGGAATACCAGCTGTAATAATGACAATATTTGCTCCAGCAATATCCTCATAATTGCTCGTTCCTTTAATAGAAACATTAAATTTTTCTATTGGTCCTGTTTGTAATAAATCTAGCGCCTTTCCTTTTGTCGGATTCTCCGCTTCCGGAATATCTAACAGGACAACATCTCCTAGCTCTTTTTGTGCCAAAAATAAGCTTAAAGTTGCACCAGTATGACCAGCACCAATTACAGCAATTTTACTTTTTCGAAATGTCATTTTTCATCACCTCGATTGTCAGTGGCTGCTGCTTCCGTCGTTTTTTTAGCTCGTGTGGCTGCTATTGGCTTTTTCTTCGGTGCTTCCGGTCCTGTAATCATCTGAAAAACCTCTTCATCAGGTCTTGGAATTACGTGAGCGCCTAATAGTTCTCCAACACGCTTAGCCGCCTCTTTCCCAGCATCTACAGCTGCTTGAACTGAACCAACATCACCTTTAACTACCACAGTAACGATGCCACCATCAACAAATTCTTGTTTGACAATGGTCACATCTGCCGCCTTTATCATCGCGTCTGCTGCCTCATAAGAACCAACTAATCCTTTCGTCTCAATCATTCCTATTGCGCTACCCATTTTCCTCACCTCGCATTACTTCCGTAGAATCAATAATACCTATAACGACAGCATCAATAGGCAATGGATTTTCTTTCATAATATATCGGGATGATCCACCACTCGTAATGAGCACATCATCTCCAATTCCTGCCCCGATACGGTCAGCTGCTACAATTTCTGTTCGAATCGGCTGTTGATTAGAATCGATTGGTTGAATAATTAATAATTTTAAGCCATTCAACCCTTCTTCTTTACGTGTTGCCCATACACTACCGATAACTCTTCCCATCTGCATGAACTTCACCTCTTTATCCCGTATGGACTATAATTAGTCAGCGCGAATTGTTAACGTCTTATTGAGCTCTCGTATTTTGTCATAAGCCAATGCCGTCACAATGGTTTTCTTCGGAACAACAATTTCCTGTGCTTCTATTTCAAGCACTTCTACTTGTGAAAGTAGCTTCTTATCAAATAGATAGCTTAACGGTTTTTCAGCTTGACTGACGATTGGCGGAAGTTCTTTGACGTTTATTTTTTCCTTAGCTTGAGCATTGACAATTTCTGCGAATGCACCCTGTTGAATTAAACCTGCATTTGCCTCATCAGTATCGATATGCATCTCCAATCGATAACGCTCTGAAACGCGAATCATTACATTTGATAAAATAATCGGTCTTATACCTTCTACTTTAATTTGTACCGATTGTCCGTCCGCTACTTGGAACCGAGCACTGTCAGTCGGTGACATATGAATATGTGCTTGTGCTATAATGAGTCCCTCATTTAGCACGACACTGCCCTTTGGACCAATAAGTGTAACGGGACTAGAGCCTTTAATATCTCCTGATACCCTTAAAGGTGGCTTAACCCCTAATTTCATCGCGTCTGTCCAACTAATTTCTACTTGAGATAATGAACGAGCTGGACCTAAAATACGTACTCGTTCAATGGATCCCTTCGGACCAGCAATAACAACCGTTTCCTCAGCAGCAAACTGTCCTGGTTGTGAAAGCTCAAACTTAGGTGTTAATTGATAGTTTTCACCAAAAAGCTGCTCCACTTCCGTTTGAGCAAGATGTACATGTCGCGCTGATACACCGACAGGAATTTTTCCGTCATGATGAGAGGAAGGCTGATTTTTTAAAACTTGCTGTAACACTTCTTCAACAATTTTTTGGATTAAATTTTCCTGCATCTAACCTCCTCCTTATGTCAATGATCTGATAATTTTTCCTTCGGCTTGCTGTTCAATAAAGCCAGCATTTGCTTCATCTGTATCGATATGCATCTCTAAACTAAACTCGTTTGATACACGAACTACAACCCCACGAAATGTCACAGGTCGCTCACTATCAACTTCAACAGATACTAATTCATTATTTTGAACGTCCAATGCTAACGCATCTTCTTCCGTCATATGAATATGTGCCTGTGCAATAATGACTCCCTGCTTGATAATTATTTCTTGTTCTTGATTGATTAATTTGATGCCAGCTGAACTTTCGATATCACCCGATTGTCTCAAGGGAGGGGTTAATCCTAATTTCATTGCATCTGTTCGACTAATTTCCACCTGTGTCGCCGCTCTTACTGGACCTAATACACGAACATTGTGAAGAACACCTTTTGGTCCCTCAATAGAGACACGCTCTTTGGCTGCAAACTGCCCCGGCTGCGAAAGATCAAAATCCTTCGTTAGCGTCGCATTTGGACCAAAAAGTGCCTGCAAATCCTCTTCACTGACATGTATATGACGAGCTGAAATGGCCACAGGAAATGTTTTTGTTGCTGTATTCAAGTTAGCCACCTCTATATCTATTTCGCTATATTGTTATTGGAAATGAAGCAGGATGAGGCGCAATGTAATGTGTAACATCCTGCCCTTACCTTTATGATGTTATGTTCTTTCCGTCGCTTCGGCTCTTCTTTCCGTCGCTTTGACTTCCTTCCGTCGCTTCGATTTTCTTTCAGTCGCTTCAGCTCTTCTTTCCGTCACTTCGGCTCTTCTTTACGTCGCTTTGACTTCCTTCCGTCACTCCGAGGATTCCTTCCGTCGCTTCGACTCTTCTTTCCGTCGCTTTGAACCCTCTTTCCGTCACTTCGACTCTACTTTCCGTCGCCCTTGTCCGGACCGACATAAAATTAAGCCTCTGCTTTTGGTAGAATTAATTCTAATTCATGGTGTGGGCGTGGGATTACATGAACTGATAGAAGTTCTCCAACACGTTGGGCCGCTGCTGCACCTGCATCAGTAGCTGCTTTTACTGCGCCTACATCACCACGAACTAATACAGTGACAATACCGCCACCAACATGTACTTTTCCTACTAAATTAACACTAGCAGCCTTCACCATTGCATCTGCTGCTTCAATTGCTCCTACTAATCCTTTTGTTTCTACCATTCCTAATGCTGTACTCATTTGTCATTCCTCCAAATTATTTATTTTGTAATGTTATTTGTTTTAATACTTGATCAACAATTTGTTGAACTACTGCTGTATCCAAAGATGGATCGTGTGCCTTGATATTGTCTACTACTGGTTTTGCTAAAAATTCTGGTTTTGGCACTTCTACATCTTTAATGCCATAAGCCATGCGTTTAATATTCAATAAATGTCTTGCCGTAATGTTATCGGACGTAATATTGCCACCAAAAGTACCACACCCTAATGTAAAGGATGGTGCCAATCCAGTAGTTCCTCCCACTGCGCCGATGGATGATAATGTATTAACAACAATTCTAGATACCGGTAATTCCACTGAAAACTGCTCAGCTAAAGCTGTATTTTCTGTATGAATCGAGCATGTATGCCCGCGTCCACCTATGTTGAGTAAATCAATCATTACCTGTTTTGCCTCTGTGCTGTCCTCGACGGTGTATAACGCAAATATCGGTGATAGTTTTTCCAGTGAAAATGGAATGTTCTTGCCAATCATCGTTTCCATACCAACTAGTACTTTTGTATCTTCCGGCACGGTAATACCGATAGAATCTGCTAAGCAAGCTGCTGACTTACCTACAATTTGAGGATTTACCTTCCCAGGGACTGGAGAAATCAGCTTCTCCATCTTCACCTTCTCTTCATCACTCAAAATATAAGCATTGTTTTTCTTTAGCTCTGTTAACACTTGCTCTGCGATGACTTTATCTACGATAATTGTTTGTTCTGTAGCACAAATTGTGCCGTTATCAAAAGACTTACTTTGCACAAGCTGGCGAACGGATTTGGATATATTCGCCGATTTTTCAATGTAAGCTGGAACATTTCCTGGTCCTACACCGTAAGCAGGTTTGCCCGAACTATAGGCTGCTTTTACTAGAGCACCGCCACCAGTCGCTAAAATTAAGTGAATATCTGGGTGCTTCATTAATTGCTGCGTAGCTTCCATAGAAGACATTGTTAAACAATGTAGCAATCCTGCAGGTGCTCCAGCTTGTTCTGCAGCTACTCTACAAATCTCTAAAGCTTCCTTTGTACAATCGACCGCATATGGGTGTGGGCTTAGTACGAGACCATTTCTAGTTTTCAATGAGATAAGTGTTTTAAAGATTGCTGTTGATGTTGGATTTGTTGTTGGTACGATGCCAGCGATGACTCCAAACGGACTAGCAATCTCTGTCACTTTTTTCATTCGATCGAAACCAACGACACCAACAGTCTTTAAATCTTTAATATCTTCATAAACATCTCTAGAGGCTACCTCATTTTTCATTTTTTTATGATTAGGTATGCCCATCCCTGTTTCCTGAACGGCCATATTTGCCAAACGTTCTGCCTCTTTAAATGCAGCATCTGCAACAGCCTTAACGATATGATCTACTTGCTGCTGTGAATACTGCATGTAAGCAGCCTGGGCAATATTGGCATGTCTCACCGCGTCTCTCATTTCTTGAATTGCTAATAAATCTTTATCTAGTGTGGCCACTAAAGCCCCTCCTTTCTAAACAACTGGGTTTCTCGCTAAATTTTCAATAGCTTCTCTAAAAGCATTTGCAGCAGCTTGGCAGGAAGATTGGCTACCACTTAATAAACCGCCACCGAAATTGGTTTCAGATGGTGGACCAAAGAAAACCTTTAGTTCTACATCTGCCGCCTTTAATGCCGCATCTAAACCGACTACAGCCTCAAGGGGCGGTGCTATTAAATAAGCAAGGGCTGTACCAACCTTAACGTTGGCTAGCTCAGCCAGATACGTACCACAACTCGCTACAGTATGTGCAAAAAGAGCGTGGCTTTCATTTTGAAGAATGGCTTCAAAATACGTATCAAACTGAATTTTCTGATGAATCGCATCAAAACCACTGCGTATTTCATCCGGCGAGCTACCAGCAATGATGCCAATGACCTCACCAGATAATGGGCCAGATGCATGTGCCGCTCCAGCATAAAAGCTTTTCGCATAAACAACATCAACATCTGCTTTTTTCGTCGCCTCGTCCAACGCTACATATCCAACATCATCTATTGTTAGCGTTACGAGGCCAATGCTATTGTGATATGGCTTTAAATCTAATTGCTCTGCTAATTCATTATTCACTCTTGGAATGATTTGCATAGCCAAAATTTCTGCCATAAGTTTTTGAGGATTCATTGTTCGCCCCCCCTAACCTTCTTTTGCCACAAGACCTACTCCACTTGCCTTGTAATGCAATATTTTTTGAACGACCGTTCCTAAATAAGCACCTGCCTCTAATGGCGGGATACCACCTTTATGAATGTTCGAAACGACCATTCGATCAGCTTCTACTGTGCCAATTCTAGGTTGATAGCATATATAGGCACTCATAGACTCAGCCGATACAAGTCCAGGGCGCTCACCGATTAAATAAACGATCACTTCTGCTTGTAAAAGCTCCCCAATTTCATCCATAAGAGCAACACGCCCTTTATCAATATAGAAAGTAGTTCCTATTTCAATATTTAAATTGCGAAGACTTTGCTGTAATGCTAAGTAAACGTCTTGCACATTTTCTTCAATCGCACTTGCACTTAATCCGTTAGAAATAATGATTTGTACTTTTGGATTTTTTGTACATTTAGCTTGAATAAGTGTCTTTGCTTCTTCTGATAAACGACGACCTAAATCTGGTCTAGTAATGTATTCTTCTTTATCTGATACTCTTGTTGTTACTTGAAAGACTTCAAGCTTTTGTAGTAGCTCTTCTGTCACTTCTCCATATACCGCATCTACTGCCGCTGCATGATCGAGTCGGAACTTTAGCCAAGTTTTTGTTTTAGGCCTTGTCCCAGCTCTGCCAACACCAATTCTTGCTGGTGTATGCTTTTTTGCAGCTTGAACACTTTCAGACACTTCATCCTCTTCAAATTTAAATTCTGTGATAGGTACTGACGTATAAGTCGATTCATCATGACTTGCGCTGTAATACGATTGTTCATCATTACTTAATTCAGTATGATAAAGCTTAATTAATGGTTCATTTGATTGTTCTATTGTGCTTGGGCTCGCTACTTCATCAGTACCATTAGCATTAGCTACCGTATTGTGAAACTTAATAAGTGTTTCCTTTTGGTTTTCTGTTGGCACAGCTGTGTCATGAGAAGACTTTTCTGACGCATTATTGCCCATCTTTTCCATAACGAGCTGTGTAATCATCGATACTAATTGTTCATTCAATGGATTCACCTACCTTTCAAATATAGATAAATCGCTGGCTCTTGCAGATAGACGACCATTTTCATAGATGCCCATTTTTTCTAACCACGCTAGATATTCAGGAGCTGGTTTTTTACCAAACGTTTGAAGTAATGTTGCGACATCATGGAAGCTCATGGACTGATAGTTCAGCATGACATCGTCGCCCATAGCGGCAGCGATAATAAAGTTGACACCAGCTGCTGTTAGCAAAACACTTAAATCTTCAATATCATTTTGGTCTGCCTTAATATGGTTTGTGTAACAAATATCTACGCCCATTGGGAGACCGTGCATTTTACCCATGAAATGATCTTCAAGGCCAGCACGTATTACCTGTTTATTGTTGTATAAATACTCAGGTCCAATAAAGCCAACAACCGTGTTCACAATATACGGATTAAAATGTCTAGCAAAGCCGTAATTGCGCGATTCAAGTGTTACTTGGTCAATACCCATATGGGCCTCAGCAGATAACTCCGAACCTTGTCCTGTTTCAAAATAGAATAAGTTCGGGCCTGTTCCTGTTCCGTGCTTTTTCACAAGCTCTTCTGCTTCTCTTATTAGGTCAGCAGAAATGCCGAACGAGCGATTGGCAATTTCCGTTCCAGCAATACTTTGGAAAATCATATCGGCTGGCGCCCCTTGTTTAATGGCTTTCATCTGTGTTGTAATATGTGCTAACACACAGTTTTGTGTAGGAATTGACCAATCATTGATAAACTCCTTTGTGGCATGCAATACTTTTTTTACACTTTCAACTGAGTCATCAACTGGGTTAATACCTATGACTGCATCGCCAATGCCATAGGACAATCCTTCTTTTAAGGAGGCAATAATACCGTCGATATTGTCTGTTGGATGATTAGGCTGTAATCTTGAGGAAAGTGTGCCCTTTTGTCCGATCGTACTATTACAAGTTGACAGTATTTCCACTTTATTGGCCGCATGGACAAGATCTAAGTTGGACATTAGCTTTGTTACGGCCGCAATAATTTCTGAATTCATGCCCTTGCTTAAGCGTTTTAATTCCCGATCGCCTGTTTCATTGGATAAAATGTATTCTCTTAGTTGTTCGATACGCCAGTTTTTAATTTCTTCATAAATTTGCTCATTAATATCACCTTCAATAATGCGTGATACTTCATCTTTTTCAGAAGGAACTAATGGATTTTCTCTTATATCCTTCACTAATAGCTCACTTAAAACGGCTTTCGCCGCAATTCGTTGCTGTACAGATTCAGCTGCAATTCCAGCTAACTGATCTCCTGATTTTTCTTCATTGGCCTTAGCCATTACATCCTTTAATGACTTAAAATTATATTTTTCTCCACCAAATATCACCGATAGATTCACATTCATCCTCCTTACTTTGAGTGGAAAGCAAGTGTTTTTACAACGACTGGGACAACACCTGACGGCAGTACTTGCCCAATGTCAATATAATCACCTGTTTCTACTTTGATTTGATCGATGCAAATGATAGGAACTGTTTGATTGATCGCTTGTATCGTTTGCCCAATAACTTTTGCATAATCTGATTGAATGACTATGATAATTGGTATTTCCTTGGAGCTTCTCGTCGCTAAATGCTTCAAAATAGCCTCACATAATACACGAACATCCTGAAAGCTTAAATATGGTAACTGACTAAAATAGAGTGCAAACGGCGAGCGATTCTCCTGGATAGAAAATAGTACATCGGCTCGTTCAATGGCTTTTTTCACCGCATCGTCGAATTCTTTGCTGTGCGTATCCATATGGCAATGGAAAACAGGTACATTTTTTAAAGGTAATACTTCCGCATCTACTTGAATCGTTGCACCACTGATCTCGGTTGTTTGCGTCCCCGCACCCGTCACTGTTGCCCTTGCTGTTTCCTTAGGTTTTAGCCACAAAAAGGATTGTAGCTGTTCATGTTCTAAAAGCTTTTTTGCCAACCTTTCACCGATATCATCATACTGACGATTTGTACATTCATGTTCATAAATACAGGCGGCTACCCCACCGGAAAAAACGAGTGCATCAATCGGATTATCCCAAGTTGGCAAATGTCCTAGTAATAAAGGATGCCGTTCGTCTGTTAATTGTCCGCTTAGCGTCATCGCTACTATATCCGCCATTTCTTGGATTAATTGTGTAACACGTTCATCCTCTGCTGACTCACCAACCTTTAATGGCTTTGGCCATCTCTCCATTAGTTTCATAATGGGTGGCGAAATCGATTGGACAATGCCATTCTGAAATTCTATAAGTCTTCCACCGACATGCAATGTACACGTACCAATTACTTCGCCAAACTGCATTGCCGCAATATTTGCAGTACCACCGCCGATATCGATGTTAGCGATAACTTTGGCAGTATTTTTTGATTGCTGTAATGTACCTGCTCCTTTTGCTGCAATGATGCCTTCCAAATCGGGTCCAGCAGTAGCAACTAAAAAGTGCCCGGCTGTATCTGCAATCGCATGAACAACCTCGCTGGCATTTTCCTTTGTGGCAGATTCGCCTGTAATGATAATGGCACCTGTTGAAATATCTGCTGGTGCAATTTGGGCCAATTGATATTGCTGAAAAATAAATTGCTCGATTTTTTCCATATCGATAATTTCTTTATTGATAAACGGTGTTTTAATAATAGGACTTTGATGGAGAACTGTTTTTTCAATAATTTCTATTCGGGGCACATGCGCTAAACCTGCAACGTTTTTCAATAGAAAACTACTGACCACCATCTTTGTTGTACTTGTACCAATATCAATGCCTGCACTATAAATTTTTTCTGTCTTCAACTTACTCTCCCCTCTCGCCACTTAAGGGACAATACATGAGATAAGGACTGTCACGATCCTTTACAAACTGACGAATTTCTTCGTCAGAATTGAGCTGAATAAGTGGCGCAATAAACTCAATACCAAGCTTTTGCCACGAAGAGGTTTTCACAATCGGACCATGCGTCATGACATTTTGTAATAACGCTTTTGCTCTTTCGACATCTGCATGTGGTGCATCAATTTTTGTGATAACACCAATTTGGTATTTAGGAATTCCTAAGCTAAATTGCGGAGGAAAAACACTCTTTGATGAGGTGGCATCCTGCAAATAAATCACATGTGTCACTTCAAGCGATGTTGCCATAATGTTTCTGTAATACATCGGATTTTCTATATATTCTCCGGGTGTATCAACGATCCAGTCATCATAAACGAGCGCCTGTGTTTTATTGGCCTGTCTATCTTTCCCCAATAACGCATTCATCAGTGTCGACTTACCTGCTTGCACACCACCTATAATCATTACTCGATTTTTCATATGGCACATCCTATGACTTCGTTATTTTTGATGGCGTATAGCCTAGCATCTCTGATAGAAAACGATTAATCTCTAACATCGCCATTTCAACCTCGGATACACTTCCAACAATAACGAGACTGCCAGTAAATCGATCTAGAAATCCTAGTTTTACATTGGCTGCCTTTGTCGCTAAATCTCCTGCGATAATCACCGTCTCACTCGGTGTACATGTCATGATACCCAGTGCACCTGCTTCTTGAATGCCCAACTTTTGAAACATATCAGGATCAGGATTTGCGATTAGATGACTCAATGTTAGTTGCTTACCTGGTACAAATTCCTGAATAAACCGTTTCTTTTCTTCACTCACACGTCATCACCTCTTTCAACATTGTTATCTGTTAAATATTCACCTTCTTTAATAATGCCTGCCTTACGATCCTCTTGTTCTAGCCTTAGAGCCGTTGGAACAGATAGCTTGTAGGCTAAAATAATAGCGATCACACCAGCTAAAAACTTACCAGCAATAACAGGTAAAATAATTGTCGGCTGGAAATTAGCCGTAAACGATAAATGGTCTCCTAGAAGGAATGCTGAACACACTCCAAAAGCAATGTTAATAACTTTATCTTTAGGTGGCATATGTCGAACGAGTGTAAACATGGCTAAAATATTAGCAATTGTTGCTAAAATACCTGCGCTTCCTACTGATGATAAGCCTAATTTTCCTCCTACTGCTTCTAGAGGTTTCGATGCATATTTTCTAATTAAGTACACCATTGGGAATGCTCCCGCTAGCATAATACCGATATACCCAGCGGTTTCTAATGCCCGGAATTGATCGACTTTATCTGCCATGATTGGATCAAAGCCCCATGCACCGAAAATCTTTGTAAAAATACCTGTGAAAATTTCTACAATCGAGAACACTAGTACTAGTTTGATAGCAGCATCCATCACGCGTCCAAAAATCATGAAACCTTTGATCATGCCGTTTGGAACTAGCTTGAGACCTAACGCGATTAATACTACGAAAATAAATAAAGGCAATAAATTGATTAATATTTGTAAAACTGAAATGGCAAAAACATATGTTGGTTCCGCTGTTGTACTAATCACTTCACGAACATCTGTATTAAATGTCACAATCATGATGGAAGAAATAAATGCTCCAATCGGAATTGTTAAAACCCCCGCCATAATACCTAAAGCCATATATTTATGATCTCGCTTATCTAACATGGCAAGTCCCATCGGAATAGAGAACACGATTGTTGCGCCTGACATAAATCCGACAACTAGAGCCATCACCCATCCTTCATACGACTCTTTTAACGCATTCGCTAATTGGTATCCTCCCATGTCCGAAGCTAAAATTGTCGTTGCTGCAATAGCTGGATCAGCACCAATCATTTCAAAAATCGGACTAATAAAATGACTTATAAACCACGTTAAGTAAGGTATTGCAGCCATGATCCCTGCAGCAGGTACAAAAATATGTCCAACCGTATGAATACCATTCATAAACTCTTTCCCGATTCCATATTCAGCATCTCGAATTGCTCCGATTGCTCCTAAAACTGCACAAATCATAATAATATAAACGATAACCGTTCCTATCATTGCCATCCTTCTCATCACCCCTTTAGTTTTGCTAAAAAATTTTGTTATTATAAAAAAAAAGACGCATTAAAGAGGAAATCTCTTTAAAGCGTCTTTGCTTTAACTATTTACTTGTAATGAATTGATAATGCGCCTTGCAATAAGCACCATTTCCTGTTGAGTCTGCATACTCTCATTGCGAATTTTTTTATAAGCCTCGTCCTCACTAAGGTTTTCTGACTGCATGAGCAAACCTTTTGCTCGTTCGATTATTTTTCGCTTTTCTAATTCTGTCTGTTTATACAGCAATTCCCCGTTTAAGCGGTTGAACTTATCAATCTGGTGAAATGCCACCTCCAACGCCGGAAGGACATTCTTCTCAGAAAACGGTTTCATAACATAGCCTAAAATATTGTCCTGCTTCATGTACAGTAACAATTCTTTTTCACTATAAGCTGATATAAATAGCACCGGTATACCGAGTTGCTGTTCAATAATTTTGCTTGCCTTTAAACCATCCAGCTTTGGCATTTTTATGTCCATTAAAATTAACTGTGGCTTATGTGTAAAAGCCAACTCAATGGCTGATTCTCCATTATTTGCTTGTGCTACCACTTCGTAGCCGTTATCCTCTAGCATAAACTTCAAATCAATTGCAATAAGCGACTCATCTTCGACAATCATAACTTTCCTAGTCATTTAAGATAAATACCTCCTCACTTACAGGGAACTGAATATGAGTATGTGTACCTTGTTCGCTAGGGATAATTGAAAATGTGCCAGCTAAATCATATTCAACAAGCCTTGTAATAATCTCCATTCCAAATGATGCTTTCACCTCTTGCATTCCAACGCCGTTGTCAGAAATATAAAGTGAAATAGAAAAAGCATCCTGTTGAAATTGAATATCGATTGTACCCTCCTCACGACCAATAAAAGCATATTTCAGTGCATTTTGCAGTAGCTCACAAATGATTAATGCGAGCGAAACAGCTTTTTTAGCATGACAAAATAACTGTACATTATCGTCATGAAAGGTTAATTGAATAGATGGTGTGTTGGATGTCCCAACCATTTTATGTCCAATTTTTTTAGACAATGCGATAACGTCTACTTTCTCTTCAGCGTTATCTTCATTTTCTAAAATAAGTTCATAAACAGATGAAATACTATATATTCGGTTTAATGCCTCTTGAAATACATTTGCACTAGAAGCTGACAAGTCATTTCTCATTTGCAGCCGCAATAGACTTGTAACGGTCTGTAAATTATTTTTCACACGGTGGTGAATTTCTCGTATAGCAAATGTTTTCATCATTAGTTCATTTTCTTTCAGCTTTAGCTCTGTAAGATCGTGAATAATAAGGAGTGTCACTTTATCTTTTTGATCATGAATAGGAATTTTCTTTACAATAAAGGATTTACGATCAATCGTAATTTCTAAGAAAAAGACATCATCGCCTTTATCATAGACCTCCTGTAAAAAAGGCAAAATCTTATTCAATGCAACATTGTCAAAACGTTCTAGCCCTGATAGTTCCGATATAAATCGGTGACCCGCAGGATTGCTATAGATCACTTTGTTTTCGTGATTTGTGAGAATAATTGATTCTACTAGTAAATCAGAAACCACTGGAATCGGTTGAGAATTTGGCTCTACAATATGCTCAATTAATGCAAAAGGCATATGTCGAAAATCATCTATAGGTGTTGTTTGCATTTCCACCTTTTTTTCCTGAATTAACACTGCAATCACCTGTTGTTGGTCATTAAAGAGAGGGACAACGTTTTGTTCAACCGTTATACCTTCTTGTGTGATCGCTCTAGTAATTGATGATTTTTCTTTATTTTTAAACGCAGCAAATACTGCTGGTTCGAAGCTTTCAAAGACAAATTTGCCAATTACAGATTTTTCGTATAAGCCACTTTCTGTTTTTGGGAAAGCCTCTGCCACAACAATTGCATGTGGTAAGTTTTCCAGCATACAATCTATGAACATATAACAATCTGTCAACTCAGCATAATACGATAATGTAGCTTCTATTTCTATTAACTTCTCTACATCTGTGGCAGATAAGCTCGTATATTTTTGGCACAGCGATTGAATGTTCGACAGGCTCAACCCCCCTATCACGGAATAACCAAAAAATCAATTATGCCTCGGTATAATTGCGTCCGGAATTGGCTTTGTGCTCGCACAAAGAGCTCCTTTCCGATTCCGTGACATTCGCCGGAGACTTTAATTTGTTTCAGCGGGAGTTTGGTCTTCCGCTGAAACAAATTAATTTTGATTATTCTTAAAATTTCTTGTCATCATTATAAACCTTTTGCAAAATTATTTTCAATATAAAAAATAATTTATTTTAATAATTTTCGTTGCATTACAAAGAACTATATAGCTTAAAAGAGAAATATTCAACACTTTTTTCAACTTCATCATTATCTTGCGATAGAAATATTATTTTAATATACAAAAAAAGCGAGCTTGCATCAGATGCAAACTCGCTTTTTTCTACTTAATTTCTGGTGTAACGGCTAATATATTTTCAAATGTTTCACGTTGCTTTGCTTCTTCTTCATTTAACAAAATATGAATATCTCCATGGTCATTTGAAGTACGAATTAAACGCCCCATTCCTTGCTGTAATCGAAGTTGCATAAACGGTAATTCCACTTCTTCATATGGATTTTCAGCAAATGTACGTTTCGCATCAAATAATGGATCATGTGGAGGGAAAGGCAAATCATAAATAATAACTCGTGTTAATGCCTCCTCTGGCAAATCTAGACCTTCCCATAAATGATAGGAGCATAATGTTTTGATCGTGCCTTCTTGGAAATCACGCACAATTCCTGATAGTTCACGGTCCCCCTCAAACGCTACATACATCCGTTCCATAAGAGGTAACTCTGCTTTGAAATCTAACATCGCTTGTTTTGATTTAAATAAAATTAATGTTTTTTCTCCGTCACGTAATAGCTGTTGAACACGCGCCGTTTTCCCTTTTTGTGATAGCTCATGTAAATAAATTCGCATAACTTCTTCATAATCGAATGGTGATGGAACAGAAAATGATTGATAATCACGAATTCCTAAGCTATAAGCAATATAGGAAAAATCTTTGTTGACTGATAAAGTTGCTGAAGAGAATATTATTGGAAGTTTTTTAGAGAATAATTTTTCTGCTAAAACTTCTGTGATGAGGCGCGGCATAATTACGAGCGTTTCCTCTCCATCAGTTTCCTCTAACCAATCGACTGCATCTCCCTGCGCTATGAAAATACGTAAGGATGCCTCGTATTGTTCTAAATACTCCTCTGCCATATTTAATTCATATTCTGGAATCATATACATTTCAGATTCAAAGACAAATTCTTCGAGTAATGTTTCAACATTAGCAATAAGCTGTTTACCGTATTTCAATAAATTTGGCGATTTATTAATACGTTTCCGCTCTTCTTCAGAAGCTACTAGATCATCTCGTAGCTGGTCAAAAAATAACTCATGGTTATCTTGTAATTTTTCCATCGCATATAATGTACGTTCTCGCACACCATCTACCATTAAACGCTCTAACAATGTAACAATTGTTGTCGCCTGTACTTTATACGTCATTGCTTTTTGTGCGGCATATTCTAATAAATGGCCTTCATCTAGCACAATCATTGACACTTCAGGCAATAAAGCTAATTGCCCTTCACGTTCACGAGATTCCTTTGTAGCTAAATGTTCCATTAAAAAATCTTGTGAACAAATAATGAGATCCGCCGATTTACGATAATGTGCACGATGTAATGTTTGACCACATCGATTACGTAGCTCACATACAGAACACTGCATAATCGAGTTGTAGTTTACTTTTTGCCAATCTTCATCACTAACTGTTGGATAATCACTACGCTCACCATAAGGTTGTATAGCAATCATCGAGCCCTGTGCATATACGCCATCAGGTATAGAAAACGCAATATCGTCGATCCATTCATCGGACACCACTTTTTCCGCATCCTCAAAACGCTTTAAACATAAATATTGATCTCGTGACTTTGCTAAGCGAACATCAATTTCAAGACCTAACGTTTTTTGTAGCTTATAAATATCGCCGCCCTCTTTTACTAGCTGATCGATTAATGTTTCATCAGCACATGCGATTAGGGCTGGTTTTCCAGTATAACGTGCATAGGATACAGCTGGTAGTAAATAGGCAATTGTTTTTCCAGTTCCTACACCTGCCTCAGCAAAAAGCACGTTTTTTTCTTTTAGAGCTTGCTCAATTTGATATGCCATAAAAATTTGTTCATCACGGCATTCAAAGCCCTTTTCTGGTAATTCATCGTAAAGGACGTCCCCCATCCAGTCACCTAATGACTCAAAAAATGAGCGGTCCTTCGTTAATACAAATGGTAAAGATTTACGCAATTGACGTTCCCCCTCTAACTATCTGCTCCTATTATACGCGACGAAACGGAAGATAAGAAAAAATCTTATCTTCCGTTACCGTTTGTTAATCTCTTTTAGACTTTTGTCCCCAGAACTGGTAATAATTTGTTTCAATAAAGCCATTGAATAATTTACGCTTCTTCGTCGATTGACGACCGTACAATTCCTCAAAGTTTTTCATTGAAGACAGCATGTATACAGACCAAGTCGGATAGTTTTTCATGACTTTTCCTAAATCACGAATGACCTGCTCCACGACTTCGATGTCACCAATACGCTCTCCGTATGGTGGATTACCAATCATAACACCATCTGTTAGCTGTGTTGTAAAATCACGTGCTTGCATTTGCTTGAACGTAATCATATCACCAAAGCCCGCTTCTAATGCATTTTCTTGTGCAATACTCACCATACGATGATCTATATCAGACCCGATAATTTCTAATGGCTGATCGTAGTTCGCTAAGCTATCCGCTTCATCTCGCACTGCATCCCAAATTTTCGCCTTCATCCATGGCCAATTCTCTGAAATAAATTCACGATTATAGCCTGGTGCAATATTTTGGCCAAACATTGCTGCTTCTAATGCAATTGTCCCTGAACCGCAGAATGGATCAACAAATGGTCGATTCGGATTCCACTTTGAAATTTGTACAAGTGCTGCTGCTAATGTTTCTTTTAATGGTGCTTCGCCCTGTGCTTGACGATAACCACGCTTATGCAAGCCAGCACCCGAAGTATCAATAGTAAGTGTCGCCACATCTTTTAAAATTGAAACTTCTATTTTATACGTTGCACCTGATTCATCTAAAAATCCTAAACGCTTGTAATGTTGTTTCATGCGCTCTACAATTGCTTTTTTAGTAATTGCCTGACAATCGGGTACACTAAATAATTTGGATTTAACAGATTTCCCCGATACCGGAAAAGCTGCATCAACTGGTAAGTATTTTTCCCAAGGTAGCGCTTTTACACTTTCAAATAATTGTTCAAAAGATTTAGCGGGGAACTGTCCTACAACGATTTTTACACGGTCAGCTACACGTAGCCATAAGTTTGTCCGTGCAATGGCCGTTTCGTCACCTTCAAAATACACTTTGCCGTTATCGACTGTTGTTTCATAGCCTAATGCCTGTACCTCTTGTGCTACAATCGACTCTAGTCCCATTGCTGCAGTTGCTACTAATTTATAGTTTGCCATACACTAATTCCTTCCTTGATGTTCAATTTCCCAATACTCCATAAACTCAATAAGTTCGTGAAGTGGCAACGGTTTGCTGTAATAATAACCTTGAATTATATCACAGTTCATTTTACGTAGTATATCCACTTGTTGTGCTTGTTCTACACCTTCAGCAACAACTTTCATTTTTAGACGATGCGACATTTGAATAATTGCATCCACTACTGCCTGTTTTTCATCGAGTGAGCCAATATGCTGAATAAAGCTTCGGTCGATTTTTAAATAATCCAGGGGGAAGCGCACCAAATAACTAAGGGATGAATAACCTGTCCCAAAATCATCAATAGAAATTTTAAAGCCCATTTTCTTCAGTTGCACAAGTTTGCTAACTGTTTCATTGGCACTGTTCATCACAGTACGTTCTGTAACTTCGATTTCAAAATTGTTAGCAGGCGTGTTATAACGCTCTAATATTGACTGAACAGAGTCTAAAAAGTTTTGTTGCTTAAAGTGAATACTTGAAATATTAATAGCAATTGGCGTTTTGTAGCCACATTGACGCATCTCTATAACTGCCTCACAAGCTTTTTCTATAATCACTTCACTTAAAGGAATGATTAATCCTGTTTCCTCAGCATACGGAATAAATTCTGCTGGAGAAACAAATCCTAGTCTTTCACTATTCCAACGAACCAGTGCCTCTAACCCTTGAATTTCATCATTTTCCATAGATACTTTAGGTTGGAAGTGCAGATCAAATTCCCGGTTTTCGATTGCTCTTCGTAGTTCTGAATCTAATAATAAAACACGCTGAGAGTCAGTCTTCAATTCATCAAAATAAAAAGCATAGTCGTTAAGGCCATTCTTTTTTGAATATGTCATTGCCTTGTCAGCACAATGAATCAATTGCTCCGTTGCTTCACCATCTAATGGATACATACTAATACCAATACTCGTAGAAATAAAAATATCTTGACCATTAATATCCAAAGGCTGTTCAATAATCCCAATAATTTGTTCAGCAAAATTTGCGGCTTCTTTGGCATTCTTCACGTTTGTTAACGTTATAATAAATTCGTCACCGCCATATCTAGCAATGATATCTTTATTTTTCAATAATGTTTTTAAGCGCTTTGCCACTTCTACTAGAATGGTATCTCCGACCGCATGACCTAACGTATCATTAATTTGCTTAAATCGATCTAAATCTAAAAAATAGACTGCATGCTGTACTGAATGAGAAATAGTAGAAGTTGATTCTAGTAGATTATCCATTCTTTCAATATATGCAAATCGATTTGATACTTCCGTTAATGAGTCAGTTAATAAACGCTTTTCTAGTTCATTTTCTACTATTTTTCTCTCAGACAAATCTGTGAAAATACCACAGTAATTTGTAATTTCTCCTTCATCATTGGTTATACCAACAATTGTTAACCATTCTGGATATACGTCTCCTGTTTTACGACGATTCCATATTTCCCCCTGCCAATTGCCTTCTTGTCGTATCTTTTGCCACATATCTAAATAAAATTGCAATTCGTGAACACCTGACTGTAGAACGGCTGGCGTTTTTCCAATAACTTCATTACGCTTATAGCCGGTAACAAATTCAAATGCAGGATTGACCAATTCTATTCTTTTCTCTTTATCCGTAATCATAATGCCTTCAGATACATTTTCGAAGATTTTTGTCATTAAAGCAGTAGGATATTTGGAAATCGAATTTAGCTTCTCCAGACTATCGTTCACTCCGTTCATGTTTCCGCTCCATCCTATCTCTCTTTACTACCCTTATTTTTCAGAAAAGCGCTTTTGCGTCAGTCTACTCGTATGTAGACAATATGTACATCGTTGCGATAATAGTTTATTAGATGTTTATGTTTTGAATCGTAGGGACAGGGGCATGACCAATAGTGTACAGCCTTATTCTCAAACGTATATCGCGCATGTCTAGACATGATTAACAAGTAACTTTTTCTTACTGTATTCAAAAGAAAAGCTCTCCACCAAATTGGAGAGCGCTTGTCATTTCATAATAAGCATCAATAAAATTCCATAAGCCATGTTTTGTTCCCGAGTACTCAAACAGCTATCGCCTCGTACGACCGGGTAGTAATCATCTATCTACAGAGCAAGCTCTGTCCCTCTATCCGTTCAATTCCTTCAAGAGAGTGCCCCTACCATAATTTGGGTTTCTCACTCGTGGGGTTTACCTCGTTCCACCTTGCATGTTTCCAAGCAAGCTACGTCACTGTGGCACTTTCAGGAAGTTTCAACCATATCATTAAGACTTAGGTTTTCCTTCCGCCGTCAGCCTTTACAGCTGCCTTACCTTATTTTTTCAGTAAGCACGAACACTACGGTCATCTCAGAACCGTGCGAGCATGGACTTTCCTCTACGACGTCTAGCGCCGCAGCGATTACCAGAATTTCATGATGATAAAAAGATTATACTAGAGTTTTATGATAAATACAATATATTTGACAAAAAATTATTCGTACAACTTACTACCAAATACGTGTTTCTCTAAATTCGAAAGACGTTTTAAAATATCAAAGTTTGTCGTACCAGTAGCAGATGCAACAGGTTGTCTCTTAGGAGTATTATCAATTTCTTCTTTTAACTGTTTATTTTCTTCACGAAGTTGGGCCACCACTTTTTCAAACGTTTCATAGTCTTGTATTATTTCATCAAGAAATGAATCGACTTCTTCAACATTGTAGCCTTTAAAATTTTTCTTAAATTCCTTTTCAAGGATCATTTTTGACGTTAATTTAATATCCATTCACATCGCCCTTCCTCACACTACATACGTTACATTATAGCACACTTCATCATATTATATCGTTTGGAAACATCAAATGTAAGGCTAAACTTGTCGTTTCTTGCGCTTACCCGGGAAATTATTTCTTATTTCCTAATCTGAGTAACCTCTTTTCCCAAGAAATTTCCCATTTCTCCTTTTGTTCTACTCTCCATTGCTCATTCTTTTTAATTAATTTTATGCCCTCTTGCGTATAATAAATGGCCTGGTTATAATCTTTCATTTGATGTTCATATATCATAGCGAGCTGTTCTAATACATGCAACTTTTTTTGTGAATCAACGAAATGAAGAGCAGCCACAAATGCATCGATTGCTTCACTAAACTTTTTATTTCTTTTATGCTGGATTGCTAAATAATATTGTGCATTTCCTGCTTCAAGTGCATCAAATTGGGTCGTTACCTTTTCCAAAACTTTTACGCTCTGTGAACCCTCTTTTAAATCAGCATACCATTTCCCGATATTTGTAAACGTTTTTGCCGATTCTTCGCTTGCCTCCTCAAATAGCAAATTTGTAGAATGGACATAAAGCGTAATCAGTGAAAGTAAATCCCATTCATTGTGAAGAAGGACTTTCATAAGTGCATCTGGTACACCGCTTTTAATGGCATCTAAATAAATGATTGGTGCTAGATATCCAGGTATATCTCCAATACGGGAAAAGCCAAGCTTCTCTTCTTCCACAGATTTTAATTTCATTCGTTCCATATCATTTTTCCATAAACGCTTTGAACTATGCAACAAATCAATTTGCCGCTGTGTACGCAATTTAGGTAATTCTTTTTGATGGAGTGTCCAACGGGTTTCAAGTTGCGGCCAGTCAAAGCTTTTTCCATTGTAGGTAATCACCGTTGCTGTTTTTTGCCAAAGCTTCGATTCAAAAAGTAACGCCGCCTCATGAGCAGGATCGGCTAGAATAAATTGCGTTAAAATAAAGCTTTCATCTTCTTTTGACACTTCTAAAAAGCCCAGAAGAAAAATTTGTGTACCTACACCCTTTAACCCAGTCGTTTCCGTATCAAAAAACAATACTTTTTCATTCATTGCTAACGCATATGGATGTTCGAACTTTGCCTTTTGCCATTTTCCTAATGCATCAAAAAATGACTGCAATTTATAATGACCATGCTGATAACTAAATGGATAACGCACTTGTCGTTTAAAAACAAGACCGAAATCATTTTCTACAACCGTTAAGCCCGCTTTTTCCCACCGCTCTGTATAGCTTGGAGCAATAGGCTTTTGATAAACAGGTTTTTCCTCTTTTTTTATAGTTGTTGTCGTTTTTTTACCGAGCATTTTTTTCATTTGTAAAATTTTATTTTCGTAAGACATTTCCTTCACTCATTTTCTGCATGTAAAATTGCTAAAATTTGTGTACGTTTTTCTTTGCTTGCTATAAACTATTTTGAGTTTTTACCACAAGTATAACTTATAGTAATCATAGTGCAACTTTTAGCTAAAAAGGACGTGATTTTTAGAAGGGCTAGACGAGTACTCTTGTCGTTTTGATTTCGTCGTAGAGTACAGGCCAATTTAGTGGATAAAGTTAATAATTAAAATCTATTTCGACTAAGAGTAGATTTTTCGCTGAAATTGAGCAACCGGGAATTGGTTTATACACGAATGAAAGAAGAGGACTTAGGAATAGTATTAGACTTTTTCCTATCAAGCCCTCTTTGTACTTTAATTTAAAACTTGAAGCAGCTCTATTACTTTCTTCTTCCCCTGCTGCAAGCTATCTTGAGCTCCTATACACGATGGACAACCTGATTCACAAGCACAGCTTACTACATGGTGCTGAGTTCTCGATAATAGCTCTTCCCATAGTTCATAAACTTTTTCACTCAGACCAATACCACCAGGATACTTGTCATAAACAAAAAACGTCGGTTGCTCATTATGAGTTGCCTTTACTTGTGGGACAACTGCTACATCACTACTATCACACTGAATAAACAAAGGTATGAACGCATTCATCGCATAGGCAGCTCCAGTCATGGCGTCTGTTAGTTCCGCCTCCGACCATTTTTCTAGCGCAGAGAATGATAGCCACGATGAGCTTGTATGCATTTCATCTGGTGGTAAATGAATAGGACCAGAGCCGATATTATCGTGTGTACCGAAGCGTATTTTTTTAAAGATCGTTGCCTGTGCGACTAACCCTACATCACCGAAGCCAATAACTCCACCCTGATAATCTCGACTCCGATCTTCTTCTAGCACCTTCATCTCTACTGCTAAATTTGCATCAGTATAGTAATCGACATCTACTTCCCGTACATACGCTTTCTTTTCTTCCCAATCAAGCTTTTCTACTTGAAATTGAATGCCCTGATGCAAATAAATCGCTTCTTCATGAAGTAATGTCATCGCACTATGACGATCCATTTCACCGATTACCTTTGTTTGTGCAGGAACAGTCATATCAATTATCACAACATTTTCTTGTGAAGCAGAACGAAGACTAATGTCATGTGCCGGGAAACGGTCACTCATCCAATGCCACTTCTCACTCGTTTTAAAAATAACGCCTTCCTCCGCTAAATAGGCCAGTAACTCCTGAATCTCATATTCACCATACATATCGTGTACGGAAAATGGTAGCTCAAACGCTGCACATTTCAAATGATCCATTAAAATCAACATATTTTCAGGATAAATACGCGCCTCCTCTGGTGCACTGCCAAGTAAAAAAAGTGGATGGTTCACTACGTACTGGTCAAGTGCTGCCGATTGCGCTACATAAATGATTAGCGCCTCGTCCTGACGACGGCCAGCACGCCCAGCTTGCTGCCAAGCACTAGCGATATTTCCCGGGTATCCTGTCATGATACATGCTTGTAATTGGCCAATATCAACGCCTAATTCCAGCGCATTTGTACTAACCACCGTTTGAATAGTACCATCACGAAGCCCTCGTTCAATAACACGTCGCTCAGAGGGTAAATAACCACCACGATAACCTCTCACCGATTCATCTAAAAGCTTATTGCGTGTAAGCTCTTTTAAATACGTCACAATCATTTCTACTCGCACACGACTTTTAGCAAAAATAATCGTTTGAATACCTGCTGTATATAATCTTTTCGCGAGATCGCTCACCTCTAAAACAGCACTTCGACGTACGCCAAATGTTTTATGGACGATTGGTGGATTATAAAAAAGAAATGTCTTTTTCCCAACTGGCGCTCCAGAATCGCTAATTAAGGCATGGCTTTCATTCGTTAAAGCTTCCGCTAACTCTTTTGGATTTTTGATCGTTGCTGATGTACAAATGAAAATCGGCTTACTGCCATAAAAATCACAAATACGTTTTAATCTTCGAATAACGTGCGCAACATGCGAGCCAAACACACCTTTATATGTATGCAACTCATCAATGACGATATACTGCAAATTTTCAAATAGTGAAACCCATTTCGTATGATGTGGCAAAATTCCTGAATGAAGCATATCAGGATTTGTCATTACAATATGCCCTGCCTTACGAACCTTTTGGCGAATGCCAGGCGCGGTATCCCCGTCATACGTATAACTTAAAATTTCCTCACCGCTTTGTTCGATTAATTCATTTAAATCATTTTTCTGATCCTGCGCCAAAGCTTTCGTTGGAAATAAATAAATCGCGCGTGAATTTTTATCATTTAATATTTTTTGTAGTACCGGTAAATGGTAGCAATATGATTTTCCAGAAGCTGTTGGTGTAACGGCAGTAAAGGAAACACCCTCCATCGCATAATCAAACGCCTGACGTTGATGGGTATACAGTTGTTCTATCCCTCTTGTGCGAAGAGCCTTTACAAGTGAAGGATGTAAATTCTCTGGTAAAGGTGCATATTTAGCTTCACGCCCTTCAAGCGTTTGCCAGTGTAAAATGCGTTCCTTTAACTCCTCATCATATCTCCACTCGTTTAACAGTTCACTAATGGTCCTTTTTTTCGATAACATCTGTTTCTATCTCCTTCACTAACCTTTCAAAAATTTTTAATGTATAAGACGTTGAATGAATCGCATCTAAAAAACGCTTTTTACTCGTTTCTTTATAAAAGGATTGCACAACAAACTGCTCCATCGATTCCACCGCTGAAGCAATTTGTTGTGTATGCATATATTTTGGCTGATTTTTTTGAATCCACTTATTCGCCTCTTGCTGCCATTCCTTTAAAAGCTGGTGAATGACATCAGCGTGTGGCTTAACCTCCACAAAAAAGTCAGGAGAACGATTCTCCTCACGCATTTGCCAAAAGCGTGAAACACATTTTTCACATTCATCTATTAATTGGGAAGTTTGCTGCAGTAACAACAATTTCGCACCTCATCTCATTAATGAAGGCTCATCACCATAAAGTTGGGTTGTATCCGTTTCGGCTAAGCACTTTCCTGAGCATCCGAATGGAACAACCAAGGTTCTTCTGTGCGGAAGCCTCTAACGCATTACATGTCACATGTTTCAACACAACTTTTGGTGATGAACCTTAGAATTTTATCGTATTTAGGTTGAATCCATCCTTAAAATAAAGATTCACCTGCATTTACAGGAGCGCAAGCGAACCTATTATTCTAAATTTCGTTCTACCTTAGTCTACAAAATTATTTATATTATATGAGTTATATTACTCCCAATGATGAATAAAAGCTCTATTTATGGCTCATCACCATAAACTTGAGATTGATTTTCGTTCGACTGTGGGAAGAGCAACGACAGCGCACAATGTTGGTCTTAAAAGAGCTATCACAGGACATATAATGTTTTTAGTCTTGTCCACTACTAGCGCATTCTCGAGGTCTTACCAGTGACTAAAGCGTTGCCCAGTCATCACATAAATCTGCCCATATAAATGGCATATATTTCAAGAAAATGACATCCCTAGCTTTTGGTGATGAGTACTATTTAAGGTACATCACTCATTGTGGTAGATAATGTATGAAAAATACTCATATTGGGTTATTTATATTGCATATGAGATAAGTGTACCAAAGTCTATCATTTTTCACTACTAATAGGCGAACAAGCATTCTTTACTTGCCAGTTCTTTTCTGCTAAGCTTACTTTCTGGCTAACAGATTTAAGCTGCATAAAAAAATTCATGCTCTGTGCGTTGTTTTCCAAAGACACTCTCGTTAACAGTAATTGATTGACCAGATCCAACTGCGCAACTAATTGTTTTAACTTGTTCAAAATAACGCCTCCTTTGCTTTAATTTATGTATTCCTCGCATGTATAAAATACCCTTCATGCGTGACAAAATAAGCGTAAGTTAGCTGAAAGAAGAAGTATTTCGATAAAATTTAATTGAACTAGTCTATTTTCGTAGTCTTCAAAATCGTCTATTAAGTAGAGAAACTAACGAGAGACCAGGTTTTTCTATAAATTCGTTTGGAAATTTCATCAGTTATTTTGACGATTCTCGAGTTATATTACATGATATTTTTCGACTTTAAGAGGCGAAAATTGCCCAAAGATCGGTTATTTAATGGTAATTTAAACTACCGCTAATCTAGCATCAATCATACTATTATTGGAAGTGGAGAACTGCTACTTAATCATGGTAAACTATTGTATAATAGCAGTATTATAGAGGGTGAACTAAGTGACAATTCGTTATCCGAATGGGAAATTATATTCCCCTAATCCAACTGTTCAAAAAACAGCAAAAAAGGGAAAGGACAAGGATTTTTCTTTTAGTAATCGAGGGAAAACACTAGAAGATGAAATTAATGAAGCAAATGATTATTATGTAAAAAGGCGACTTGCTATCATTCATAAGAAACCTGTTCCCGTGCAAATCGTCAAAGTAGAGTACCCATCACGAAGTGCTGCAGTTATTCGTGAGGCTTATTTCCGAGCACCGTCAACAACAGATTACAATGGTGTTTGGAATGGGCATTATATTGATTTTGATGCAAAGGAAACTGCTTCAAAGACCAGTTTTCCCCTAAAGAATATTCACGTACATCAAATGACACATATGCAGCAAGTGACGGAACAAAATGGTGTGGCTTTTATTATCGTTCGTTTCTCAGCTTTTGAACGATATTTTATCGTGCCATACGATGTTTTACAAAAGGCCTGGCTAGCGATGGAAAACGGTGAACGTAAATCGATTCCCTTTACTACTATAGAAAAGGAAGCTTTTGAAATTCCTACAAGCTATTATCCACGGATCGATTATTTACCGATTGTTCAAAAGCTAATTGAAGCAAAAAGCCATGGTTCTGAAAGTGAGGAGATAGTAGAATGACTGAACGTCGTCCAACACGCGGTGAGCATCAAAAGGCTCTCGCTCAAAAAAATAAAAAAAGCGCTCCGAAACCATCGAAGAAAAAATGGTTCAAGCGCATTACGTTAACAATAGTAGCTGTTATAGCTGCATGTTTTATTGGAGGTGCTGGGTTATTCGCCTATTATGCAAGTAGCGCACCTGAACTAGATGAAAACTTACTGAAGGACCCAGTTTCCTCAGAGTTCTATGATAAAAACGGTGATTTATTTGCAACAATTGGTGCAGAAAATCGTAAATATGTAAAATATGAAGATATACCAGAGGATATGATTAATGCGATCCTTGCAACGGAAGATGTACGTTTTTTCGAGCACGGTGGTATGGATTTTTATCGCCTGGGTGGTGCAATACTCGCTAACTTCCGTGATGGCTTCGGGGCACAAGGGGCTTCAACATTAACACAGCAAGTTGTTAAAAACTCATTTTTACAAAATGAGAAAAAATTAAAACGTAAGGCACAGGAAGCTTGGCTTTCCTTCCAATTAGAACGTAAATATACAAAAGAAGAAATTTTTGAAATGTACTTTAACAAAATGCTGATGTCAGGTCGTGTTTATGGCTTCGGTACAGCAGCCCAATATTTCTATGGAAAAGAGCTAAAAGATTTAACTTTAGATGAAGAGGCATTACTTGCAGGTTTAGTACAACGTCCAAATGCTTACAATCCATTGAAAAATCCTGAACTTGCAGAAAAACGTCGTAATACAGTTCTAGGATTAATGTATCAACATGGTAAAATTACAAAAGCTCAAATGGAGGAAGCTAAGAAAGTAAACGTACAAGCTGGCCTAGCTGACGATGCGACACGTCAAAAATTTTCTGGCTCTAAATATGATGCCTTCCTTGATGTTGTTATTAATGAACTCGAGAAAAACGGTGACGGTAGTGCAATGGCTGAAGGAATTAAAGTCTATACAACACTTGATCCAAAAGCACAACAAATTGTTGAAAACATTATGAATGATGACAGTAACTTCCCAACTAAAGAGATTCAATCTGGTGTAACTGTCGTTGATACGAAAAGTGGTCAAATTCAAGCAATCGGTGGCGGACGCAATTACGGGGCTGAACGCGGTTGGAACTATGCATATGACTTGCATCATCAACCAGGCTCAACTATGAAACCATTACTAGATTATGGTCCAGCAATTGAAAATTTAAAATGGTCAACAGGTCAAACACTTGTGGATGAACCTATGAAATACTCAAGTTCCGATCAAACTATCACAAACTGGGATAATAAGTATATGGGAGCAATAACAGCACGTAAAGCTTTATATGCTTCACGTAACGTTCCAGCTGTGAAAGCATTACAAGAAGTTGGTATTGATAAAGCTAAAGAATTTATTGGCCGTTTAGGTATTGATGCTAAAAATGTTTACGAATCTGATGCGATCGGTGGTGGGGATATTACGATGTCTCCTACGCAAATGGCTGCTTCCTTTGCAGCATTTGGGAATAATGGTGTTTACACTGATCCTCATTCAATTATAAAAATCGTTTACCGTGACGGTAAAACAACAAAAGACTACAAACCAGAGTCTAATGTAGCAATGAGCGATTATACAGCTTATATGGTGACAGATATGTTACGTGATGTTGTCGGTAATAAACCTGATGCGTCAGGTACTGCAGCCAATGTACCTGGATTAGATATCGCAGGTAAAACAGGTACAACAAACTATTCACGCGCTGATTTTAACAAGCATAATTTACCGGATACAAGTGTACCTGATTCATGGTTTGCTGGTTACACATCAAACTATTCAATCGCTATTTGGAGTGGTTATGAAAAACACTTTGATCCTATTACAACTTGGGATGAACGTCGTTTACCACAACATTTATTTAAACAAATTATGAAAGAGATTTCGGCGAACGTTGAAACACCACGTTTCAAAAAACCAAGCTCAGTTGTGGAAGCTACAATTGAAGCAGGCACAAAGCCACTTAAATTAGCAAGTAACTTTACTCCAAGTGAGAAACGTCGAACAGAGCTATTTGTCCGTGGTACAGAGCCTAAGGATGTTTCAGATGAATACGCAATGCCGGAACTTGCTTCACCTTACAATGTAAGTGCAAACCTTGATATAGAAGGTCAATCAATCAATATTTCTTGGGAGCATGATGCAATGCTTAATCCGGAAACAAATGAACCGCTACCAACTACCTTCGAGGTATCTGCTAAACGAGAAGGCGGAAAAACTATTTCTCTTGGTACAACGGAAAGCAAAGACTTATCAATTAGCAGCAAAGAACTAGAAGATGGCAATTACACGATTTCTGTCGTAGCAGTTGTTGAGGATACACGCAGTAAACCAGGTACAGCTACCTTCCAAATAGCAGGTACGACTGATGAAGAGGATAAAGATAAAGAGCCAGATACTCCGGATAAACCTGATGTTGAGGAGCCAACAGCACCTGATGAAAATGGTAACAACGGGGACAACGGTAACCACAATGGTAACGGAAATGGTAACAATGGCAATAACAACAACAATGGTAATGGCAATGCTAACACTGGTGGCAATGGTAACGCCGGTGGGAACGGTAACAGCGGCAATACAGGAAATAACGGTACCCCCCCAGGTAACAACAACGGCAACAATAATGGTAGCAAGCCACCAACAACGCCAACTGAACCAACCGCACCGGATGATGGTACCGGTAGTACTGAATAAAATAAAGCAGAGTAGCAATAACGCTACTCTGCTTTTTTGTTGTTGAAAAACTATATGTCTTTAAGTCACAAAAAAAGTATGTCTCTTCGTCGGTCGAGAATAAAGAAAGTATTAACGATTTTTTGACAGTTAATGCAATCAATTGATCACAAAAAAAGCCGGGATATAACTATATGGTTCCTTCATAAAGCCGAATAATTCTAAAAAACAAAATACGATAAACAGAAAAACCGAACTATTCCAAAACACTTCATAAGAGTTTCATTGGATAGTTCGGTATTTTGGCTGAAATGCATTTGTGAGCCTCTTTTTATATCTTTCAGTTTGCTTGGTCTATCTGTCTGTATTATTTTTTGCAGCCTGCAAGCGTAGCCGTGCTGCTCGCTTTTTTGTTTCCTTAAATAATTCATCGATCTGACGATAACAAGCATATTGGCCAGGCTTTGCTTTTATAAAGGTTAAGCGTTCGACACCATTAATAGGCAACACTTCATCCCCTGCACCTTGCACTAAGCGCTCAAACAATAAAATGGCCATTTCCATCAATCCTTTTGCTTCACCATTCCTTGTATCATGAGCTGCATGAATTTTGCCTTCTAGTTCTGCCCACTCTGCAAACCAAGCATCTACTTTTTCCTTTTCGAGTGCCTCTACATTCACGCTTCCTTCACCAACCCTTTCTTTAAACGTTTTTGCCCTTCTCTACAATCATCAAGTAAAGGGCAAGTGTGACAGTTAGGGTTTTGGGCTTTACAATGATAACGACCGAAGAAAATTAACTGGTGATGTGTTTTCGACCATTTGTCCATCGGTGTTTTTTTCATAATTGTTTCTTCGACTTCAAGCACTGAATCCTTCCAGCGACAAAGCCCCAATCGCTTAGAGACGCGCTCTACATGTGTATCTACTGCAAGTGCAGGAATTTCAAAAGCAACAGACAACACGACATTAGCAGTCTTACGACCAACACCAGGCAATGTGACTAGTGTTTCTCGACTTGCAGGTATTTCTCCCTCGTATTCCTCTAATAGCCTTTGACATAATGCTTGAATATTCTTTGCCTTATTTCGATACAAGCCAATGGAGCGAATGTCCTGTTGTAGCTCTTCTAAGGATACAGCTAAGTAATCTTCCGGCTTTTTATATTTTTGAAACAATGTTTTCGTTACTTTGTTTACAAGTACATCTGTACATTGTGCCGATAATAACGTGGCAATAGTTAGTTCAAACGGATTGTCATGTACTAACTCACAATGTGCATCAGGAAACATACGATCCATTTCCGCTAGACAATGCTCCCATTGTTTTTTTGTTAACATGTCGGAAGCCTCCTATTCTCTTTCTTCTAACCAATTATAAAATGGTACTTTATTTGTCGACTGCGTTTCTTGCTGCATTGTTCGGACTGGCGGTCGGTTAAATGTTTGTTTTTCCCGGAACTGTTCGCTTTGCTTCTGTGCTGCCTGTGGTGTCGCAATATTTTTCTTTTTCCACTCCAGTAATATTCGATCTATATAACGAATACTTAGCTTGCCAGCAAATACAGCCTCCTTAAGCGCCTCCTTAATAAGCGCCGGACTGTGCTTATCCTCATCTAACCAAGATCCGATTTTTTCTAGCTCTAAAGGAGATAAAAGACGCCCCATTTCCTCTTCAAATAATCGGAATATTTCACCCTCTTCTTGTCGAAGTGAAGCTGCTGATTTTTGATGTTCCTTCATTTCAATCATCTGCATAATACGCTCCCAAAGTGGGTATACCGAATATTTTTCATATAGTTTGCCATTTGCATCGACATCGCTTGTTATTTCAAGGAAACCTTTTTGCATTAATCGCTGTAGTCGTGAAGTAATGTCATTGTCAGGCATTGTCAGACGATTCATCAGGTCATTAGGCGTAGGAAAATCATTCCCCTCCATATGGAACGCAAGTAAATGCATCACAATAAGTGCCTCATCATCCTCAATATTTAACTCCTTATAAAACTGAAAAAACAGCTGAGGAATTTGAATCATTCTCTGCTCAGTCCATGTACGGAGTCGATCGTTATTTGTGCTCATATTATACTTGACTCCTTTTTCTATCGTAAGTAGAAAAGCCGCGTAGACACATCACTACGCGACTTTTTTTAATTTTAACTGCTTTGACGTGCAGCAAAACCTAAACCAAAACTAGGTATTACTTATGGGTATAAACGATTTAGTAAACGTGGGAATGGAATCGTTTCACGAATATGCTCCGTACCAGAAATCCATGCCACCGTACGCTCCAATCCTAGACCGAAGCCTGAATGTGGTACAGAACCTTGTTTACGTAGCTCTAAATACCATGCATAAGCATCTAAAGATAATTGATGTTCTTCAAGACGTGCTTTTAATAAATCATAGTCGTGAATACGCTCAGAACCACCAATTATTTCACCATAACCTTCTGGTGCAATTAAATCTGCACATAATACTACATCATCACGGTCAGGATGTGGTTGCATGTAGAATGGCTTAATGCCTACTGGGTAACAAGTGATGAATACAGGTTTATCAAATGAATTAGCAATTGCTGTTTCATGTGGTGCACCGAAATCATCGCCCCATTCAATATCGTCAAATCCTTGCTCATGTAATAACTTAATAGCATCATCGTAAGAAATACGAGGGAATGGTGCTTTGATATTTTCAAGTGTTGAAGTATCACGGCCAAGTCGCTCTAATTCTAATTTGCAGTTTGCCAGAACTGATTGCACAATGTGCGCTACATACTGTTCTTGCACTTCTAGGTTTTCTTCAAATTCCACAAATGCCATTTCTGGTTCAATCATCCAAAACTCGATTAAGTGACGACGTGTTTTAGATTTTTCTGCACGGAATGTAGGACCGAATGAGAACACTTTACCCAATGCCATCGCAGCCGCTTCCATATAAAGTTGACCAGATTGAGAAAGATAGGCATCCTCATCGAAATATTTTGTGTGGAATAGCTCAGAAGTACCTTCTGGAGCTGACCCAGTTAAAATCGGTGGGTCCATTTTTGTAAAGCCATTGTCGTTGAAAAACTCGTAAGTTGCACGAATAATTTCGTTACGAATTTTCATGATCGCATGTTGCTTACGAGAACGTAGCCATAAGTGGCGGTTGTCCATTAAAAACTCTGGACCATGTTCTTTTGGCGTAATAGGGAAATCAGTTGCAGCATGTAGTACTTCAATACCAGTTACAGCAATTTCACAGCCAAAGCTTGAACGCTCATCTGCTTTAACCTCGCCCGTAATGTACATTGAAGTTTCTTGGGACATACCTTTTGCAATGGCAAAAATTTCTTCGCCTACTTCTTCTTTTACAACAACGCCCTGAACAAAGCCAGACCCATCACGTAATTGTAAGAAGGCAATTTTCCCACTTGATCGTTTGTTTGCTAACCAAGCTCCTAGCTTGACGGTTTCACCGATATGCTTTGGCATATCTTGAATCATAATTTTTTTCATAGAAATCCTCCAAAGTTCAATCAATTGTGCCTTGGCATAATTGCGTCTGGAATCGGCTTTGTGCTTAGGCCTGCATGACGCAGGTCAGTTAGCCGTTATCGCATGGATGCGATGGTTTTAGGCTAACATCCCCTAAGAACTCCTTTCCGATTCCATGACATCCGCCGGAGGCTTTAGGCCAACAAGATGTTGGTCACTCAGTCGTTGCCACAGGACGTGGCGTTCTTAGACTGAGTTCCACTATTTCAGCGGGCGTTTGGACCCCCTCTGAAAAATAGCTTACATTCGCATTCATCTCACCACCTATAGAGGTGGGCGACTTCTGTACCTGTCGCTACGCTTTCGGTACAAAAAAGATCTGCTGAAAGATGTTAAAAGGATTAGTCTTGCCATTTTGATTTTACAAATGTATCAATTCGACGGACTGCCTCTTCTAATAAGTCTAAAGATGTAGCATAAGATAATCGCATTGTAGTTGGTGCACCAAAGCCAGAACCTGGAATCACTGCTACGTTTGCTTCTGTTAAAATATCCGAAGCGAATGCATCTACTGAATCATAACCAGTGTGAGCCATAGCTTCTGCTACATCTGGTAATAAATAGAATGCACCCTGCGGTTTTAAAACGTTGAAGCCAGGAATTGCACTTAACTGTGGATAAATTTTTTCAAGACGAGATTCGAATGCTTGACGCATTTCTTCTACAGCGTCTTGTGGTCCATTATACGCTTCCACTGTTGCATACTGTGCAGTTGTTGTTGCGTTCGATGTAGAGTGCGATGCAAGATCGGTCATTGCTTTAATAATGTCCGCATCCCCTGCAGCATATCCGATACGCCAGCCTGTCATAGAGTGAGATTTTGCAACACCATTTACAACGATTGTACGTGCTTTCACTGCATCAGATAGCTGTGCAATTGAAAAATGCTCAATACCATTGTATACAAGCTTCTCATAAATTTCATCTGACACGATTAAAATATCTTTTTCTTCTGCCACAGCAGCAATTTCAGCAATCTCTTCACGAGAATAAATCATACCTGATGGGTTGCTAGGAGAGTTAATAATAACTGCTTTTGTTTTATCTGTCACAGCAGCTCTTAATTGATCCGCAGTAATTTTATAGTCTTGCTCACGTGTTCCTTCAACATAAACAGGTACACCGCCCGCTAATTTTACTTGCTCAGGATAAGATACCCAATAAGGAATTGGAATAATAACTTCATCGCCCTCGTTTAAAATCACTTGGAATAAAGTATACAGAATATGTTTTGCTCCAACACCTACAATTACTTCATTCGGCTTGTATGTAAGATTGTTGTCGCGTTGAAGTTTATCGATAATCGCTTTCTTAAGTACTGGAAGACCGCCAGCAGGTGTATATTTTGTTAAACCTTTTTCCATCGAGTCAATGGCAGCATTTAAAATATTTTGTGGCGTGTTGAAGTCAGGCTCACCAGCACCTAGACCAATAACGTCAATACCTTGTTCTTTTAATTCCTTTGCTTTCGCAGTAATTGCTAAAGTTGAAGAAGGTGTTAAAGTTTTTACACGGTTTGCTAATAAATTTTTCATACGAGATCTACTCCTCTTATAAATTCGTAATGCGCTTCCACCAGTCGCCGTCCTTAAACATAATATAGACATAGTTGAGCTTATCGTGATCGTTTAGGTATGTAATTTCCCAAACAGCACCTGGCTCCTCATAGCCTAATTTGATATTAAGGACTTTTTGTACATTGCCTTCTTTTTTCAAAACCGATAATGCCTGCTTTTCCGTAATACCATCTTTTAAAAGTACTTCCTTAATTGAATCTGCTTTTAGATTCGTCGGAACAAAGACAGCTTTTTTATCACCATATTCATCTGCCCCGAACACAGTGACATACGAATGTTTGCCATTATATGTGTAAGACTCCGAGACAATTGCGAGGGCTTTGGCATCGAGTGCCAACTGTTCAGCCTGCTCTTCAATTGAACGGAATGGAGCCTCGGCTTTCCAGAGTACTAAAATACTAATGACAAGTGACAATGAAACCATAAAGACAGAAATGAAAATCAACCAGTTTTTCATATATTCACCTTAAGTTTCACATCTAGCGTATTCTTTAACACGATTGCCTGATGCTTCTGCATGTCTATAACTGCGTGTACATTCATTTTGCTTTCCATTTTTGCCAACCTGCTTTCTTTCCTCATACCACAACATTATACAACAATTTTGTGCTGTCGTGTTTCTTAATTTCATATATTGTACGTTGATAGAATAACGTTTTCAAATGATTCGGATAGTAATTTTTTTCTTTTTCGTGCAGCCCTTAAGAAAGAAAACCCTTTCAATGGAAAAATTCCTATTCACAATTGCAAATAGGAAGCAAAATTTATCGCTAAAATCCTATGATAATCTATAAAAAAACAAAGTAGGACGACGGTCATTTAGCACTGTTACAAGCATTGATATAAAATTTTTTGTAATTGATACAAACGGGCATGCCCACACCTGTTGCTGTCGCTTCGCTTTTACACATAAATTGCCACGGGCCGTGGCGTTCTTAGACTGAGTTCTTCTATTTCAGCAAATGTTAGGGCACCGTCTGAAAAGCAACTTCTATTCGCAATTATCTCACCACCTATCGAGGTGGAGACATTGTCCTATCCCTCGCTTTCGGCACAAATGATATTTGCTGAAATAATTAAAATGGAGATATTTTTTTATAAGTACAATTATCTCCATTATTGTCCTAGTTGCCTATTGTTTTTACCCATATGATGAGGTAATGAGCAATTTTAAGAATTGAAAAGGGACGTGATGTTTTGACTAAAGAAGTTAATCCTACAGATCCAGAGACAATACCAAAATTTGTGGATGAGCTACCAAAACCGGTTACCGCTAAACCTAAATATTATAAAGGCCAACAGAGAAAAAATTATTATGAACTTAAAATGATGCAAGCAGAGCATTCTTTCCATAAAGATTTCCCAAAATCAATCATATGGGGCTATAACGGACTTTATCCCGGACCGACAATTGAGGCTACAAAAGACAAAAGCATTTATGTTAGATATATAAATCAATTGCCCTTAAATCACTTTTTACCCGTTGATTTTTCACTGCATGCGGCAAACGATTCAAAGGAAGTAAGAACTGTTACACATTTACATGGCGCAAATGTAGATTGGGAGAGTGACGGACATCCCGATGCATGGTATACAAGAGATTATGCACAAACAGGTCCAAAATTCACTAAAGAAATACATGAATATACTAATCATCAACCCGGCGCAACTCTGTGGTACCATGATCATGCAATGGCACTAACTCGTTTAAATGTGTATGCGGGATTAGCCGGTTTTTATTTACTTCGAGATTCGCTTGAGGAGCGTTCTAACCTCCCTTGTGGTGACTATGAGTATCCCATCTTAATACAAGATAAATCGTTTAATGAAGACGGCTCACTTTTCTATCCAGATGAACCACCATTCCCAGTTTCCGTTCATCCATCTATTACACCTGGCTTTGTTGGTAATACCATCGTTGTAAACGGGAAGGTCTGGCCATATTTAAATGTCGAACCTCGTAAATATAGATTTCGTTTTCTCAATGGTTCCAATAGAAGAGGTTATGTCATTAGCCTTTCAAACGGTGAGCCTATGATACAAATCGGAACAGATGGAGGCTTTTTAACTACGCCTCAAGAAATTCAATCTGTCGAATTATTGCCGGCAGAACGAACAGATGTTATAGTCGATTTTTCATCATATGAAGGTCAGGAAATAATGTTAGTCAATTCTGATGAAGATTTCATTGATGAACATACACGGGTAATCATGCAGTTTAGAGTGTGTCTTCCTCTAAAGTGTGAGGATACTAGTGAAATACCAGAAAGACTCGCAGTATCAACGGATTTACATTCACACGATGCACATATCGAGAGACATTTACCATTAACTGTTATGACAGACGATTTTGGTCGACCAATGTTTTTATTAAATAATCGTATGTATCATGATCCTACTACCGAAAAGCCTGCACTTGATAGTATAGAAATTTGGAATTTTATAAATGCCACGAAGTTTGATCACCCTATTCATCTACATTTAATACAATTTAAAATACTAGAACGACGCCCTTTCGATATGGAGCTATATCAAACTGAAGGTAGACTGGAATTTACAGGCCCCCCTGAAAAACCGCATAACTATGAGCAAGGTTGGAAGGATACTGTAAAAGCGGAAGCAGGGAAGGTTACGAAAATTATTATGCATTGGAAAGATCATGTCGGCCAATATATGTGGCATTGTCATTTCCTAGAACATGAAGATCATGACATGATGCGACCAATACTCGTCACGAAGGAATTTCACCCTGTGGAAGAGCCACATCATGCTGAAATCCAGCATGAAATAAAGCATGCGCAACGGCAACATGAGGACTCTACTATTGTAACGGGCAATAATGAGCACACTGTACCATTCTTGAACACTTCTCCACACAGCACGCCAGTTGAAGAAATTGTAGAATACTCTCAAGCTTCTTTAGAAGACGAAATAGAATATACTCCGCAAACTATTCCTCTCTTAACTAGTACGCAAAACATTACATCTACTGAAACAGCTTATTTAGAAGACAATGTAGAATATAATCAGCTATCCTCACCTCTCTTGAACAATACTCAAAATATCACAGTTTCAAAAATAGAACTTCCGCAACATCAAATTATTCGTTCCGATATTGAAAGCATCCCTCAACCAATCTTCCCGTCTGACGAGTTTCAATCTCGACAAAGAATGCCTGCGAGGCGTCGGAGAAGATGGTACTAATATCACCAATATAAAAGGCTCGGACAAAACTGAAGCAAACTCTTAAAATGCGCGAGATATCAATTTTAGCAACATGATTTCTCGCGTTTTTCTAATGTGAGGAAAATCTTTTTTGAAAATATACTTACGTCCCTACCTCTCTATGATTTTATTCCTTTTTGACAATAAAGAATAGGGACGATAAACAATGTTAAAAAACGGAAGTAGATAGTCGGCCTAAACCACAACAGAAGGAATCTTTGATATCATCCCAGTTTCATTCGAAAATGCTATCGGGATTAATGCACCCATTGTTGCAATTGCTGTCATAAAAATTGGGCGAATACGTACGCCCCCTGCTTCAATTAAAGCTTTTTGCTTGGTCATACTTCCCTAAGCAACACATCTACTTCTTTTATCTAAAAAAAGAGCCCCTTTTGCTGTGCATTAAGGGACTCAAAGGTTAATCATATGAAAATGATTGTCAGTATTTAATGTTGTTTAAAATGCTCAATATTAAAAAGTAAAACATTGTGCAATAGATTTCTTATGAATTATTCTGCTACCTCGCTCTTTTCAAAGCGTAAAATTCTCTTTGTTGCAATGGCCATCATTACCATGACAATACTAATCATTAAAATAGGAACGTAGACTTTAACACTAAATGCTTCAAATAAAAGGCCATACAATATTTGCCCAATCGGTGCCATACATTGTGAAACGGCGATGATGATAGCCATGACCTTCCCTAAGTTTTCATTAGGCGTTTCTTTTTGTACAAGTGTAATCACATATATTGAAATAACGGTCAAAATCATAGCTATAACAAGCGCACTACCGACAAATAAAGTATAAGACGGATAATATCCTATATGAAGGATGAGTGGCGTAACTGCTAGAGCCATTGGAACAATCAATAAAGCTGTGATAAACACCCAAAAGTATAAATTATTGATACCCATTTTTTTCGCAAAGTACCCCATTGATAAAGCGCCTAAAATTGTAGCAAAATCGATTAATCCCATCCCTATTCCATACAATGTATCACTACTTTGCATTGTAACACGTAGAATAATCGGTACACCTACGACAAACAGCGGTGTTAAAAATAAATTTAATAATGCAGCTAAAATCATACATTTGAATATAAAAGATTTCTTCACTACATAACTAAAGCCTTCTTTCAAATCATTTACAAGCGTCGGAATAATATGTCTATCCTGTTCTCGTTGCATAAATGGTATATGGATAAACATCTCTAATATAGCAGAAAGGAAAAAGAACACACCACTCACTATGACAAGCACTTTTAAGCCTATTAAACCGTAAAGTATTCCGCCTAATACAGGCGCAGCTACATTAGACAATGATTGAATACCATTGACTATTCCATTAGCTTGCTCTAGTTTCTCCTCTTCTACAAGTACTGGAATACTGGCCATCACTGCTGGTGCATACATAGCACTAACAAAGGAAAGAAGCACCATCACAACACCAATAAGCCAAATAGAACTATTACCATAAGCTAGCATTGCAAAGAAAATAAAAACGATTATGCTACTCGTAAAATCAAAAATCACCATTAAATTGCGTCGATTAAACCTGTCAGCAACTGCTCCTCCTAGCGGTGCTAGTAAAATTGGGATACTCGATATCGCAAATAGTACCGCAAAAAGATCTGCACGTCCTGTAATATCTAGTACATAAAGTGATAAGGCAAACCTTAAAAGCGCAGATCCTAATATAGAAATAATTTGCCCAATCACCATAAGATTAAAATCTTTTGAAAAGCCTTTGCTTTTATTTTGTGATTCCATTCATTTGACCCCTTCCTTTACCATTCATTGCGCGTTTGATTGTAAGAAGAAAGACATTACTAAAAATACTGATAGTACTTAACCAAATGAGCCATTCTATTTGCACATAGCAAGACATTATTAGCGATAAGACCCCTACGATAATGGATACATAATTTCCAGTACGATTAATGTTTGATTTCCGATAAAATTTTTCCTTAACCTCAAACGTAGATTTTTTTATTTTACGTTTCATAAGGTAAACTTTTTCTTGTAACTTCTGCTTAGTATCTTTTGCTTTTTGAAGGTAAAAAAATGTTATAGCTCCTTTAGTCACGGCGTTCTTCATCTCCATATCGTCTTTTTAATAACTCCGTAAAAACTCTCTCTTGGAAGTCTGAAATCTGTTTTGGCTCCGCGATCTCCATATTTACCGTTTCTTCATATCCGTCTAGTTCCTCACCGTCAAAGCGATAGAGTTTTTGTAATAGCTTCCATAATGTTTCAATTTCCTCTGTTGTAAAGTCTTTAAAGATATCTGCTAAAAAGTAAGTAGACTTCTCCGAACAAGCAATTAAAGCTGTTTTTCCCTCTGAGGTAATCTCGACATTGATCGACCTTTTATCTAATTTACTTGGTACCGTTTGGACATATCCTTTTTTCACAAGACTCGTTATTAACTTATTCGCAGTCTGCTTAGTTGTACCAAGCTTTTTGGCGATATTTACGAGTGTTGTATTTTCTACTGGTAAATGCGCAATAGCAATAAGAGCCATATGCTGTCTCGACGTTAATACCTCTAAATATTCATCTCCTTTTATTTGGACTTTATTGACAACTGAAAACAATGTCGCATAACTTTGCTGCATAAAATGCAATTCCTTCAATAAAAGCTGTAAATCCATATGTAGCACCTCGCTATTTAGTCACCATGTTTACTAAATAATACACAATGGCATTATTAACGTCAACATGGTGACTATTATATTTTTTAAATAAAACAACATTTAATAGACCGACTGTCGGTTTATAATATTATATGGTATTCCTCCAAAAAAAGGAACTTATTTTCATCATTCCCCTTAAAAAAAAGCTAGAAAAATTTAACGCAGGAATAAATACCTATTCATTTAATCTCTAAATATGTAAAAAGTAATTTTTATCATTGAAGGTACTACCAATATTTCTTTTTATAGTATATTATATTCGGTGTTTCCTTTTATTGAAAAACTTGATTAAATAGGTGATTTCGTGAATCGATATTTTCAACTTTTATTCCTTTGCCATAGATTACCAAGCCGATCTTTTTTTTATAGAGGTGTTCAATTTCCAATTTGCGCACGTTGTACAGGAATTTGTATAGGATATGTAATTGGCATTATATTGGCATTATTTAAAATTTTACCCTTTTTTTATGCGCTTATTTTAACAATTCCTATGATTATAGACGGAACGGGACAATTATTTAATAAATGGCTTAGTACTAATAATCGGCGATTAGTAACGGGAATACTCGGGGGAATAGGCATTGTTTTTATGATTTTACACGCCGCTCTCTTATTTTGGAAACTAACTATGTATCTCTATAAAAAAGGAGAATATATTGGTTCATTAATTTTTAACTAAGGAGACTGAAAATGTTTTGTACATATTGTGCATCCAATCTATCAGAACACGCAGAAATTTGCACAAATTGTGGTGTTAGAAAATTCAAAGTGTATAATTACTGCCATAATTGTGGGAATGAATTAAATGCTTTACAAGAAATGTGTACTTCATGCGGTATTATTTTAAAAAATTCTTCAAAAGGTACTCATCCACTAGTTCCTACATTACTTACCTTTCTAATACCTGGTGTAGGCCAAATCATTAATAATCAAATTGGTAAGGGATTTCTTTGCTTATTTATATCAATAATATTCATTATTTTCATTCCTTTTCCTATAGGATTCATTATGGTTGGTATACCCATTTTAATTGATGCTTATTTAATCGGGAAAAAAATATATGAAAGAAAAGCAGTAGGAAAATGGGAATTCTTTTAATTTTAGGAGGTATAATTTAAATGTTTTGTCCACACTGTAGTGAAGAAATTGCAGCACAAGCAGAAATTTGTCCAAAATGTGGTGTTCGTGTACATAATACATCCGAAGAGGATAAACCAAATATAGCTATTAATATCCTTTCCTTTTGTTGTACACCGCTTTTAGGGATTATTATGTATTTTGTATGGAAAGGTGATAAGCCTAAAGCAGCTAAATCTGCTTTAGTATGGGCGTTGATTGCAATAGGTTTATATGTAGTATTAACGGTTTTATTTGGAATACTAATGTTTGTGCTTGGTTCTATGGACGAGTATAATTATTAAAAAAAACTAGGAATTAGCTAGTCGACATCTTAGAAAGCGCGGGACATCAATTTTAAAACATTGATTCCTCGCGCTTTTCTGATGTATTTTTTTCCATCCTAAAAATTTACTTATGTCCAGCCTCATTTCATAGTTACTCCTTTATTTAATATAATAACCATACTACCTATCCTCATTATCTCCTCATTTCATATTCAGTTCATATTGCCATGCTATAGTTAGTCATATAAAAGATTCATATTTTATTGTTGATGAAATCAAAGGAGGATTTACTGTGCAGGAGGCATCAAAAGATTCGACAAAACTGAAGGATTGGCGGCGCTTTATTCGCTTAGTCAAACAGGCTGAACCACCAATATGGCTTTTAATTATTGCATTAATAATGAGTTTAGCAACTACGGGCGTAGGCTTTATCGTTCCGTTATTTACAAAAAAATTAGTCGATGGATTTTCATTAGCATCCCTTGATTATTGGCAAATACTTTTGTTAGGGATTGCATTTATCGCGCAGGCTATTGCGGGTGGACTTTCCATTTATTATTTAAATCGTGTCGGACATCATGTTGTTGCGAAATTACGAGATCAACTTTGGAGAAAGCTACTTCATTTACCAATTCCTTATTACGATGAGAACGATACAGGTGAAACATTAAGCCGTGTGACGAATGACACAGCTGTTGTTAAGGATCTCATTACGGAACATCTTGCGAACTGTTTTTCAGGCGTACTATCTATTATTGGATCAATCATCATTCTATTAATCTTAGACTGGAAAATGACCTTAGTCATGCTAATTGCTGTTCCGCTTGCTATGATTATTTTAATGTTGTTAGGAAGACGCATGTTTGTTATTTCAAAAGGAATGCAAGATGAGACTGCAAAATTTACGTCCGTGCTAAATCAAGTTCTACCTGAGACACGATTAGTAAAAGCTTCAAATGCCGAAAATATAGAATATAAACGTGGCATGAAAGGAATTACAAATCTCTTTACGTTTGGCTTAAAAGAAGCCAAAATCCATGCTCTGATTTCACCACTCATTTCGTTTGTCTTAATGTCAGTCCTTGTGGTCATTATTGGTTACGGCGGTATACGCGTTTCTTCAGGAGAGCTTACAGCAGGCGACATGGTGGCCTTTATTTTGTATTTAATCCAAATTATTATGCCGATGACCCAATTAACGATGTTCTTTACACAGCTTCAAAAAGCAATGGGTGCTACGGAGCGAATTAGTGCATTACTTGAGCATGAGGAAGAACATATTTTCGAAGGACACACAGTAGAAAAAGTGGTTCAACCGATTTATGTAAAAAATGTTGACTTTGCTTATGGAGAAGACCTAATTTTATCGAATATTAATTTTACCATTGAACCAGGTCAAGTGACGGCCATCGTAGGACCTAGTGGCGGGGGAAAAACAACAATATTTTCTCTGTTAGAAAGATATTATCATCCTGTTAACGGACGTATTACACTTGGAAAAACCCCTATCAACATGTACTCGCTGCATTCTTGGAGAAGCCAAATCGGCTACGTTGCTCAGGAGAGTGCACTGCTGTCTGGTACCATTCGTGAAAATATTTGCTATGGCATTGACAGAGAAGTGCAGGATGAAGAACTTAATAAAGTTGCTAAAATGGCCTATGCCGATCAATTTATCAATGAATTACCAGAGCAATTTGATACAGAGGTAGGAGAACGAGGCATTAAGCTTTCTGGTGGTCAGCGACAACGAATCTCTATCGCAAGAGCACTTTTGCGTGACCCTCAAATATTAATGCTAGATGAAGCAACATCTAGTCTAGATAGTAAATCGGAAATTTATGTTCAAAAAGCTTTAGATAATTTAATGCAAGGTAGAACAACGCTTGTCATTGCACACCGTCTTTCGACAGTAGTAGATGCAGATCAAATACTTTTTGTGGAAAAAGGACATATTACGGGCAGTGGCACACACGATACTCTATTTAAAACGCATAATATGTATCGGGAGTTTGCCAAGCAACAATTACGTATGAAAGAGGAATAACGAAGGGATTTGTTAGCATGACAAAACTATTAGTAGTAGATGATGATGCGCATATTCGGGAATTAGTTAAAGTATTTTTACTAAATGAAGGCTTAGAGGTAATTGAAGCTACGGACGGTGTGGATGCACTGTCCAAATTGGATGCTGATAAGGTGGATATGATTATTATGGATATCATGATGCCGAAGATGAACGGCTGGGAATTATGCGAAGAAATACGTTCATTTAATGATAATCTACCTATCTTAATGTTAACCGCAAAGGGAGAAACGTCACAAAAGGTCAAGGGTTTTCATCTTGGAACAGATGATTATCTTGTTAAACCATTTGAGCCAGCAGAGTTGATTGTCCGTGTGAAATCGATACTTAAAAGATACCATATTTCCCTATCTCAACTTGTTGAAGCTGGCAATATTAAGTTAAATCGAAATACACATGAAGTCTTGTATAACGGTGAGTCTTTAACACTTCGTTTAAAGGAATTTGAACTATTATTTACGTTAGCAAGCTATGCCGGAAAAACTTTTTCACGTGAACAGTTAATCGAAGAAATTTGGGGATATGATTATGAAGGTGATGAACGGACAGTCGATGTTCATATTAAAAGACTTCGTCAACGTTTCCCCCAAGAAACAAGCGGATTCTCTATTCGTACAATTCGCGGCCTAGGCTATCGATTGGAACTTGTTTCATGAAAAGACTAAAAAATTTTTTAAAGCTTTTTTTAACTTTAATGCTTCTTCTTATCATTAGCATCTTCTTTGCTTTTATTTCCTACCACATAACATCCTGGATTTATGATTGGTTAGGTAAACATCCACAAGGTTTTTGGCTGCAATTATGGACGGTAGTTGGTGTTTTTGTTCTCTTTGCTTGTTCAGCCATCATCAGCTTTTTAATAGGGCTAAAAAGACAACGGAACTATTGGAATACGATTGTAAATGCATTAAGCAGGATTGCTAAAGGTGATTTTACTGTTAAATTAGATCTGAAAACAGATGACGAAGATCAATTTGGTCAATTAATACATGGCATCAACCATATGGCAGTCGAATTAGGTGAAATGGAAAGAATGCGTCAAGAATTTATCTCGAATGTATCTCATGAAATTCAGTCGCCTCTAACATCTATTAATGGCTTTGCTAAAGCATTGAAAAACATTGACCTCCCTGAGGATAAACGACAGCATTATTTAGCCATCATTGAGATGGAAAGTAATCGGCTATCAAAAATTAGTGACAATTTACTAAAGCTAACGTCGTTAGAATCACAACACCATCCCTTTGAGCCAAGGCATTACCGACTCGATAAGCAATTGCGTAATGTCGTACTAGCGCTGGAGCCAAATTGGCTAGTCAAAAATATCAACATGGATATGCAATTAGAAAACATTTCGGTCATGGCTGATGAAGATTTAATGAATCAAGTATGGATGAATTTACTAAGCAACAGCATTAAATTCACACCAGCTGCTGGCACCATTACGGTATCTATGACAAAACAAATGGATACAATCACTATCAACATTCATGATAACGGTATCGGTTTAACAGTAGAACAACAAAAGCATGTATTCGAAAGATTTTATAAAGCAGACCCATCAAGAACTACGGAGAATGGCGGAAGTGGCTTAGGACTATCTATTGTAAAGAAAATCATCGATATGCATAACGGAATAATTACTGTTGAAAGTATACCAGCTGAATTTACAACATTTTTTGTAACACTGCCATTAGAAATCAATGAGACTCGTGCAAACGAATAGGTGATTCTTTCTTCGTCTGCACGAGTCTATTAGGTTGATGAACTAGTAAGCTACTTTTCTAAAATATTGATAAACTTTTTCAAGTTTTCTGCTTTGTCTCCCCTTCTTACTTTCCATATTGCCAAATTCAAAAAACTTCACTTGTTTAATACCAACAAAATTAAATAACGCTCTTTTCATTAATATTTTATGCGCATTATTGAGCCATAATAGTGGATATTTTGTTGGCCCTTTCATGGTCGAAATACACACCACTGATTTTCCTTTTAGAAGACCCTCAGGAAGTAGTCCCTTTTTATCTTTATAGGCAAAATTGGCCGCAAATAATTGATCAATATACCCTAAAAGCATTGCTGGTGGTCTTCCCCACCATATCGGATAAACAAAAACGATTTTATTAGCCCACTTAATTTGTTGACGATATTTCTCTAGCTTCGGATCACGAAACATATCACGACGGCGTTTATGTTCATGAAATACTAAAATTGGGTTAAATTGCTCCTCATATAAATCTAATACTTGAACCTCATTTACGAGCGGATTATCTTGACAACCCTTAATAGCCTCCTGTAAAAAAGCATAATTCAAACTTTTATGATTGGGATATGTATAAATAATTAATGTATTCACCATAAATCCTCCATTACTTATCATTTGATAATAAAATAATAAACCGTCTAAATTTAGTTGTCAAATGATAATTGTTTTGAGATAAGTTTTTTGTTATCTTGTCAGTAAGAGGTGAGCCTATTTGGACAAAAAACAATTATTTAATCAGTTCGTAGCTTTTACAACAGCGGTACACCAAGTAACGCATGAACTAACTCAAAACGTTAAAATCGATCATATTACACCAGTTCAATATAAAATTCTAGAATATATAACAGTAAGTCAGCCAGTTACACCTACTGAAATTAGTGATTGCCAGCATATGTCCTTACCTAATACAAGCCGTGAATTACGAAAATTACAGGAAAGAAAGTTTATTAAAAAAATTAGCGATACTGAAGATCGAAGAAAGCACTATGTTTGCCTTACAGAGGATGGAGAAAAAATAATGGGAGAAGCATTTGCCTGTATAGAAGAGCGCTTTCAACAACTTATCCAACATGCATCTAAAGAAGATATAAAGGACATTCATCATGCATTAAACGTTCTTAACGATAAAGTCTTTAACCCAAAATCATAAATGAAAACCTGCATGCTTTTCTTTAAGACAAGCATTGCAGGTTCTTTCATTGTTTATTATATTGGCATAGAAAGCGTTCCACACCCGGTATTTCTCTCCTAGGCTAGTTATGAAAAAACCATAGCATCGATAAAAATCTACAGCCTCATAATCTGTTTCTGCCACAATTGATGGGTACTTACTTGCTATAAAATGAATCATTTGACTGCCAATACCTTTTCCTCTTTGATCAGCTAATACAGCAAAATCTTAATCTTACACTTTGATCAATTACGCCAAGGCGTAATTGCGTCCGGAGTTTGAATTGTGCCCGCACAATTCATTCCTTTAAAAATCCGTGACATCCGCCGGAGGGTTTATCTTCATTCAATAAATGTTTGGCTGAAAAGAACCACACTTTATTCATCTCGCCATCTTCAGAGGTGGATTCTTCTGCTGAATGAAGATAAACTGATTTGTTCTATCCCAAACAACCGACTATTTCACCGCTAACTCCGAAACTATATAATGTCCTATTCGATAAAAGTATATATTTTTCATACTCTTGTTGAATAGCTGGTGAAATAGTGTTTGCTTGAACTATATTCAAATAACTTTCTCCTTAATTGTAGGTAGCAGGAATGACGACAGCATGACAAGCTTTTTCATAAAATTCGATTGGACCTGCTCCTCCGATAATTGCATATTCATAACCAATTTCGTGCATTTCTTTTAAACAATGATGGAGGAGAGAATATCCTATCCCCTTTACTCGATTAGTTTTAGCTACACCCATCGGGCCAAAATAACATTTTTTATTTTGATAAACGTCAAATGCAGCAAATCCAATTAGATCTCCATGATGATCAAAAGCTACATAGATGGGAGGCGTAGTACTTAAAAAGGCACTGTTAATCGTTTCTGACCATTCTTGCGAAAAATGACTTTCTACAAAATGAATTAGCTTACTTTTATCATCGCGATTGACTCTACGAATATTACTAGAAATCGAAACCGGGAATTGATAATTGTGAAGATGTGCAACCATATCCCGCGAAGTCGTACCAAGCTTTAAAATCATTTTCTTGTCTTCTTCTGAAACGAATTCGTCCAGCATATTCGACTTTATTAACGCTTTAAGTAAGTGACCTTCATTTATATAAACCTGGTTATAATTTTGCATATAAAAAGTCGCTTGTTCCAATACTGTTAAAACATCATTTGTTATAGGAACGTTAAATAAAGTATGGCTCGTAACTTTCTTGTCTGATTTTAGATCAAGTTCATGCATCAAATTTCTTATAGAAGCTTCATCTATCGTACATTTTAATACTATTTCGCCAAGGACCCCCTCTTTTTCTTTTAGACAAGCAAGTAAAAAATGAATAGGCTGTAACACTTTATGTTGTGAAGAGGCAGCTTCCTTTTCCGCATTCTTGAAGATTCTTAACATACGATTTGTTAATTTATTAACTGAATTCATTTACTCTCATCCCTTCGTTTCATTTGACCTTAATGATCGAGCTATATGTAATTTTTAATTGTCAGAACTTATCGTATCATTAATCATTTTTTCTATAAATAAAATCCGAACTATTTAGCGGGTATTCCCCTTGTTTTTCAATTTAGAAAAATGCCAATACATCGTCACCCATTTGCTCTTTCTTAAATAGTATAAAGATGTATAGAAGGAGGAGACATAAGTGGAAGCAGCAGTGTTAGACAAGAAGTGGATTGAAGATCATTTTGAAACACTTCCATTATGGCAACAGTCAGCATATACCGACTTCGCTGCCATGGTTGCAGATGAAGCAAATACGTTTCCCTGTATTCCAGCTAGAAAAGGCTTTTTATCGAATGAGCTACGCTATAGTTTTATCGGAGATCCACGACAGGAGCAATCGATCAAGACGTTAGCACGATGCTTAAAAGAATACGATAAGTGCGCTAAAACGTTTGGTAAATATACAACACATACTATTTTCTTTAAAACCCCTAATGATATGCATAAAAATTTCAATGTTGCAGATTATAGAAATTTATTTTGGTCTGTTTTAAACAATTTGACGAAATTCGATGATATCGATTGGCCAAAGGAAATTCCAACTGATCCAGCGCATCATGAATGGGAATTTTGTTTTAACGGTGCGCCTTATTTTGTGTCTTGTGCAACGCCAGCACATAAATTGCGCAAGAGTCGTAATTTTTCTACTTTATTAATGGCATTTCAGCCACGCTGGATATTTGAGGAAATGAACGACACTACTGTCTTTGGTCGCAAGTTAAAAAAGCTTATTCGTCAACGCATTAACGAATACGACGCTATTCCAGCTCATTCTGATTTAAAATGGTATGGGCAAGAAGGTAGTTATGAATGGAAGCAGTATTTTTTAAGTGATGATAATAGTAGTGCATCGAAATGTCCTTTTTTACGAATGCAACATGCTCTTCAGAACAAAGAGCATTAAACATGCTTACTGTGTTTTTGCCTTTTCATGACAATGCAAGTTGCAATTCCAATGATGATGATAAAAAGCAGGCTCACGAAAAAACCGAGTCTGCTTGTTTTTTCCCCTAATGTCCCAGACACCGTCACTACAATGAGCAACATCCCGATACCATTCTTCACATGCTCCCACTTCGACAACTCCATTAGCTTTCTATATGTCACTAAGATAAAGAGCCAGTTATAAATTAGCATTAAGCCTGCTGCAGTAACCAAATATTCAAAAATCTTTTCTGGCATAAGAAAGCCAATAATAATAGTGATGATTAAACCACTAGCTAAAAACAGAAATGCAGGAAATGGAATTTTCATCTTCCCTTTTTTCGCCAAAGCCGTTGGCGCATCATGATCCTCTGCCAAAGTAATGAGAATCGTAATAACCGCATATAACGAGGCTACCATTGTTGAAAAACCTGCAATAATTAACACGCCATTAAAAATGTCTGCAAAAAAAGGAATGTGATAACTGTTAAGCGCTGTAATAAATAGGCTTTCCTCAATATTAAAGTCCTTCCAAGATACAAGCGCCAAGGCAAGCATAATAGCCATTATAAAAATGACAGTTATAGCAATAATCATGACTTTTCCAGCTTTCGGTGCTTCTTTAGGATTTTTTAAATCAATGACCATTAAACCCATAACTTCTATTCCACCAAATGCATAAAAGGCATATAGCAGCCCAAGCCATAGTCCTTTCACACCTTGCGAAAAAAATTCTCCATAATTTGCATACAATGCATCGAGTGTCGTTGATTCCGAATTAAATCCTTTTATTAGTAAGACAGCCGCTACTATAATAAACATCACAACCGCCGCTGCCTTTAACGCACCAAAAATATTTTGAAATTTTTCAAAGCCCTTCATTCCCGTTAGAATAATGGCTAACCCAAGTGCAGCATAAATAGACGCAGCAACCCATAAAGGAAGCTCCGGAAACCACAGCTTTGTGAAAATACCGAGCGCCGTCAATTGGCTGCCCATAATGAGCATCTCAGAAATCAAGTAAATCCAGCCATTACTAAATCCTGCCCAATTGCCAAAAGCTTGCTTTGCATAAGTACGGAATGATCCCTTATCCGGATTATCAACTGACATCTTAACAAGGGCATCATAGACAATATACGTAGCAATGGCCGCTAACAAAAAAGGAATCACAACAGCAGGACCACTCTTATGAATGGCCATACTTGTCCCAAGAAAAAAGCCTGTTCCTAGTGTACAACCTATACCGAGAAGCGAAAGCTGCCACCAAGACAACCTCCCTTTACTTGTTTTAGATGTCATTTTGATCAAGCCTCCTGCCTTTTGGCTACTTTCTTAATAATGGCAATGTCATGCAACGAATGCCACCACCGCCTTTTTCAAGCTCTGTGACATCAATTTCTATCAAATTTTTCTTTTGTAATAGTGGATGCTTCGTCCAGTGCTGCTTCGTTGCTTGCTTACTAATTAACAGTGTTTCGGGATTGAGATTAATAAAATTAATATCAGGGATTGTCTTATATTTTTCAAGCCAGTAAACATCAAACCCATGGTGATTTAAAAATTGCTCGGCCATTTCAAAACGATTTATTTGAGCTGTGAACACGTGTACAGGAAAATACCGCATAAAGTTTTTAGCTATTAGCAAATTAGCGTTCGTCACATTGCAATTCATATCTAAATGAAGTGTATCGGAACGTCTTGGCAAATCTATGATGGCAATTTCCGAAAATCCTTCTTGGAAAATACGATCCTTAATACTTTCCACAGCCTCTAACGTTGTTCTCATTCCAATATTAATAAGTACGGCATCCTTATTTAAAATCAGCACATCTCCACATTCTAAAGCAGTAGAAGGTTGTTTAACTTTTTTTCCGGAAACCACTTTTCTAATAATGAGTGTGCATGTGGATACTCCGGACGCCTTAGCGAACTACCCGCCGCTCCATAGAAAATGCTATTTCCTATCACACAGGCTAGATCGCGAACAAAGTATCTATTAATAAGCTGTTCACTTACTGTTTTTACATCAGTTGATAGCTCTTCCGAATAATCAATAACCTTGACACCTGCATTTTCTAGTGTTGTCTTAAATCCCATGAAATTGTCCATTGCTTTTACATGATTAACAGCAGCATCCCATCCTACATTTTCAGCTATTGTTAAATCTGGTACATCTAATTTGGAAGGTGCACAAAGCATAACAACCTTAAGTTCTTCATGCTCCGACCAACAATTCGGTTGAAATGAGTTCATAATGTATTCCCCCTTTCTTCATGACTATCTTTGTTAGCGTTACCACCAAGATTAAGATTATACAAATTAAAGGAGGATTTTTTTGTTTTTACACTATCTCAATAACGCAAATGAACTGTTATTATTAATGGTGGTTGGGGGCTTCCAGGCGGTTTTGATCGAATTAGGGGAAAGCTTAGAACATACTGCAAAAAGAGAAGTTTTAGAAAAAAAGGTTTAGTTAAAGAGGACCTAAAGTGATTAGAGGTATTTTTTCAGGTATCTTAAAGTATCGAATGGGGATGAATTATACGGCAGTCAATTTTAGTTATTCTTTATAAAGAATAAAAGACAATGCAATATTACTCATTAATCACTTATGCCTCGGCATAAGTGTGTCTAGAATCGGCTTTGTGCTTGCACAAAGCGCTCCTTTCCAATTCCGCATAGATAGCAAATATATTGAACCATCTATAACAAAGTTAATTAAGCTTTTGTTTTCTCTCAAAGAGTGTTTGAAAAGCTGTTTCATTTCGTTGAGGGACAGTAAATCAATTACAAAAGGCATCGCTTGTTCTACCTTCATCAATGAAAATATTGGTGATAAGCTTGCTCAGCATCCATTTCGCTCGTAAATATTAACATATCATCTGTTAGCGGGTAATACGTCTCAAAGAGAAATAGCGCTAGCTCCTTTGGATTATCTGGATTGTTCACTACTGCAGCTTCCTGTATGTTTACTACTTGCTGAATAGATGAATATTGATAAAAAATGAAAACTATATCCCCTGCACTATATTGCTGCTGTTGTTTCATTCCATCACCTTCCTATGCCTTTCCACTAGTTTGGTGTAAGAAGAGATTAATTATCACTATGTTTAAAAATATTTAATTGCAAATAAAGCTCTTTAAATCAAAAGTGGCGGCAGATTCTTTTACATTATGGAACGCCTCCGTTTCATAATGTAGCTTTGTGCCAGATGGGGATGGCGCTTCGCCGACTGATTGCAAAGCCAGTTTCTCTTTTAACATCAAAAAAAGCAAGTCACCTTTTAATGATGACTTGCATTACTCTTCGATTTATTTCGTCAAATCAATTTTTTTATTTAATAAATAAATAGTCATACCACCAACAGTCATGGATAGCAACTCCCCAACACCTACAGTAAACCAGGTCGCCCAAAAAGGAAAATTATTGAGAATTGTTAATTGTCCTGCAACGGTAAACATCGATACAGCAAAAATCAATGCAGTAATAACCATTTTCATTATTTCATTTGTTATATTTTTCGTTACGCTGCGGCAAAGAATTAAAACTAGAAATGTCGCAATTCCACCAATAGGTACATCTAATACCCACGTTGGTGACATAAAATTTGCGAGTACTACTCCTAGCGTCACGGCTAATACATAGCGCTTGTTATAGAGGGCTAGGTAGTTAAACATTTCCGACAAACGTAGTTGAATTGCCCCAAAACTAATGACAGACAATAAAACTGTTACAGCCACATATAAAGCTGCAACAAGTGCCGTCTTTGTAAGTTCTGTTACAGAAGTACGGCTGGAATCTTTTACAATAGATGTATGCAATTTTATTCTCCTTTGTAAAATAGCATATCCGCCATTTTAGTAATAACTACGGCCAAAGGAAGAGAGCTTTTCACCCTATCTGAAGTGCCGCAGTGCAAGCTAAATTTTGCTTACTTGCGTATTATAGCAGAACAATTTACGATTAAACAATACTATTTAGTAAGCCATCCGCCATCAATCGGTATAATTGCACCGTGTATATAATCAGCTGATGGACTAGCTAAATAAAGTGTTAAACTCGCCACTTCACTTGGTTGGGCCCAGCGTCCAGCAGGCGTTTCACCGGCGACCCATTTTGCGATCGCACCATCACCTTCAAAATCTGCTTTGTTCATCGGTGTTTGAATGGCTCCAGGTGCAATGGCATTGGCACGAATTCCTTCACGACAATAATCTAAGTCTAACTGTTTCGTATAGCCGACAATTGCATGTTTGGATGCTGTATACGCTGCGCCCCCACCGCCAGCAACAAGCCCAGCGATAGATGCCATATTAACGATTGTGCCTGATTTTCGTTTAACCATATGGGGTAATATCGTATTTGTCACAAAATAAGTACCTTTTACATTAGTATTCATAATTTTATCCCAAAGCGCCTCATCGGTATCAAGCGTTTTAGCAAAGCCATCTAATACGCCTGCGGTATTTAATAAAATATCTACTTGTTTAAATATTGAAAGCGCCGCTTCAAATGCTTGCTCTACATCGTCCTTATTGCATACACTGCCTACTTTATAGGCAAATTGTTCAGGATATTGATAATGTAGACTTTCTAACCCTTGCTCATCTAAATCAAACCCGAATACACTTGCCCCATTTTCTAAAAATGCAATAGCTTGAGCTTGACCAATACCTGAAGCAGCCCCCGTTACAAATACCGTTTTACCGTTATATTCTTCAAACTTCATACATATCTCTCCTCAAAAAACAAAGAAACCACCTCATTTGAGATGGCTCTTTCGATTAATTGACAATTACCCAATCTTCCGCTAATAAATCACAAACTGTTGGTGTGAACATTGTATAGCCCTCACCACGTACATTAATTAAAAAATAAGGATTCAGAGCCTCGCCATCATGTTCGCTTTGTCCAACAAGCTTCACATATAATTCAGCACCGCCCCATCCTTTACGAATTACTTTTTCTCCCGCTTTTAAGCGTGGTAATATCTCTTCAAACGTCATTTAAATTCATCCTTTTATTTACTTTCTTTATCGGATTAGTATACTGGAAATCTCAAATGTTGACAACCTAATCAATTATGCCTCAGCATAATTGTAGCTGTCCGCAACGGATCAACAAAGCGGCCGGAATCATCTTTGTACTTAAGCCTACGTGAAGTAGTCAGTTAGCCGTTAGCGCATAGACGCAATGATTTTTAGGCAACATCCTATATAAGAACCGCATTCCAATTCTGTGATATTTCCATAGGCTAGTAACTACTTGAAACAATTCGAGTTTAATGTAAATTCATCAACGTCAACGTTAGGGCTAAACTTTGACATTTCAAGCCTTCAAGTAATTTTCTCTACTCACCTTATATCAATCCATTTTTTTCTTCATTTGCACTTGCTCTGTCTTTACCTCTAGCCCATTCTCCATCAAATAGCTCGCCGCTGGATTGCTCGCTAAAAAGTTAACTGTAGCTAAATTTACTTTGTGATTTGTAATGCTTGCGATAAAGTGTGGTATATGTTCTACCTTGCCATTTTCCAATAACACTAATTGATAAAGCACTATGTGGTCGATTGCTCCATCCATATCCCATACGATTTTATATAACATATAACCAATCGCTTCATTATTCTCGTTGAAAAAAACTTTCGCTTCACCTTGTTTATTACTTTGCCAGCTACATTGCCAAGGAACATCTTCCTGGTAAAAAAATAAATAAGGAAGCTGCTCTGGCCGAATAGTTTCCACATGAATTGCGGCCTGTTCCTCTATTTTTGCTTCATATTCGCCACTTAAAAATAGCAATTTATTTGTAATTGTATAGCCATGCTTCTCATATAACGCAATGGCTACTTTATTCTCTTTTATAGCTTCAAGCGTTGCAACTTCCACATTCTCTCTTTCATAGATGGCGTTTGTTTCTTCCATTAAAACACGGGAAACACCTTGACCGCGATAGTCGGGAGAGATACCTGTTCCACCATTCCAAGCGATTTTCTTACCATCCATTTCTCTAAAGCCATTTAATACAATGCCTACAGGATTATTTCGATCAAATGCGACAATTGAAAGCTCTGGCGATAATCCCTCTTTAACGAGGCGGTTTAAAAACATCTCTTCATTCATTTCTATTTGAACAAAATATCCCTCAAAGCCTTTATTCCAAGCTTTTAAAACTTCCGCTAAAGTGCACTGTGAAACTGTTTTTATTTCCATGCTTTTCTCCCATCCCTAGCTTAATTAGAGCCACTACCTAAAAATGATAGATCTTCTAAAGTTAATTTTCTTATTATCTCATACCCATTTCCAGGACCATTTGGCCTAACAATAACCATTCCCATATTAGAAATATTCCCTAACCCAACACCTTCGGGAAAGCTGTGGGCAACGATTACTTGATTCGTACCATGTGGTGGCTTTCTTTCTAACATCGATTGTAGATTTGATAATATATTTGTTTTTTCAACGATAGGTATGTTTCCACCCAATTTATAAATTTCATACCCGATTGGATCAATTTGGATATAGGCATATGGAAATGCGAGCTGTGCCGTTTCAATTGTACGACAAAAAGGACTTGCGACAATCGGTGAACTGATCGGGATTTGATAATAGCGAAGCATTTGTCCAAAGTAAATGGCCTCCCTGCGCCCAACGTCAGACAAATTTCTTTGCGTATAGCAATCTTGAAAATTTAAATTTGTCTGATCTACCCCGACAGTCGCTTGGCCATGTCTCGCATACAAAATGAATCCACCCTTTTTCAATAAAGAAAGGATTGATTTATCCAAATATTTCATCTCCTCCTAATAGAGTACCATTTTGATTATTAATAATATATGAAAAGAATCGCTCAAAAAATGTAAAATGAAAGTTAAAAAAGCTTTTTACATTGTGAGAGTTACTTCAGCAGTAGAGCAGCTAATTTCATCCACATTCCCATTCTCCCCATTTAGGCGTTTTGCGTAAGGTGAAACTTTATTATATGGGTACCGGCAGGAAAATACGGGTTTGCAACGCTAAGCCCATTTCCCTAACGGTACCCCTTTATGCAGCTTTAATTTAATCCAATTCATCAGATTTTTGAAATCTTATTCTATCCTTATTTGTTGGAATTCCATTATTTACTTTTTCCCATCTGCCATTTTTTAATAATTCGTATTGTTCAAAAGCAAAAGGCAATCCGTTTGCTGTAGCTATGTCACTACTATCCATAAGTTGAAAATGCAAATGCGGAGCAAAGGAGTTACCTGAATGACCAACTCTACCAATAACTTCACCTTTTTTTACACTCTGACCAACTGAAACCTGAATTGATCCTGTTTGAAGATGGACTAATGCAGCATATACGTTATCGCCACATTCTATAATGATGTAGTTGCCAGCAACTGATTGAATGTCGTCTTTCTTAGGGTCGAAATAATGAGCATTTTTATAAGCGTTAGACATATCTGAAAGCAATTTTGTTCGTGTTCGTTCTTTATAACCATCCTCTGCTTGGACAACGATCCCATCGCAAGGAGCATATACATCTTGCCCCCAACAATAATATTCATCTAAAGGAACCCCCAAAAATAGATATTGCGCCAAACTAACACGATAGGCGGGCCAGCCCTTTCTTTCCCAATCCACTTGTATAAAGTCATACGCATATCTTGATGCTAATTTATTTGTGCCGTGACTCGGAATTTTTGTACCCGGAGTGTTAGGAGAGTGCCATTCTCCTCTCAAAGGAAACTCAACAATTATCGGCTCACGCGCATCATTCATCTAATATCCCTCCCCTGTCGATTCTTTACCTACATTGAAAATAACTAGTGCTATAAGCGGAAATCCCAGTACCATACTGATACGTGCAGTCATACTTTTTTTTTCATGTTGAACGCACATTTCCCAATCCCTTAATCATTTATTGTTGTAGAATACTTTTTTAAGTTCATCAAAATACCCATCAAGTTTTTCAACAACGAGTTCATAATTCAAAGACTGAGATTCTGAATTTCTAATATCATCTAATATTTCATTAGTAAATCCAATATTAGACCAAAATATAAACTGCTTGCATTTTTCTATATCTAGCTCCTTTCTAAACTTATCTTCATCTATTTCATCAAATAATTTAGGATAACAGTTTGAATGTTCTTTGTTTGCTCTATTTTCGAGTTCCTCATTAATCTCGTTGGAATTAGTAGTTCGTGAAAGTTTATTAAATTCTAAAATCCAAGGGTACTTTTCAGATAATTCAATTTGCAAAAAATATGATTGACGCAATCTGTCAAAAATATCTTTTGTATCATAATTCATCAGTTCAAAATACTCCTTTTTAATTAGGTCAGAGAAGTAATCATACACAACTAGAAAAAGCTCTTGTTTGCTACTTACATAGTGAAACATAAGAGCTTTAGATATTCCGGCTTCTTTTGCTATTACATTTGTTGAAGCGTTGTCATACCCCTGTAATGAAAATTCTTTTAACGCTGCATTTAGAATTGCGTTTCTTCTTTGAGGGTCTAAATCTAATAATTTTGTCAACATTCGTCACTCCTTATAAGAAGCATAATTAACCTACTAGGTCAATTCCATATTAAGGTTATTTATCTAAAAGGTCAAACGTAGTGTTAGTTAATCAAGAATTCCACAATTTTTTTGAGTACAAACAACTTTAAAGAGCCTTATTACAATAAAACGAAATCCACGGCTTTAATGATTCTAGGGGAGAGCAAGAAGATAATCTATAAGGGAATGTAAAAGGGCTTGGAGCAGTTCGAGGATTATGCTAAGTTTGAAGCTTTAAACGGATGGCAGATGAGTTAGGAACACGGCTAGAAGGAGTAGACTCGATAAAAGCAACTACTGAAATCAAAGATGAGCGAGGAATATAAAAATTATTTAGAGAGCGTTGGGTTAGAAATGCGGGCGTATTATAATTGCAAATAAAGCCGTCCAATCCGACGGCTTTATTTGCATTACTTTAACGCTTTATTTTTATGAAGTTTGGAAATTTACTTTATTGGAATGGTAACTATTGCTGTTGTCTCTAAATGTTTTGATGAATCGATAGAAATTTGACCGTCGTACTTATTAACAATTTCATTCACAATAAACAAGCCCTGCCCTCTTATTTTACCAATTCCTGGCTTTTTAGTGGAGAATCCTTGCTTGAATATTTGCCCTGCCTGTACAATATTTGGTCCGGTATTTGTAACCTTAAATTCATATTGATTATCATCAGCTTTACAGCAAATTGTAATTTTTCGTTGCTCTTCTGGTAATTCATTTGCCGCATCAATCGCATTATCTATTAAATTCGACAAGATTTTGATTAAATCCGTTGTTTTAATTTTATTAAATGCATCCTGTGAGACTGAAAAATCCATATCAATATTATGATTTTGTGCAGTTAGTTTTTTCGTTTGTAATAATATTGCCAAGCCAGGATGATCAATATTTAATTTGAGTGACCTAATAGTCTGAACCTCTTTGGAAAGTGAAGATAAATATTGTTTGGCCTGATCTGGTTTGTCTAATTGCAGAAATCCATGTAACACTTGTATATGATTGGTGAAATCATGTCTTAAAGAGGACACGGAAGTGATTAAAGTTTTAATTTCTGCTTGATATGTATCCTCTGTCGCTCCAACTTCCTTCGCTACTTCTTTTTGATACCATCTCTGTAAGAAGAAAACAGAGCAGATAACGATTAAAATGAGCAAACCATTAAAAATAAAGATAAAAAGATTGTCTTTGATCACTTTTCCCTTGATGCCATTTAATGTGTCTGCACTAATATCAATTCCTATGTATGCAATAATCTTCCCTGCTTTATCTTTGATCGGTGCACCAACAGTTAAGTAAGACCCGTATATAGGATCTGCTATTACTTCTGTTACAAAGGTTTCTCCTTTAAAAGCTCTTTGCACTTGCATCTCTGGTACTGTACAGTCCATTCCGATATCAAAGCCTTTAGATTCAGGTGGTAAACCCATAATCATTGCTTTGGATACCTTTGGGTTATCAATCTCTAATGTATAAACAAATAAGGCACCTATTTTTACTCTTGCATCATTTAAGTAATTTCTTAATTGCCAATAATAATCGTTTTTCACAGGGTTATCTAAAAATTGTTTGTACGCCTCTACATCAATTGAAGATGCAATAGAACTAGCAGCTTCCAGACTTTGGTTAGCTATTGACTCTTCAACTGTCTTTTTCATTTTTATGTAGGATGTAAAGATGTTTAAACTTGTAAACAATATTAATAAGATAATTGATAGTAGTAAAATTAGTTTTATTTTTCGTGTTTTCATACAAACTGGTACTTCCTCATCTATAGACATGAATAATGCCTTAATTTAGTTGGGCTTGGCCTTCGCATAATGACGTCCGGAATCGGCTTTTTGTTATGTATAAGATTCCAGATTTTTCGCCTCTCTAAATAACACTATTCGTTCTTATCTTATCATCCCAAGCAAGTTTTGACTATTACCAACCCACTTTATCGCCCCTTACTTTTGGGCTATCTCCTTCCCGTATTAATGTTGGAGAAGTCTTGTTCAGGACTGATAAAATTCTAAAACAATTTTTATTTTTGAGCGAAACACCCTTCTAGTTGCAACCATTAGTTTAATAATCCTTCCCTAGAAAGTAAACTAAAAAGCCAAACAAACTTTTATCATGCCCCCTTTCTTATTATATATTACTTATTCCATTCCATCTTTGTTGTTTAGATCAATTCAACCTTTTAACCTTTTTGGAAGCGCTAGAGCTTCATCCAAATAATCTTTAAAGGAAATTGTAATCGGTTCAGCGTCCTCTCCTAAGATTGACGGACCCTTGAATATTTTTTTCCTTCATACTCGTTGCTTGAATTGTAACAATAACCATGTGGAAGTTCTGTAATTAATGTAAGTGCTTCTTCAATATTTTTACATCGTTCTAATAATAAATCGTTGAAGCAATAAAGCCCCGCCACGGTACTCATTGTTAACAAAATGTAGACACAACTAACCCATACTCATTATACAAGTCTTCCATTATATAATGTTGGACGAAAATCAAAGTTTCTAATTTAATTTCCGTCTTACAGCACATTTCTGGAAAGGTAATATTATAGCCACTATACATATCAATGACGGAATTCGGCGTTTGAAGCTAATCCAACGGCCAAGCCTTCCTTTTCTTGCAAAAGACTAAGGGCATGAAATCGTTTTGCCATTTGGATATTTATAAAGTTCAGAGATTTATTTTGTAGTGGATGACAGGTTGACAGTAGTGCTTTACCTTAGATCTCATTACTTTTCTTACCCTAATGTAATTGACTTTTTAAATTCATCGTAAAGCTTCAAGTTAATAAAAAAGGTCAAGTGAAATAAGATATAAAAAGATCAGGCCTATAAAAGCCCGATCTCTACATTATAAATATTTATTTTTTCCTACTCGATGTCTTTGTCTTATCCTGTACATTTAAAAATTTAGGTCGCGTACGATAACCTGCTGGAGATAAGCGAAATAAAGATCCTTTTATCTCCTGCCAATTTAAATCTGCGCCCATATTTAAGAATGGAACACCTAATACTCGTATATTCGCAGTATAAAGAAGTATGAAGAACACCGAAATGAAGAATCCAAATAACCCAAAAAAGGCAGATGCTAAAATGATGATAATCCTGAGAATGCTCATTGCTGTTACGATAGACTGATTGATAAGTGTATAGGCTGCAATACTGGAAGTAGCGATAACTACAATCATGGAAGGACTCGTTACACCCGATTTAATAGCTGCATCTCCAATAATTAACCCCCCAACAACACTTATGGAACCACTAATAACATTGGGTAAATGTATATTTGCTTCTCGAAATAATTCAAACATAAAAAGCATCATTAATGTTTCAAGAATTGTTGGAAATGGGAGACCCGTTCTTGACTCAACAACTGTTGCTAATAGAATGAATGGCAATTGCTCTTGATGGTAGGTTGTAAGTGCAATCCAAAAACCTGGTAAAAGTACACTTATTAAAATAGCTACTATTCGTAGTATACGCTCCATAGAACTTATAATAATCGGATACTCATTATCCTCACCGGATTTAAAGAGTAACATTGAATTTGTAGGTGTAATAATGGCATATGATACACCATCAACTATGATGATAATGCGCCCTCTACTTAAAGCTTGTACAGCATAATCAGGACGTCCAGTATAATCATGTCTCGGTATAATTTTAGTACTCTTTTCAATTCTTTCCATCAATAAATCCCCACTAAAAACAATATCTGTATCAACTTGCTGCAGCTGTAATTTTAATTTCTCAAGCATCTTTTGATTAACGACATCTTCAAAATAAAGTACAGCTACGGTTGTTTTGGAGCGTTTACCAAGTTCATATGTTTCAACACTTAATGAATTGGTAGGTAATCGTTTTCGTACTAAAGCGATATTAATAAAAACATCCTCAATAAAATCATCTCTTGGACCTCTGACAACTAATTCAAGAGTTGTTTCTTTAGGTTCTCTATTTGGTTTTTTTGCGATATAACTCGAATACAACAAATTCTGATTTTCAAAATATAATAAAACATGCCCTTTATAGACTCTAGTCATCGCATCATCTTTACTTGTTATTCTCTGAAGATGGGGAATGTGTAAATTATTTTGTATATGTTCCTCTAACAATTCCTCCGATTTTCCAGTAAATAATGATTGTACTCGTTGTACAATCACAGTCTGCAGTAACCGCTCATCCATCATTCCTTCACATTTTATCAAATGTACTTTATGTTGCTGAAATAAATATTCTTGGAATATTACATCAGCAGAGCGTTGAAATAGTGACTTCAAAGATTTGATATTTAATTCTTGTTGCATTGAAGAAATATCCCTCATCTCCTACTGAGCCAGCTCCTAATTAGTACATTTATGAGTAATAACACAAATACACTTACGGCTATTTTCCCCACGGTCTAAAAAAATATGCAAGAAAACTTTAATGTTCATAATGCTTTTTCAGAATAATTCACCTACGAATTTTTCATACTATTATTAGAAAAACTTATCCAATTATCTTCTTTAAATTCGCCATTTCAATAGCAGACATTGCTGCATCATAGCCTTTATTTCCTGATTTAGTCCCTGCACGCTCAATCGCTTGTTCAATACTTTCTGTAGTAACAATGCCAAAAATAACAGGTACATTTGTAGTTAGTGATACATTAGCAATTCCTTTTGCTGATTCATTACATACATAATCATAATGTGTTGTTGAGCCACGGATTACAGTACCTAATCCAATTATTGCATCATATTTCTTTGTTTCGGCTAACTGTTTTGCAATGAACGGAACTTCAAATGCACCAGGAACCCATGCGACATCGATAGAATTCTCATCCACACCATGACGCTTTAAACCATCTAATGCACCGTCTAATAATTTGCTTGTAATAAATTCGTTGAAACGACCAACTACTACTGCTATTTTTAAATCCGTACCAATCAATTGTGCTTCAAATGTTTTAACCATTGTTCTTTTCTCCTTTTATATAGACATTTTATTCTCTTCCATTATTTGTTGACGACGATAAGTGGCCAATGCTTCTATGGAAATCATTTTTAAATGATGTAGCGCTGCGTATTTAACAAGGTCATTAAAGCGTAGCATTTTGCCATTGTCCCCCATAATTTCACAAATAATGCCCGCAGGAATACTATGACACAGCTTGGCCAAATCAATTGTAGCTTCTGTATGTCCTCTACGCTCTAATACACCATTTTCCTTTGCAATTAACGGGAATACATGACCGGGTCTACGAAAATCCGCAGGTTTCGCTTGTGGTTCTAGCATTTTTTGTATAGTCATTGCCCGTTCAAAGGCACTAATTCCAGTCGTTGTTTCTACATGATCTATACTAACGGTAAATGCCGTTTGATGATTATCTGTATTAATACTAACCATAGGCTTTAATGCTAATTTTTGTGCAAGCTCCTGTGAAATCGGCGTACAAATAAGACCTCTTCCATAGGTCGCCATAAAGTTAATCGTTTCTGGGGTCATAAATTCCGCAAGTGCGAGTAAGTCCCCTTCGTTTTCTCGGTCCTCGTCATCTACTACAATAATCATCTTCCCTTGTTTTAAATCCTCTAATGCTTCTTCAATTGAATGTAGCAATATCGCCACCTCCAGCTCGTAAAATGTATTAGATCCATTATGCCTCGGCATAATTGCGTCTAAAATCTTTAACTTCTTTTAGCAGATATTTGGATTCTAATAGAAGTTAAAACCCGTTTTTTGCTAAGAAGTCTCTTGAAATGGTTGGTGCTTCCTGTCCACGCTTAAGTTGATGCAAAATGTATTTTCCAACTAAATCGGTTTCAACATTGACGAGATCACCAATTTTTTTCATACCTAAAATAGTTTCCTTGTATGTGTGAGGTATCAGTGATACTGTGATACCGTTTTTCTCGACATGGAAGAGGGTTAAACTCGTTCCGTCAATTGTGACGGAGCCCTTTGGTATACAGTAGCTCGTTAACTCCTTCGATAATTCAATATCAATATAGACTGCATTTGCTAATGGTCGCTTGCGCACTATTTTCCCTATCCCGTCTACATGTCCGGATACAAAATGACCACCGAAACGTCCATTAGCTGACATAGCGCGCTCTAAATTTACCGGATCTCCAACTGCGAGCTGTTGTAAATTTGTTGCGCTCACTGTTTCAGGCATTACATCCATCGTTAGCTCTTGTTCATTAAAATGTATCACTGTTAAACAAACACCATTGACCGCTATACTGTCTCCGAGCTTTACATCCTCTACCATTTGCTTTGAAATCACGGTAATTTTCATACTTTGCCGATCTCTTTGCATGGTTTTTACGGTACCAATATCCTCAACAATTCCTGTAAACACTTTTTCACCCGCTTTCAATCAATTAATAAATTTCCGTTCAAACAAAAAACCCCTTAAATGAAAGGGGTTTGGGAGTTTATCTACATAAGACGTCAACAAATAAACCTCATGGATATAATATTTTTTCCACAGGCTGTTATCTCATCGTTCTTCTCCCATCCAGACTGTCACTGTCGGTTTTGGATTCGCACCAAATCAGCTTGCGCTCACGGACTTTGAATTTCTTCATCACCGCCGATTGGGAATTTCACCCTACCCCGAAGAACTACTGCTATTCAATTTTTTAGCTAAATAAAACAAAAACTACTTCCCGGCTATAAAATGGGAAGTAGTTAACATAAAAGCATACTCAAAGAAACCTTATAAACTCAAGCGAATTTAAAAAGCTCATACTTTTACCCTTCTCCCATCCAGACTATAACTGTCGGTTTTGGATTTGCACCAAATCAGCTTGCGCTCACGGACTTTGAATTTCTTCATCACCGCCGATTGGGAATTTCACCCTACCCTGAAGGATATTTTTATTTAGCTACTTCTAACGATAACACTATTTTATTTTATTATCCAGATAATTCTTAATAAAAATTTTTTTCTCTACCTAATTTCGCTTTCGTAAATTTGTACTGTTTAAAAAGACAGTTAATCTACCATCAACAGAGATAACAGTACCAGCCATGAAGCTTGCTTTATCTGAAGCTAACAATAGGCCCGCTTCTACTACTTCTTCTGGTTCCCAAGGCGTCCCATCCGTACACGTGACATTTCTTCTCTTACGTACACTGAACTTATTATGATATTTTGCGCAAGCATTGGCATCGCACTCAATTCCTATAACTTCCTCGGTAAAAAACGAGATACAACACAAGATGCTTCATAATAGTTGTACCTGTCACCCTGCTCAATACCATCGGATGACAGGTACATTTTTGTCCATTCAACTACATAATAAAGATGATTTCGTTATTGATTTCAACGCATTTTTCGGTACAATATTTACCAATGAAGATACCTTACTCCCTTTCATCAAAAAAACATTTACCCTTTAGTAAAAAAATTATTCATCAAGGGTAATTTACAATACGCTGTTTCATATCCTGTATAATCATGTCATTATTTTTTGAATAGGCAGTAACATTTTCAAGAAAAAAACGTCTTTACAACTAGATTATAAAGGAGACAATTTGTAATGAAATATATTATCTTTGATTTTGATGGAACACTGGCAGATTCTACAGCAGTGTTTACATCAGCTTGGAATACGATTGCACAAAAATATAAATTTAAAGGAATAGAGTTAAAGGAAATCGAATCATTAAAAAAATTATCTATAGCGGAGCGCAGTAAATTATTCGACTTCCCAATGTATAAATTGCCCATGATTTTACCACAGTTTTATCGCTTGTATCGTCAGTCATTAAATGATGTTCATCTTTATGATGGCATTAAAGATGTCCTTTTGGAAATTGATAAAAGAGGCTATAAAATCCTTATTATTTCCTCTAATTCACAAGAGAATATTTTAGAATTTCTAAAAATGAACGGCATTCATTGTGTATCAAATGTTCTATGTTCGAACCGTATTTTCGGAAAAGATAAAGTAATAAAAAAATTTTTAAAGGACTCAGGCATTACCCCTTCTGAAGTTTTATACATCGGTGATGAGCAAAGAGATATTGTAGCCTGCAAAAAAGTGGGCGTGCCAATTATTTGGGTTGGTTGGGGATATGACGCTATTGAAGTTGTATGCCAAGAAGATCCCGAGTACAAAGTAACTACACCACAAGAGATTTTAAATATCATCTAAACGAATAGGATCATAGCGATTAAAAAATGGCTATGATCCTATTGTAGTTGAAAAAAAGTATGGCCTTTCGGCAAAGTGAGGGGGTAATTACCGTGCGGACTGGGCACTTTACTAAGGACGTCCAAGAAGCCGCTTTCCTGGCAATGCTCGCTCCAAGGTCTCTGTTTTTTGCGCGAAAGCGAAGCGGCAGCGGCACCGAAGTTGGTCACAAAGCGTTATCATAGGACGTAATGGTCGTAGCCTTCGTTCCTCTATCTCTAATCCACAAGGAGTCGCCCAATCTTCACTCTAATTTAATGGATAATACGAAAGCGAAGCGACAACACTAAATACTTATGTATGAAAAGTGTCAGCGATATTTCTTTTCTGCAGTTCTAACAAAAAAAAAGACACATTGTAAGTGTCTATGAAAAAAACTATGGCTTTTTCAAGTTGGCTACATATTTTTTTGCTGTTCTGATCTCAATTGTAAGAGAATTTTTACTATAGCTAGCTTTAATTAAAAATGGTACGTTAGTTGTATTTTGAAATCTAAAATCTAAACCACCATAGGAAACTGTAGCATCTCTTCCTTTTGGAACATACCCGACATCCAATGAATGGTGGTGACGTTCTACAAATTTCACCGGTATTTGATCAACCGCGTTAAATAAGGTTGAGGACGTTTGACAGATGCCTCCCCCAATGCCCATCACAACCTTTTTGTTGATGATCTCTGGTGCAGGCTGATAACCATTAACTTCATCCCTAGGTCCAACAACTGTATTAAAGGAGAAATAATCACCACTTCCAACGATAACATTATTAATGGCCTTCGCAGAAAGTTCAATATTTTTATTTCTTCCTACATCATGAGTATTGAAATAAGTTGTATAGGATCCAACAGCTACGTCTTCTAAATACGGAATGTCTTCAAAATTATAGCCGCTTTCTGTAACAGATAGGGGCAACTCCACTTTACCACCAGTTGCTGATGCTTCTAATATTCTCTCTACTAAGTCACTTTCTTTTAAAACAATTAAAGGACTACCTTTAATTACTTTTCCTTGATCATCTAGCTTATCGAGTATCATCCGCTTATCATAGCCGGTTGTTTTTTCATTTCCTCGCGCCAAATCTTTTGCTAATTGCTTAATTTGTTCTGTATACGATTGTCGATCTCGTTCGTAGTCCATTTCCTTCGGTGCAATTGTTTGGATGATACCTTTTGTTGAAGGTTCTTCGATTTCAACCACGATGGGCTCTGCTTGTTGTAAGGTAACAGGCTTTTTTACATCATCCGCTTTTTGCTCTGACGCTTGAATTTGTTGTTCTTGCTTTTTCTCATCTACATTTTTCCCCTGACAGCCAATTAGCCCAACTGTACAAATAATGGATATTGTGGTTATCCACTTCTTTTTCAAATAAAACACCTACCCTATCGATATACTACAGAGACATCTTATTCGTGAATTGCTGATAGTGTGTTTCATTTCATCATTTTTATTTGTTTATAAAAGGGAATCATTTTTTCATTTAGCATATTTCACTTTAAACCTAAAGATCAATACTATATAAATCCAATCATAAATAAAGATTGCAAGCGAAATAATAGTAATCAAAGGCGTTCTAAAATACAAATAAAAGCAAACTGCCGCAAACACAGTACCGATCATTTTACAAACGGCTATACCCATCGATTGTCCACTTAAGTTCCCTCTCTGAATGAATAAGGCGATAAAAAGCCCTGACATCATCAGATTTTGGAAAAATGCTGCATATATGCCTGCTGTATCTTTGAATTCATGCATCAGCGCTAAAATCGTGAAAAAGCTTACTACGAGTGTTATGAAAAAAGATGAATAAAATACCTTTCTCGGAATAACTTTTTTATACTCCTTATAACCATAAAGTAAAAATTGCATCAGAATGAAGATATCCAAAAGAAACCATAGGAAAGTAAGGATCCTCATCAAATCATTTAGCGGAAACATAAATGAAAAAATAAATTCCCATGAAATATTGGCACAAATTGCAGCCATAGGCATGCCATATCTCTTATCCTTTATTCCTTGTTTGATGATTAATATATATGTAATAATCCAAAATAGCCACATGCCAAATTGGCTGATCAATATGAATTTTTCTTGCGTCATATCTACAAACTCCTTCCCTCTAATTATCATTCTTCGATACTATATGTGAAGAAATCTATTGTTTATGTCATAGGAATTGTAGAAAATACTTATGGCTCAAATAATCTAAAGAGTAAGTGCCTATACATTCATTAACCAATCATATATAGTAAGACGAGGTGATAATATGAAAACTAAAATTTATTATGATAACGACCAATTTATTGCAGGCACTACCTTAAAGGATGACATCGAGCCGGAACATAACAATATGGCGCTCCATACATGTGTGAATGAAGCAGATGTGCTAAAAAATCGAAAACAATTAGCAGCTACTTTAAATTGTGACTTAAATAATTTTATTTGCACGCAACAAACACATAGTGCTAATTTCCATAAAGTCACGATTTCTGATAAAGGACGAGGCGCTGAGCAAATGGACACTGCCATTAGTAATACCGATGCACTTTATACATTAGAGCCGAATTTACTTTTATGTAGTTTTACAGCAGATTGCGTACCTGTTATTTTTTATAATAAAGTTAATGGCCTTATTGGCGTAGTGCATTCAGGCTGGCAGGGCACCGTCAAGGAAGTCACATCAAAGCTTTTCCAACATTTGATAGAGCATGAGCAATGTCATCCACAACATTTTCACGTCCAAATCGGTATGGCACTTAGTCAGCAGAAATTTGAGGTGGATGCAGATGTTTATGAAAAATTCCACAACCTAGGCTATGCCGAGGACTTTATGTATTACAATGCAGAAACAAATAAATATCATATTGATAATCAGCAAACTGTCAAAAAACAATGTGAGCTTGCAGGTATTCCAGCTGAGCAGATTTTGATTGATACAACATGCACATTCCTTAGCCCAGATGGTTTTTCCTACCGTCAAGATAAACAGACTGGCAGACATTTAAGCTTCATTATGCGTAAAGAACAATAATTAAAAGGGACAATCCAATTATTTATTAACGGATTGTCCCTTTTGCAGTAGATCATACATGCTAAGTGGTTGGAGTGGGATTTTTCTTTGCGAAACAAAAGCAAAAAGGGTGTATCTCTTAGTAGAAATACACCCTTTTAATATTTCATTTTTTAACTGGACGTTCTTTGCCAATTCTAAAAACATAATAGCTAATAATAACAAGAGCTAAAAAAATAATTCCCACGATAAGAGATACTCTAGTATCCTCATTAAACCACATACCGATTAGCACCATTACTAAAAACGCAATCGTTATATAGTTTGTAAATGGTGCAATTGGCATTTTGAATGGGTGCTTTGACAGTTGTTCACCTTTTATTTTTCTAAATCGTATTTGACTTATTAAAATAACAAACCAAGGAATCATCCCCGGTAATACACTTGCACTGTATACATATACAAATAAATTCTTTGGTGCTATATAGCTCAGAATAACACCGACGGCCAAACCAACTAGCACGCCTACTGTGCCGAAAATAGGAACACCATTACTAGAAAGCTTCGCAAAAAATTTAGGTGCCTGTCCATTCATAGCAAGCGTATACAACATACGTCCTGCACTATAAATGCCACTATTACAGCCTGACATTGCCGCTGTAATGACAACAAAATTAATAATTCCTGCCGCAGCAGTAATTCCAACCTTTGCAAAAGTTGCAACAAACGGGCTACCAATCGTACCTAATTCATCCCACGGATAAACTGTTACAATGACAAAGATTGCACCGATATAAAATATTAAAATACGCCAAATAATACTTTGAATTGCATTCGTAATCGTTTTTTTAGGATTTTTCGCTTCTCCTGCTGTAATCCCAATGAGCTCAACGCCCTGATAGGCTGCAACTACTAATGATAACGCAAAGAAGAAGCCTGTCCAGCCACCTGTAAAGAAGCCTCCGTGATTCCAAAGGTTCGATAATCCAAGTGCCACACCTTCGTTCCCGATCCCAAAGAAAATAAGACCAAAGCCTGCAACAATCATTAAAACAATCGTCACAATTTTAATCATGGCAAACCAAAACTCAAATTCTCCAAATGTTTTAACAGAAATAAAGTTGGCTACACCTAAAATCACCATTGCAATTAACCCTGGAATCCATGCTGGCAAATCAGGATACCAATATTGCATATACGTTCCTACTGCTATAATCTCTGACATCCCAACAATAACCCACTGAAACCAGTTACTCCACGCCGTTACATAACCGGCTAATGGGTGTATATATTTATAGCCAAACGTTGCAAAGGAACCAGTACTCGGCTCCATATAAAGCATTTCTCCCATTGCTCGCATAATGAAAAAGATAAAAATACCTGCTATTGCATATGCAAGGAGCACGGAAGGCCCTGTCCACTGAATGGCACTAGCAGACCCCATAAACAAGCCCACGCCAATAGTACCTCCAAGAGCAATCATTTGGATATGACGTGCATCTAATCCCCTATTTAACTCTTTATTTGCCACAAATTACGCCTCTTTCTAAAGTTCTTTCTACGATGAATTATCTTATAATAATAATCAATTCTATGAAAAAACACAATTGTATTTTTAGGAAAAACACGATTATAGCAATAATAAAGCAAGGATTTTAAGCATTTTGGTGTTCTATCTATCGCCTTGACGGTTCTTTCGGATGACTTCTGCGGGTCTTTCCGTCGCTTCAGCAGTTCTTGCCATGACTTTTGGAATTCTATCCGTCGCCTTGACGGTTCTTTCCGTCGCTTCAGCTCTTCTTTCTATTTTGCCTGTTCTATCTGTCGCTTTGGCTTTTCCATCCGTCGTTTTGACTTTCCATCAGTCAAGCCCTTAATATTGTGTAAAATTCTATACAAAGTTTTTCAACCCTGATTTTAGTTTTCCTAAATCTTACGGCTTATGTTGGAATTCGCCGCTAAAACTTTGAGTTTCGCCGCCAACCAAGCAAAGAACGCCGCTAAACTATAAAGTTTCGCTGCTAACAAGCTTTTTATCAGCAATTGTCGGAAGTTTATCAGCGATTTTGCTGTTTTTATCAGCGATTGTTGGAGGTTTATCAGCAATTTTGCTGTTTTTATCAGCGATTGTTGGAGGTTTATCAGCAATTTTGCTGTTTTTATCAGCGATTGTTGGAGGTTAATCAGCGATTTTGCTGTTTTTCCATCCGTCGCCTTGGCTGTTCTTTCCTTCGCTTCGGCTATTCTTTCCGTCACCTTGACTGTTCTATCCATCACTTTGACGGTTCTATCCACGACTTTGGCTGTTCTATCCACGATTTTGATGGTTACGACTTCTACAGGTCTTTCCGTCGCCTTGGCTGTTATTTCTGCTTTGCCTGTTCTTTCCGTCGCTTTGGCTGTTCTTTCCGTCGCTTCGGCTTTTCTTTCCGTCGCTTCGGCTTTTCTTTCCGTTGCTTTGGCGGTTCTTTCCGTCGCTTCAGCTCTTCTTTCCGCTTTGCCTGTTCTTTCTGTCGCTTTGGCGGTTCTTTCTGCTTTGCCTGTTCTTTCCGTCGCTTCGGCTGGTCTTTCCGTCGCCTTGGCTGTTCTTTCCGTCGCTTCAGCTCTTCTTTCTATTTTGCCTGTTCTATCTGTCGCTTTGGCTTTTCCATCCGTCGTTTTGACTTTCCATCAGTCAAGCCCTTAATATTGTGTAAAATTCTATACAAAGTTTTTCAACCCTGATTTTAGTTTTCCTAAATCCTACGGCTTATGTTGGAATTCGCCGCTAAAACTTTGAGTTTCGCCGCCAACCAAGCAAAGAACGCCGCTAAACTATAAAGTTTCGCTGCTAACAAGCTTTTTATCAGCGATTGTCGGAAGTTTATCAGCGATTTTGCTGTTTTTATCCGCGATTGTTGGAGGTTTATCAGCGATTTTGCTGTTTTTCCATCCGTCGCCTTGGCTGTTCTTTCCTTCGCTTCGGCTATTCTTTCCGTCACCTTGACTGTTCTATCCATCACTTTGACGGTTCTATCCACGACTTTGGCTGTTCTATCCACGATTTTGATGGTTACGACTTCTACAGGTCTTTCCGTCGCCTTGGCTGTTATTTCTGCTTTGCCTGTTCTTTCCGTCGCTTTGGCTGTTCTTTCCGTCGCTTCGGCTTTTCTTTCCGTCGCTTCGGCTTTTCTTTCCGTTGCTTTGGCGGTTCTTTCCGTCGCTTCAGCTCTTCTTTCCGCTTTGCCTGTTCTTTCTGTCGCTTTGGCGGTTCTTTCTGCTTTGCCTGTTCTTTCCGTCGCTTCGGCTGGTCTTTCCGTCGCCTTGGCTGTTCTTTCCTTCGCTTCAGCTCTTCTTTCCGCTTTGCCGGTTCTTTCCGTCGCTTCAGCTTTTCCATCCGTCGCTTTGCCTGTTCTTTCCGTCACTTTGGCTTTTCCATCCGTCGCTTCGGCGGTTCTTTCCGTTTTGCCTGTTCTTTCCGTCACCTTGGCTCTTCTTTCGGTCGCTTCGGCCGTTCTTTCCGTCACCTTGGCCGTTCTATCCATCACTTTGACGGTTCTATCCACGACTTCGGCTGTTCTATCCACGATTTTGACGTTTACGACTTCTGCGGCTCTTTCCGTCGCCTTGGCTGTTCTATCCATTACTTTGACGGTTCTATCCACCATGTGAGAAATACTTTCAACTGGTTATAGCCATAAACCACCAGCTTTGAGTAAAAACATACGTAAAAAAACTCTATTCCATCATGAAAGGCGTGAATGGAATAGAGTTTATTTTGTTATTGTAACAACGTCTGTTCTTGGAGCTTTGCTGAGAAGTATTTGCGGGCATCTGCTGTTAGAATTTGCATCAGAATAACCTCTTCTTGACGGGCAAATTCTACAAACATTCCACTTAGATTTTCATAAACATATTTGATTTTATAGCCACTATCTAAATAATGATCTACTTTTTTTATTTCCTCTGTGCTTTGTTGATGTTCTGACATGCAATCACCTCACCTTTTTTGTGAATATCTTGGGTGGTTAATTTTTATTCAGACCTTTGATTTCTAGCAGCGGATCTGGTTGTTCAACGACATCATTCTCTTCTGGAACGACAGTTGGAGCAGGCGTTTGCTGCTGTCCAAATAGTTCATCCAAATTGTGACCGACTGTAATTCCTAAATATTTTGCATCACTTGGATCCTCTAGCTCAACTTGAGGGTATTTTTTGAACCACCAATACTTCGCTAATACATAATATACAAGTGCCCCTACAAAGAACCCTACTAATGAAGAATAAGTGGAAAATATATTTGCCACTGCACCACCGATAATCCAAGCGATTAAACCAGCTAAGTTAAAGCCCTTCAAATATTTAAACTGACCATCTAAGTCATAAAGTGCTTTTACATGCACACGACGTTTACGGATTAAATAATAATCGGCAAATAAAATACCAACGATCGCTGTTAAAATTCCCCCGATAATTAAAAGTGCATTGACTAACACATTAAATAAACTCCATGGTTGTGCTAGAATACCAATGATTCCTGCAATAACAACCCCTACCCAAAACGGCACTTTTGGCCCACCAATATTCGAGAAAATTGTTGCAGCCGGGATAACATTTGCAGAGGTGTTAGTCGACCATTGTGCTAATACAATCATTAACAATAAGATTCCTAAAATAAAGCCACTTGCACTTTGCTGTAGTGCATTGATCGGATCAGCAGAGGCAACAGCCATATAGCACACAGCACCAATTGTCACTATGAAAGTATTTGTAATCGGCATGACGATTAATGAGCCGACCAGCTGTGTTTTATTGCGTTTGAACCAGCTGCGTTCATTTTTTGGTGCTTTAAAGAAGCGTGACAGTGAAGGCATATCGGCTGCTAGCGTCGACCAAAATCCCATATTCGCCATAATCACTACCATAAATGCCGTGAAGGCTGAGAATCCTGTTGTTGGCGCTTCCACCCACGTCCAAATATTTTTCCCTTGAGCTACTGCATTATCTGCCAATGTATAATACATCCAACAGGAAATTAAAATGATAACTGGTGCTGCTAAATCTGCAAAGCGTTCAATAGATTTAATACCTAGTGATGTATTAAATAACTGAAGAGCTGCAAAGACAATGAAACAGACAAACCAATTATCAAAACTAAATAGTAAATTTAAAATGCCGTTTATCGCTAATGCTCCAAAATAAGTATTCAGACCGAACCAACAGGCGGCTGTTACACCCCTTACAAGTGACGGAATATGTGTGCCAAATGTACCGAACGGAGCACGCATATATACTGGGAATGATAAGCCATGTTCAATGCCTATATCTCCAATTAACGTCATAAATACACCAATTAGACAAGAGCCAATCAACGTTGCTAAAATTACCATTGGCAATGGTAAGCTTATGATGGCCGTTCCACCGATTGCAAAAGCCGCTAATACAATTGCCATCCCTATCCAAATTACTGCAAAACCAAATGTTCCAATATTTCTTTGTTGATGTGTCACTGGAAGTAAATCTGGGGATTTTAAATAATTCCCATCACGTTCCATATAATCTCTCCTTTTTATAAAAATTTCCGTGACAACTTACATGAGGTTATTCCTTCCTTCAACAAAATTGCTGAAGGAAGATGGAATTTCAGTTTATCTTCCTTCGACCAAATACTCCCTCCTTAGAAGGTAGTGCGACGAATGAAGATTAAGCCTACAACGCAATTAAGCCAAGGCGCAATTGATTTTAGACTTTTTACTTAGATAGACTGCTAATTAAAGATTGACGTTCATTCCAAGTCATTGGTGGAACTGTTGATTTACGTTCAACCATTGTGATGGCATCATCTACAGGACAAACGATTGAGCATAAATTACAGCCTACACAATCCTCCTCCCGCACTTTCAGCATTGGGCGGCCATCTTCGGAATATAAGTCGATACATTGATGCGATGTATCCTCACATGCAATATGGCACTTGTTACAGTTAATGCAAACATCATTATTAATTTCCGCCACGATTTTATAATTTAAATCCAAGTCACCCCAATTAGAAAATCTGGAAACTGAGCGACCTACTAAATCCATAACAGTAGCAATGCCTTTATCGTCTAAATAGTTATTGAGTCCATCGACCATATCCTCAACAATACTAAAGCCATGATGCATCGCCGCTGTACAAACTTGCACGCCCGTAGCGCCCATTAATATAAACTCTGCAGCATCTTGCCAATTGGAAATACCACCAATGCCTGAAATAGGAACATTAATTAATGGATTCCGAGCACATTCTGCTACCATATTGAGTGCAATTGGTTTAACGGCAGGACCACAATAGCCACCATGTGCACCCTTTCCTGCTACATGAGGCACTGTATTCCATGTATCTAAGTCGACACCGGCTAAGCTGTTAATTGTATTAATCATACTAATAGCATCTGCTCCACCTCTTGTGGCCGCTTCTGCCGTTACCGTAATATCGGTAATGTTCGGTGTTAATTTCACAATTACTGGCGTTTTCGCTGCCTCTTTCACCCAGTACGTTTGCTTTTCTACTAATTCAGGTACTTGACCAGAGGCAGACCCCATTCCTCGTTCTGCCATCCCATGTGGACAGCCAAAGTTAAGCTCAAGACCATCAACACCCACATCTTCTACTCGTTTAACAATCTCATGCCATTTTTCTTGCTTTGGCTCTACCATTAAGGACGCGATAATTGCGTGATGCGGAAACCTTTTTTTCGTTTCATAAATTTCTTGTAAATTTACCTCTAACGGACGATCCGTAATCAGTTCAATATTATTGAAGCCAGCTACTCTTTGTCCGTTAAAGCTAACAGCTGCAAAGCGTGAAGAAACATTTAAAATCGGATCCCCCAATGTCTTCCAGACAGCACCACCCCACCCCGCTTCAAATGCACGTTGTACTTGATAGCCTGAATTCGTTGGCGGTGCCGACGCAAGCCAAAATGGATTCGGCGATTTGATGCCTGCTAAGTCAATACGTAAGTCTGCCATAGTTGTTCCTCCTTTATGCAATCTCACTTGGTTTATCAATTATCCCTCGGCACAATTGCGTCGAGTTCCTCTATTTCAGCGTGCATTCGCCTCACCATCTATAGAGATGGGAAGCTTCTGCAACATTCACTGTACCTGTCGCTATGCTTTCGGTACAATAGACACTTTGCTGAAAGAAGTTAAACGTTCATGGATCTTTTTTGCTGCGTCTTTCCCTTGCTGTACAGCGGTTACAACCATCGCCTCGCCCTGGCCATTTCCGAAGACTACATCTCCACACGCAAATACTTTGTCATTCGAAGTTTGCATTGTCGTTTCATCAATATCGACAACACCATTTGTATGCTGTAAGCCAAAAGCTTCAATCAATGACACAAAACGCGTTTGCCCAATTGCCTTAATAACAGCATCCACTTCAATAATAAAGTTGGACCCCTTAATCTCCTCAGGTCTTTGACGACCATCAGCACCTGCTTCACCGAGCCTCATTTTTACACATTCAATACCTACGACCTCACCTGACTCATTGCCAATAATTTTTTTCGGTGCTGTTAACCACTTAAACTCCACATTATCCTGCTTGGCAAATTCATACTCAAATTTGTACGCCGTCATTTCCTTTTGTGTTCTTCTATAAAGAATTTGAACATTGTCAGCACCTAAGCGCACTGCACATGTAGCACCGTCAATCGCGGTATTTCCCGCACCAATGACAGCCACCCGCTTCCCAACTATATCTTTTGTAAGCGGTCCCATTTTTGTCTTTCTGACAAACTCTATCGCATCATGTACTCCGTCTAAATCTTCTCCTTCAATGCCCAGATTCGGCACAGCTCCCATACCAACTGCTAAAATAACACTGTCATATTGCTCCAAAATTTCTTCAGCAGAAATATCTACACCGACAGTTGTGTTCGTTTTGATTTCCACACCAAGCTTTTCGATTTGTTCAACTTCCCAATCAATGACTTCATTTGGTAAACGGAACGACACTATACCAAAGCTCCCTAAGCCACCAGCTTTTGCTTCAGCTTCATAAATAGTGACCTGATAACCAAATCGACTGAGTTCACGCGCAGCCGATAAACCAGCAGGACCTGCACCAATAATTGCTACCTTCTGTCCATTGCATTGCCCTTGCTTAAATAGCTGAACACTCGTTGACATTGCCCAATCTGTTGCATAGCGCTGTAGCTCTCCGATTTTAATTGGCTTTGTTGAGGAATTTAACACACACGCCCCTTCACATAGTTCCTCCGTTGGACAAACCCTTGCACAGCTTGCACCAATTGGATTTGCTTCTAATATAGTCGTAGCAGAGCCCTTCATATTACCAGAAGCAATTTTTTTTATGAAATTTGGAATTTGAATACTCGTTGGACAGGCTTTAATACATGGTGCATCGTAGCAATATAAACAACGATTAGATTCCTCTATTGCTTCATTCTTTGTCATCCTACTAGTCAATTCCATAAAATTACGTGTTAACTGCTGGGACATTGCATTTTCTTGATTCGGAGCCATTTCCACATCCCCCTCATGTGTTCATTTTTTCCTTCTTAGTGGCTCATCACCATAACGTGTGGTTAATTTTCGTTCCGGCTAGGCACTTCCCCAAGGGTGTCCGATTTGCTGTGCTTCGCTTGCGAGGAAACATCCGCTTCGCTGCATGGTCCCATCTGTGACGCTAATCCCCAAGGAGCCACCAGCCTCCACTTCACTCAACCTATATACATGGCATTGAACATATGTCATCCACAACTTTTAGTGATGCGCCTTAATAATTTCACCAAGATTCATCTCGCCATCTATTGAGCCAGATGTAGCTAAATGAAGAGATAGACCGATTACTCTGTTCTCCATCCAAAGCAATCGGTCATTATGCTAAATGTTTAGTGCTTCTGCAGTCGTTGTTTTTAATGCACGTTTTATATATTGCCCGCTACCTAGTACACCAACAAATTCTTTATTTTTAATGACATATTCGCCACGTACTAGTACGCTTACTGGTTCACCTGTTACTTCCCATCCCTCATATGGGTTATAATCTACGTTCATATGATGTGTTTTCGCAGAAATTTCTCGTTTTACCTCTGGATCAAAAATAACGATATCGGCATCAGAACCGATTGCAATCGTTCCTTTTTGTGGGAATAAACCAAATATTTTTGCTGCACTTGTGGAAATCATATCGACAAACTCATTAATAGAAATTTTTCCTTTCGCCACACCTTCTGAATATAAAATACTAAAGCGATCTTCAATAAAAGGCCCACCATTAGGAATTTTAGAAAAATCATTTATTCCTAACTGCTTTTTACCCTTGAAACTAAACGAGCACTGATCAGAGCCAATTGTTTGTAGTTGTTTTGCTTTTAGAGCATTCCATAAATGATCCTGATGGTATTTCGGTCGAAGTGGTGGGGACCAAACATATTTTGCACCCTCAAATCCTGGTTGTGCTAAAGCAGATTGATCCAAAGTTAAATATGGTGGACATGTTTCACCATAGACGTCATAGCCTTTTTCACGCGCAGCAATGATCTCATCTACTGCCTCTTTACAAGTAACATGTACAACATAAAGGCTAGCGCCCGCGATATGGGCTAACTCAATCGCACGTTTTGTCGCTTCGCCTTCTAATTCAGCTGGACGAGTAAGCGCATGATAAATTGGCTCCTTATGACCTGCACGTCGCGCCTCTTCTACAAGCTCATCAATAACAGAACCATTTTCACAGTGCACCATAACAACGGCACCGAGGTCTTTCGCTATTTTAAAAGCTTTAAAAAGGGTACGGTCTGAGGCTTGAAATTCTTTCGCATAAGCCATAAATACCTTGACAGAAGTAATACCCTCTTGCTCTAGGATCTGCGGCAATTCGGCTTCCGTTTCAGTGGTTAAATCACCAATCATTAAGTGGAATCCGTAGTCTATGGCTGATTTCCCCTTCGCCTTGTCATGCCACTTTTCAACTGCATCTGAAAGTTTATCCTCGCCAGCTGTTAAGCAGAAATCCAAAATAGTAGTCGTCCCACCAAAAGCCGCTGCAATGGTACCAGATTTCCAATCATCATCAGTCACAGTATTGTTAAATGGCATATCTAAATGTGTGTGTGGATCAATTCCTCCTGGCATCACATATTTACCGGTAGCATCAATAACTTCTGCCCCAATGTCAGATAAATTTTTGCCAATTTGAACAATTTTTCCGTTTTCAATTAAAATATCTGCCTCAAAAACATCTGCAGCTGTTGCCACTCGTCCACCTTTAATAATTTTTTTCATTCTGCCCCTCACCCTTCGTAAAATAATGGAGAATGCTCAATCATGACAATGTTAGGAAAACCTACTTTAAGGTAACGTGTAAGTTTCCCCCATACTGAACTTTGTTTGTAGCGTCAACACTGTTTCTAGTAATACATCTGCTCCTTTCGCACAATCCTCAAATGTTGTTTCCTCATCCTCGCAATGACTCTTACCATTAATACTTGGTACGAAAATCATCGCTGATGGAACAATGCTTGCCATGTATTGCGCATCATGTCCTGCCCCGCTAAACATTCGGTGAGCAGTATAACCAAAGCTCTGACAAGCCCTTTCCACTTCATTACAAATATGAGTATCAAAATAGACTGTATCTCTACCCCATAGCTTAACTGGCTTAATGCTACAGCCCATATCCTCTGTAGGGAGATTATTCAGTATGGCCTCTACCTTTTGCATGACCTCTGGTTTTTGATGACGTGAATCTATCGTAAATGTCACATTGTTCGGTATCACGGTATGAATATTTGGTGAAACATTCATTCGCCCAAATGTAAACACTAACTGTTCATCGATTTTTCCGAGCTCTTCATGTAAATACGAAATGATTTTTGAAGTTACGATCATCGGATCTTGACGCATTGACATCGGTGTCGTTCCAGCATGATTGGACTGTCCCGTAACCGAAATTTCATAGCACACCATACCTAATACACCTTCAACAACACCAATTTCCAACTGCTTTGCCTCTAGAACAGGTCCTTGTTCGATATGCAATTCGATATAAGCTAGTGCTTCCTTTAAACGATTTTCTTGATCTCCTTCATAGCCACTTGCTTGCAGTGCTTCTTTGAAACTAGTGCCGTTTTTGTCGATAGATTGCAGCATTTTTTCTTTGTCGAATTTCGCTGAAATAACCCCAGAGCTCATCATGGCTGGATCAAAACGAGCACCTTCTTCATTCGTGAAATTCACAATCATGATCGGGATATCTAGCTCAATCTCGTTTTCTTTTAATGTTCTAATGGCCTCAATAGCCGTTAAAACGCCTAATACACCATCAAATTTCCCACCCTTTTCAACGGAATCTAAATGCGACCCCATAACAATTGGAGGGACATCCTTTTTCCCAGGTAAAATGGCATAAACATTACCCATATCATCGATTTTGATGTCCATCCCTAATTCATCACAACACGCACAAAAATAGTTTCTTGCTAATACATCCTCTTTCGAAAGAGACAAACGAGTTACGCCACCATTTTCAGTAGCTCCAAATTGACTAAATTGTGCAATTAACTCTTGCAATCGTCTACTATTACACTTATACATATGCAAGTCCTCTCTTTCACAGTAGTTATACACATTCTATAAAAGATAAAAATTATGAGATATAGATAGTAAACTAAAAAAATATGTGCATCTGCACATAATATATGGTAAGTTATGTTCATAATAAGGGGGGAGAAAATGGGGACAATTCGCAAAATTGTAGAGGGAGTTCAATTCCCAATGCTAACATTAATAGCTGGACATAACGGAACGTATCGAAGAGTTACAGGGATTAACGTTGTAGAAAGCATCGATTTAATTATGTTTTGTAGACCTAATGAATTAGTCGTGACTACAGGTATTAATTTATCTTCTGATGGAGATTCCTTAGAGCAACTCGTAAAACTAGCTTTCACTAAAAAAGTAGCTGGTTTCATCATTAATACTGGCCCATATATTCCAAATATACCAGAATCAGTCATCTCTTTTGCCAATGAACATAATTTCCCTATTTTTCACATGCCATGGAATTATCGAATAGCCGATCTATTAAAAACAACATTTCAATTTATCGCCAATCACCATCAAGAGCTTTCTATCGAAGAAAAGGTCCTTTATAACTTACTTTTTCACTACAAACAAAACGCCAACTATATTAAAGATCAATTAGCACTACTAGGTTTTCCACAAGGTAGGGAACTAGCCATTATTTCATGTACAACAAATGGAGCACAAGCTAATATTGACCGTTACGAGGTCATGATCCAATTTGCATTTCAAAATAGATATAAACGCTTCTTAAAACTTAAACATAAAAATTACCTCATCTTTTTAATCGACAGAGCACAAATCAATACACCAAATACTCCCTTCTCAAAAGTTGTTGAAGAAATTTACGACAAAATTACGCAAAAAAATGGTTACTTGGATATTATCATAGGTAAAGGAAATTATCATAAAGAGCTTGAAAATGTCCGCAAAAGCTATGATGAGTCATTAACAGTAATCCAATTAGCAAAGCTTCATAACAATCGCTTCCTATATAAATATAAAGAAATTGGTGCCTACAAAATTATTATGGCCGTGCAAAATCAAACATTAATCAAATCATATAGCCAAGACATCTTAGGTCAGCTTTATCGCTATGATGAATTGCATAACTCAGATTATGTACAATTTCTACGCATTTATCTCGATGAAAATGGAAGTACCCGTAGGATTAGTGAACGTCTATTTCTTCATCGCAATACAGTACTTTATAAAATAAAAAAAGTAGAAACACTATTAGATATGGACTTAAGTAATCCATTTACAAAAACAAATCTCTATATTGCATTTTTGATTGAGGATGTGTTAACGCACCAATAAATTTTATCACCATAAGATTTCTATTTTAAACGCCCAAAATCCAGTTTATTGTTTTGTCCATATACTATTGCTAAGTGATTGCGGCTAATGAAGGGCTTCTAGTAAAAATCCGCTTCCCCATCAGGGTGCAAATCCCTTATATCTTTGCGGATTTTTATGTTAGCCATAACGAAAAAACTGATGCACCAAAATGGTCATCAGTTTTTTGAGGAATAAACTCGAGGTTATTTTTTGTTTTTCTTTTTATTTTTACTATGTGAATCCTTTTTTTCTTCTTTTAGCACATTAGTCGTTTTTAAAGCAGTAAAATCTGCTTCATCACCAAACTCCATACCATAGTTTGGATTTCTGTCTATGCGCGTATGATGGTCATGGTGGTCATGATTTAAATCAGGAACAAGATCTTCGTCCTCATCAAATCGCATAATAAGAACAGGTAGAGATATTAGTCCAGCTATTCCAACGAATGCATAAATCCATCGTGACAATACTGCTGTTTGTCCACCGAACAAATAGGCAACTAAATCAAACCTAAAGAAACCTATAAGTCCCCAGTTGATTGCGCCTATGATGACTAACACTAAAGCGATTCTATAAACTACGCTCACGTTTACACCTCCTTCACTTGTAAATACGAAGCCAGTAATACACCGGAAGTTCATTCTTCACATGTATATTAAGCGTCGGTATTGCAAAAAAATTGTCATAACAAGTGGTAAAATTACAAATACTTATTGTGTAAATTAACTCGCTCATTTTGACGGTCTTATTTTTAGCAGTAACCGCTTATTTATACAAAGGCATGCCTAGGCTAAGTTATATTACAAACAAATGGAACATTAGAAAATCGGAGGAAATAAACCACTTAGTTTCCAAACCAAAATAATTAGCTAAAAATTTTAAATATTATATATAATAAATTTAAATAGTCTAAAATGATTTCGATAACATTTTTTTCAAATCATTTTCACCATTCTACAAAAAGAAAGGGAAGTATTTTATGAAATATTTTATGAAAAGACTAGTAATCATTAGAATTTTAGCATTCTTAGCTATATCACTAATCCTTTTTGCAGATGGTATACAAACAGATGATTTTCTTTTTCTTCTTTTATTGTCACTATTCTTTATTGGTATTCCCTGGTACAAATTTCCCAAATTTAGGATTAGGGGAAATTATAAGTAAAAAGGTATTGTTTTTAAGTAATATCTATGGGCAAGCTAATAAAATTTCACATCAGAAAAGCGTGAAAAATCAACTTTAGACATTGATTTCTCACGCTTTTTAAGGTTTTGACCAGTAAAGGGGTTCCAGCTATTTCTGCCAATTATTAAGTTCCTTTAACAACTCAGGTAGCTGCAATTTCTTAACATCAATCGGTGGTAACGCCTTGATAAATTCCTTACCGTACGACTTTGTTGAAATGCGGCGGTCTAAAACGATAAAAGCTCCCTTATCCTGCGATGATCGGATTAAACGACCAAAGCCTTGTTTAAAACGCATGATGGCTTCTGGCAGTGATAGCTCATTGAAGGAATTGCGACCTTGTACAGTAATATGCTTTGCGCGCGCCTTAAATACAGGCTCTTCTGGTGAGGAGAACGGCAGGCGTACAACGATAACCGACGCAAGTGCGTCACCCGGAACGTCTACACCTTCCCAGAAGCTGTTTGTACCAAAAAGAACGGCATGGCTAAATTTTTGGAATGATTTCAGAATTCGCATACGGCTACCACCCGTTACACCTTGTGCAAAGAGCATATAGTCATCAAGAAGTTCACTATCTTGAATAAGCTCCACTGTTTTTCGAAGCATGTCCTGTGCGGTAAATAGGACAAAACAACGTCCTTCCGTCATTCGCACTGTACGAGTAATCGCATGGGCGACCGCTTCAATATATTCATCCTGTGACACATGTTGAATATCGGGCATATCTGTGACAATAAATGCCTTCGCTCCTGCATAATAGGATGGTGGCGCTTGGAGCTTTCTTACTTGCACACTATCGGAAATACCGAGTTGACGCGTCACAAAACGCTCATTGCCTGGTACAGTCAAAGTTCCTGAAGTCCACACAATACTTGCTTGCTTCCGAAGCGGTGCCAGTACTTTTTCAATGATCGGCGTGACATTAACAGGCTTTTTAAAGACTTGCAAGCTCCCTGGAACGCTCCGTAAATCAAATTCTAACCAAACTGAATTATCATCCTGTGGGGATAGGAAAATTTCCTCCCATTCAGCGATTTTTACTTTTAATTCACGGATCCAATAATGCCATTCTGATAATATATAGCGCTCATTTTTATCTAATTGCTCAATATTATTTTCAAAAGCCTGTCCTACTTCTGTCGCAAGATCAAGCCACTGCTGTGTGAGCTTACTTACTTGTAAAAAAGGTTCTTTTGCGAGCGATACATCCTCAAAAAATAAAGTGCATTTACTACTAGCTTGTTTCCCTTTTATTTGTTGCTGCATTTTTTGCACAGCTCGCTGAATAGTTTCATCGAATGTCCGTTGCAGGCGTATAAATTGTGCGTCTAGTCGTTGTAAGCTTTGCATAGAAACACGTTGTTTTTTCTTAGCTGCCTGACTAAATTGCTGGAACAAAGCAGTTTCCTCCATCGTTCCTACTTGACCGAAAATATACTTCCACTGCGTATAGGAGAAGACTACTTCGTCCTGCTGCATGGCAGATTGTATAAATTGATGTGCTTCGTCAATGATCCAACCGTCAATTTGTGTAAAGATCGGTGTTTGACGGACTAAATCACTGAGTACCATGGAATGATTGGTTACAATACAATCCGCAAATTCACTATTTTTTAACGCTTGCTCATAGAAATCAAAGCCCTTCGATGGTTTTTCATCAGGCATTTTGCGGATTTTCTCTAAAAATAGTTGGCCACCACCCGATACATTGAGCTCACTTAACACACCTGTTTCAGTTTTAGTCAGCCAGACGAGAATCTGCAAAATCGTGAAGGTATCATCATAAGTTTCATCAGCATAAGCCATACATTGCTCAAAGCGTGCAACGTCAATATAGTGCTGCATGCCCTTAAGAACAGCAATATTTACTTTAGTGCCAAGGATTTTTTCAATCTTCGGTAGCTCTTCTTCAACAAGCTGCTCCTGCAAGTGTGACGTATATGTGCTAATCGCAATTTTTTTATCGACTGCTCGAGCATATAAAATCGCGGGAAGTAGATAGCCCGCTGTTTTACCAATACCTGTTGAGGCCTCTATAACGCACTCCCTTTTGTCATTGAGCGCCTGCCAAATAGTGTCCATCATTTCGAATTGTGCCGGTCGTTGCTCAAAATTTGGCATCGCCTTTGTCATTAATGATGTTTTGTCAGCTGCTGTTTGTGGATATGATACAATTTCCGCATTATTTGTATGCTTTTTTCGTCCATCACAAATAGCCAAATTGCGATAGTAGGAGACATTCTCATTAGCCGTTACATGCTGTCTTTTAATTTGCAGAGCTTCAAAGAAAAGTTGGGATAAATTTGATTTTAATCTGAATGAACGTTTATGCATTTGTTCAAGTGTTAGCTGAGGGAGACTGAGTAACTCCTTCCAGCAATGTTTAAAGAGCTCAGCAGTTGCTCGGGCATCGTCATCTGCTCGGTGTGCATTTGTTAGCTCTATATTTAAATCTGCCGCTAAATCACCTAGCTTAAAGCTAAGTGACATTGGAAATAAAATTTTGGCAAGCTCAACTGTGTCCATCTTTTTACCTTGCCATTTCGGTAAACCTGCACGCTTGAATTCTGCTTGTAAAAAGGATAAGTCAAAATCCGCATTATGCGCGACAAATACACAATCAGCAAGTAGTTCGTATATGTAGTCGGCATGTGCCTCAAACGGCAAGGCATCCTTTACATCCTCATCCGTAATATGCGTTAAATCCTGAATGAACGTTGGAATAGCTTTACCTGGATAAATAAACTTCGTAAAGGTACGCTCAATTTTCCAATCTTTCATAATAACAATTGCTATTTGAATCATTCGGTCCCCATTTGCCGGTGAATGACCAGTCGTCTCCAAATCAACAATTGCATACTTTTGACTTTCCACCATACATCTCAACTCACAGTTCACATTAGATAGATGAATTTTATCATATATTTGGCTCAACGGCATCCCTTCGCCTTTTAGTTTGGACACAAAAAGAAGCATGTACAACTTGTACACGCTTCCTCTCTATTACATCACCGTTGCTTCTGGCTCATAGGTAATCATTTCTTTAATTGTATTGCCTTCGCCCATAATAGCTACTGTTGGCTTATGATCTTTTGCCTCTGCATTATCTACGTACACATAAGAAATAATAATCACAATATCTCCACGTTGTACTAGGCGTGCTGCTGCACCATTCACACAAATAACGCCTGATCCACGTTCCCCTGCAATAATATATGTTTCAAAACGTGCGCCATTGTTGTTATTAACGATATGCACTTTTTCGTTTGGTAGCATCCCTACTGCATCTAAAATATCCTCATCAATCGTAATAGATCCAACATAGTTTAAATCTGCTTGTGTCACTGTAGCACGGTGGATTTTACTATTCATCATCATTCGTAACATATTACAATCCTTCTTTCACATTAAAGATACAATTATCAATTAATCGAGTTTTACCAATATAGACGGCGGCGGCTAAAAGCACTTGTTCTGTCTCAGCAGTTACTGGTATTAAATCTGGATATGCTAATAGTTCAATATAGTCGATGTGACCGTGTGTGCGTGCTGCAATGTGTGCCTTTGCTTTTGCAAGCGCATTCGCAACATCACCATTCGTTAAAAAGCTTTCACGAGCAAGCTGTAGCGCTTCATGTATTGCTGGCGCCTCAAGACGATCCGCTTCACTTAAATACACATTACGAGAGGATTTTGCTAAACCGTCCTTTTCCCGTACAATCGGTACTACTCGCATTTCTAAAGGGAAATTAAAATCGCGTACCATCGTAGCAATAATAGCAACCTGCTGTGCATCTTTTTGTCCAAAATAAGCGCGTGTCGGCTGTGCTAGGTGAAATAATTTCGATACAACCTGTAAAACGCCATCAAAATGGCCTGGACGGCTCGCTCCACAAAGAATAGTTGCCTGTTCACCCGCATGAATACGAATACCACCATCATGCGGATACATTTCTTCAACACTCGGTGCGAAAATAATATCTACGCCGACAGACTCTGCTAAAGCAGTATCCCGTGGCAAATCACGTGGATAGCTTTCAAAGTCTTCGTCTGGCCCAAATTGTGTTGGGTTGACAAAAATACTCATCACGACTAAATCATTTTCGGCACGAGCTGTTTTTGCTAGCGTTAAATGACCCTCATGTAAATACCCCATTGTTGGAACGAGTCCAATTGTTTTTTGAGCTTGCTTAGCTGCTTGGATTTCTACGGTTAATGCTTGGACTGTAGTGACGACTTTCATTACTTTACGCCCCCATATAGCTGATCTAGTGCTTCCTCTTTCATCGTGAAGGAATGCTTCGGCGCCGGGAATGTACCTGTCTTTACTGCTTCTACGTAACTAGCAATCCCACTGCTTGCTTCTTGCCCCATATTAGCAAACTGTTCCACAAATTTTGGTACATGATGTGAACCGTAGCTTAACATGTCATGATAAACCAACACTTGTCCATCAGCCTCAACACCAGCCCCAATGCCGATTGTTGGAATAATGAGATTAGCGGATACCATCTCTGTTAGCTGATGCGGAATACATTCTAAGACGACTGCACATGCTCCAGCCTCTTGACATTTTTTTGCATCTTCAATGAGTTTCTTAGCCTGTTCAGCTGTTTTACCCTGAACTTTGTAACCACCAAGCACTCCTGCTGATTGAGGTAGTAAACCTAAATGAGCTACCACCGGAATGCCAGCTGACGTTAATTTACGAATTGCTGGTAGAACATCGTCTGCTCCCTCTAACTTTAGTGCATCTGCACCTGTTTCCTGCATCATGGATACGGCCGTTTTCAACGTCTCGTGTACATCACCGTGGTATGAACCAAATGGCATATCCACAACAACAAACGTATCCTTTGCCCCTCGGCGCACCGCTTTTGCATGGTGAACCATATCGGCCACGGTTACTGGCATTGTAGAATCATAGCCTAGTACTACCATACCTAGTGAATCTCCCACTAGAATCATATCGACGCTTGCTTCCTCGGCAAATTTTGCAGCAGAATAATCGTATGCAGTGAGCATCACAATTTTCTCACCTGCTGCCTTCATCTTTAAAAAATCTGAAGTCGTTTTCATCATGTAGTCCTCCTTTTTTAAGGAAAGAAAACAGAAAAACCCCTCTGTTCCTAAAATGGACAGAAGGGTGGTGTCGTTCGTCATCAAAAATCACCTCTCGTTGTTGATTAGAGGCCATAACTTAATAAAGGGATAAGGAAATACATCTCTTTGAGAGCATTGCCCATTCCATTGTATAAAGTTATATTTTTGAACGCTTGTTTTCTTCCGTCCCTGTCATTAAAAGATCAAGGCAGATATTTTTGTAAATTGTACTTGCGTTTTGAAGGTGCCGTTCACGAAAGGATACTGCCCTTCGCACATACTATAACAGATTCTCCTAGTAATCTTCAAATATTATTTTCTAATAATTACGATCAATAACTATGCCAAACTCAAACCATTCGTTTCTGAAAGTTTGATTTTCGATAAAATTCAAACATTATAAATAGCAACAGAGCAAATAAAAATGTGAATAAACCAGACGTTACATTTGTAGCTGGTACAAAGACATCCCAAAATGCATTAATGAAGGCGTGGAAAATAATACAGAGAAAAATACTTTTAGTGGAGAGGTAAATAATTGTTAATAAAAAGGACAGCGCTAAAGCTGTTAGGGAAAACCATAGAAAATTCATGTTCATTTGATTTGATCCAATGACAAACCATAATGGCAAATGCCAGACTGTCCAAATAACACCCACAATCATTGTACTCGTGAAGGGAGACCATCTTTTTTGTAATGTAGGCTGTAAAAAACCACGCCAGCCAATTTCCTCTAATCCTCCACCAATAATCATGATTGGTAATTCAAGTAACGCCAAATACATTGGATTTTCCATAGTTGCTCCGCCCCATAGCGTTGGTAAAAAACAAGCCACAAATGCTAATCCGATTGCAAATATGTACCAAGATACAGGATGCTTAGGATTTTTTACATTATGGATAAATGATTTGAACTCTTCTTTAGTCGAATATTTCTTTTTCAACCAAATCTCACAAATTGCAGGAGTAACTCCGCCGAGAATAAATAATATCAATGATATTGCATTCCCAAACTTCAGCAAATTTAGCTGTGTGAATAAGGCTAAACTGCCCCATATGATCCAAGACGTTGCAAAGGTATAAAATAGAAATCTTCTTATCTCTATTTCCAACTTTCATCCTCCCCTTCTTTCGCACCCAATAGTAATAATACGGATTTGCAAAGCGTATTCATCAATCGAATCTCATCAAACTGCACTTGATCATTTGAGAACATCCGGTAACATTTTTGCAAGACAACGTCTCTCACAATGCCATCAATGGATGTCATGATAAAAGTAGTTAAATCTTCTATCGAAACCTTAAGCTGAAAGCATCCTGAAGAAATGCCCTTATGGATTGAATGAAAAATTTGTTGCGTAAAATATTGCCCACTTTCATGCTCATAAATGCCAGATAAAATTTTCTTTTCCCTATCTGGATTGTTAGCAAATAAAATCGAAAGCTCAAATTGGATTTTGCCAACTGTTGATACGTTTTCCTTCATGTACTCTCCGAGAAAATTAAATAATTTAATGATTGTTTTTGTGGGAGAATTACTCGTATCCGTAATTTCATCGATAATATGTTTATAGTCTGCATTAACAGTTACTTGATTTATAACCTCAATAAGTATTTCATCCAAGTCTGCATAATAACGATAAATCCCACCCTGACTTACTCCTGACGCTTTAATAATATCCCTCATCGTAATTTCATAAAGTGGCTTGACTTTACATACTGCTATAGCCGCTTCTAAAATGCTGTTTTTCTTTTCCTGTACATATTCATAGCTTACCTTTGGCATTATCTCAACCTCCAAACATCAAAAATGACACTACTGTCATTTTATCGTAATTAATTTACCTTTTATTGTCAACGGAATGTGACAACTATTATTTTTATTTTTCTCATGCGTTTTTTTATGAAAATTGACAATTAATGATATTTGTAATATACTCCCACCATACTATACGACGTATAATATAAAGTCTTGTATAGGTAACACATTGTGAGGTGAGAAAAGATGACTTTTCAACTTGGCTCAGCTTTACTTGACGCTTGTGTACTCGCCATCGTCGATAAAGAGGATGCTTATGGTTACTCATTAACACAGCAAATACAATCCGTGATGGATATATCAGAATCTACGCTGTACCCAGTATTACGCCGTTTACAAAAAGCTAATTGCTTAACAACCTACGATCAGCCCTACCAAGGTAGAAATAGACGGTATTACCAAATTACCGAGCAAGGTCGCATACGATTACTAGAGCTTTTAAAAGAATGGCAACAGTATAAAGAAATGGTAGATTGTGTACTTTTAGGAGGGGAAATATGATGAATAGAGCAAGCTATTTGAAAAAGCTTCGGGGGAAATTACAATGTCTTCCAGCGCATGAGATTGATGCTGCGCTTGCCTATTATGAGGAATATTTCGATGAAGCAGGAGAGGAAAATGAACAGCGGGTCATTCAACAACTAGGCTCCCCTTCTCATGTTGCATCACAAATATTGGCGGACTATGCAATAAAGGATTTAGAAGCTACTTCAACTTCGACTAAGAAGAATGTGTCTGCGATGTGGCTTATCATTCTAGCAATATTATCTGCCCCACTTTCATTACCGTTACTTGTAGTAGCTATAGCCCTTATTTTTTCATTTGGGGCAGTTATATTCAGCGTTATTATTGCCATTCTCGCAACTGTACTTAGTATCTTTTTCGGTGGAATCGCTGCACTTATTTCAGGCTTCTTCATTTTAACTCAGGACTGGCCAACAGCATTACTCTTTATGGGTGTTGGCTTTATCGTAACAGGTTTGGGCATCCTACTTTTCCCAATCGTTGCTCGGTTGATCAAAACAATCGTCAATGTTTGTGTTGAAGCATTAAGTAAATTATTCCATAAAATCACGAAGAAACGGAAGGAGGGTTACTAATGACTTCCCGACATACCCATATTGCCATTACTATGATCGCTTTAGGCGTACTGTTAGCACTAGTTGGTTATTTCTCTGGTGGAAAATGGAGTTTTGAAATAAATAATGAAGGTATCCAACTGCCCGAGAACAATAAACTAGTAAGCAATTCCTATGAACTAGATGATTTCACTAATCTCAATATTATTAATCACTATGGAGATGTTGAAATAGTTACTAGTGATCGTTATGCATTAGAAACAAATGTTATTAATGATGATGATGTGACGTACAGTATTAAAGATAAGACATTAACTGTTGAAACAAAGGGTAAGAAGAAGAATCGTTTTCAATTCGGATTTAGTAGCTTTAGAACTCCTTCCATTAAAATCTTTGTTCCTGCAGATGTAAAACTGAAAACCGTTGTCCTTGATAGTAATTTTGGAGATACAACCATTCATGGTTTGCAATATCAGGAGTTAAAGCTAATTGAAGATTTTGGAGACATACTTTTGAAAGACACTACTGGTGATAAAACAGAGATTACACAATCATTTGGTGATATGAAGCTACAACAATTTTCAAGTAATGGCTTTGTTGCCGAAAGTGAACATGGTGATATGAACATTGATGGAACATTAAATGGTCAATCCATTATTACGTCTAACTTTGGAGATGCTACACTGCATTTACAAAATAAAAAGAGTGAACTTGGCTATGAATTACAAACTGACTTCGGGGATCTTACTGTTGATGACGAGGATCAAAACAGCAAAGTATCGCAATCTTATAACGGTGATAACCAACTAAAAGCAACTATTTCACATGGTGACTTACAATTAAGGTTGAAATAAAGATAAGCTACCGATTCAATCTTCTTCACTGATAAGGCAGAATTACATTTTGTGATTCTGTCTTTTTAGTAAGATTATTATATGATTAAGTTCCCTCATTTGATTAATAGTTGTAATTTTCCATTTATTATATAATATTCATATACACATATGAGTATATTAGTACGGTTCTTGTATGTGAAAGCAGAATCTAAGGTGAATCAGGTCAGTTACGGCATCATCTTTGATAGAAAATACGATTATTGAGGTGAGCAAAATGAAAATTAGACAAGCAAATATTGAAGATGCCCAAGGTATCGGAAAAGTACATGTCGACAGTTGGCGAACAACATATAAAGGCATTCTTCCAGATGATTTTTTGAATAACTTATCTTACGAGCAGCGAACAGAACTCTGGAAGAAAAATATTTCAGACGCTACGAACTATGTATTGGTGGCGGAAAATGAACAAGATGAAATAATCGGTTTTGCAACCGGTGGCACAAGAAAAACTAATTCAATACCGAATGCAACTGATTTAACTTCTATCTATCTTTTAGAAGAATATCAAGGAAAGGGAATCGGGAAGCAACTACTCAAAGAAGTATTCACCTATTTTCAACAAAAAGGATACAAAAAAGTATTTGTTGAAGTATTAGCCGACAATAAAACACGTGATTTCTATGAATATTATGGTGCACAATATGTCAATAACGTAGAAATAAAAATTGGTGGAAAAATAGTAGAAGAGCTTATTTATGTATGGAATGATATAAATAAAGTGATAAAAAAGTAAATAAAAATTTTTATTGGAGGGCATGTAATGAAATCGATAGCAGGAACAATTTCTTTATCTGTTTCTTTTACTTTATTCATTTATTTGTTCGGACTAAAAATGGAGCATTCAGTTAAATATGACTCTGGATTCTTTTTTCTTCCAATAGTTTTACTAATACTTTCTCTGATCTTCTTTAGACAAGACTACAAACGTGAAAAAAATATACAAAACTAAATTGTAATTCTAAAAAAGAACGTATATTTTCACATTTGAAAATATACGTTCTTGTTAAGTGAATGTTTGTGTTTCTATAAAATTTTTATATCTCCAGAATAAATTGTTCGCACTGTGCCATCATCCTCTGTTAGCTGTAGTACACCTTCATCCGTAATCCCACTGGCAATGCCTTCAAAGCGTCCACGTAGAGTCGTTACTTCAATACGTTGTCCAATAGTACACGACATTTGTTCCCATAGCTTTTTAATGCTAGCAAAGCCTTCCTTCACGTATAAATCCGTGAATTGTTCTAAATATTGAAGAATAGATGCAACAAGGGCTGCACGATTAATTTCCTCACCTGCTTCTAAACGTAAAGACGTAGCTATATTAGCAATTTCCGGGGAGAAATCTGATTCAACCTGGTTTGCATTAATACCAATGCCTACTAGCAGTGCTTGTACACAATCTGCCTCAGCCTGCATTTCTGTTAATATACCGGTACATTTTTTACCGTTAATGAGCAAATCATTTGGCCATTTAATGGCTGGTTCAATTTGTTTATATAATGTTTTTATCGCCATCGTAACTGCGACTGCTACGACAAGTGTAAACGATGAAGCTTGCTGAGGAGTAACATCCGGTCTCACAATAACGGTCATCCAAATACCTGTGCTATTTGCAGATTCCCATGGACGCGCCATACGACCACGGCCAGCTGTTTGCTCCTCCCCGATTATTATCGTACCATGCGGAGCGCCTTCCTGTGCAAACTTATGAGCGATTGTTTGTGTTGAATCTACAACATCAAAATAATGAATTTCACGTCCAAAATGTTCCGTATTTAAAAATAGTTCAATTTGAGTTGGACTTAAGCTATTTGGTACGCCCGTCAACACATAGCCTTTTTTCTTTACCGTCTCAAATGTATAGCCTTCCTCCTGCAACGACTGCATATGTTTCCATATAGCTGTACGGGATACTCCAAGGGAATCTGCTAGCTCCTGACCCGAAACCGCTTCACCATTAGCCGCTAATATTCTTTTTAAAATTTCATCCTTCATGGAAATACTCATGCCAAATCAATCCTTTATTAAAATATACTATCACTTATTTTTTATTAAATTAAAAATTTGATGTAAAGACTCTTGATTCATCAGTGAATTCTTATATTGAATTTTTGGAACTACTAACACATTATTTTGTTTATGTATAAACATTATTTTCTCATTTTTCTCCAAACGTTCCTTCTAAAAAAACGATGACGAAAAAGATAAAGCAAAAGCAAGCGACCTTATTTTAGATGACGTATGGTAATTGGTCACTTTTTGGTCACTTGCTATATTTTCATGCGTTCAAAACTCTTTTAATTCAAGGCTATTCATTTTCATGGACATACCCACGTTCAAATCATTTCTTTTAACAAATAGCCGATACTTTTTTCTATTTTGAATAATAATAATTATCATCATACTGTATATAGTCACATTTGACCACAATCAATTTTTTAACTAGCTTTTTATAATTTTGAGGGGTTCACCTTATTATACTGTAACATTTTCTTATCAAATATAAAATCATATACAGCTTAAAACTGAAAAACATCAGTATCATGGGATTATCCATAGACAAAACATTACTATGAAATCCTTTTATAAAACATGGGCTTTTTTTCGTTTGGTGTGTACAAATTTAGGAAAAATCTACACAAACGTATTAAATTATTCAAAACTTTATAATGCAGAACAAGTCCAAAGTTTATCATTTTCAATACTATTTACTTAGTTCATTAAACCGAAACTCTATAGATTTTTTTTTGAATCATATTGTAGTTTCTTCATTACTTGACGATAAGAGAACGCAATTAAAAGAATAACAACAGCAGAAATAATAAACGGAACCTCAGATGGTAGAACTTCAAACATCCACCCGTATACCCCCTGACCAATCGGCACTGATGCCATAATTAAAGCCATAACTATAGAAGAAACACGTCCAAGAAATTTATTATCAACTTCTTTCTGTAACTCGGTTTGGAACGCAATTGATACGTTAATCGATGTAATACCGAGTACTAAGTACAGTGCCAATATTAGATAGAAGCTAATTTGCAAGTTATTAATTATTCCAAATACTACAATACCTATACATAAGAAAGCTAGACCAATAATATTAATCATTCTGACAAACAACTGATCCGTGGTCAATTTTTTCTTAATGATGCCAGACAAGGATGCGCCGAAAACGACACCTAAAATGACGATAATTTCAATAAATGCAAATTGTGTATTTGAAACTTTTAAATCAACTCTAGATATAAAAGGAATTCCTACTTGAGTAGCTCCATTGAAGAAGCAATTTTGAAAAATGATACATGAAAGAATTATTTTCATTCTTTTGTCTTGTAAAATATATCGAATACCCTCAGTAAAATCTACTCTAAATTTCTTTAATGTACGCTTTTCGTCAGATACATTATCTGTTGGAATTTGCATAAAGAGTTGGATCAACGCTGCGAACAGGAAACTTATTCCATTCACTATCAACACAATAGCAATACCAAAATTAGTATAGATTAGTACACCCAAAATCGGACCAATCATATTACCTAATGCGAGTACAATCATATTCACTGCATTTGCAGCGGCGACATCTTTCTCCGCCTTGAAAATGGATGGAATAATCGTCATCACCATCGGTTCATCAAAAGATGACATAATCCCTACCGCAATCGCTATACCATAAATTATAGGCAAACTGATCTCGTCACTTCCTATTAATAAGGCGATTATTAACAGTAAACTACCAGTTATGAGATCCAGAGTAACCAAAAGTCGTTTTCTGTTCAACCAATCAACTACAACACCACAAAATGGGCTAAGTAACACTCTCGGAATCAAAGCAGCCATAAGAATTGATGCAAATAAAATACTAGACCCTGTTTTGTCAATCACATACAATGCAAAGGCCATGCTTTGAACAAATGTCCCAATTGAGGAAATGAATTTCGCTAGGACAAGGATAATAAAAGACTTACTTTTAACTATTAAAGTATCCATACTTTTTTCTCCCTTGTTATTTTTGTACTTGACTCACTTGTGACATGTATTAACGTTTTATCTCCTTGCCTTTTCATATAAAAATTTGCCGTCTATAATCATTTCTTTATTCAGGCTTATTTTTGACAAACAAATTTTATCCAATTTCCATCTTCATGAACAATAACACTACTAAATCCTATAGATTTTAGTAATTCTTTTAATTCATTACTTTTTTTATAGTTATCCATGTGATATTCAATCTTATCCTTTTCGCAAGTTATTAGAAATACACCGTTCGATTTTAATATCCTATGTATTTCACTAAACCCTTCTTCAAGATTACTCCAGTAAAAATGAGTTTGAATGGCTGTTATTTTATCCATGATATTATCTTCAAATGGTAGTGAAGCTACATCTGCCTCAAAAATTTCCGCACGATTTTGTTCTACCCATTTCTGATTTTTTTCGATAGATGATTTAACTGCTTCCGATGAAATATCTATTCCATATACTTTCCCTTGTGTAGTTTTATTTGCCAATCTATGAATTGTTTCACCACCACCACATCCAACATCTAAAATATGATCATCTTTTCGTATTTCAATATTCTGTAATCCCCAGTCTGTCATATTAACAAAGGTTTTGTTCCAAATTTTTGTCAATATATATCCAATAGCTCCCTTAGGGTGTGAAACCTGTCCAATTAAATAATTCATTGTTGGTTTATACAAAATCATTCCCAAAATCACAAATATAAAAATTTTCTTCATTCCAACCAGCCCTTTTGACAGTCACACCCAACATTCAATACATAATCAATTTGCTGAAAATCAATATTTTGAAATCCCCAATCTGTACTTTCGAAATTATTTTTTTGTTCGAACAACACTTTTCCCTCCTACTATTTTGAAATTTAACTAACAATATTTCAAAACAATAGTATAACGACTTGCAAAAGATGTCAATAACTTTTGAAATACAAACAATTTAATTTCAAAACTTTATATGTATCACTAAAGCTAGCATAAAATGAACATAATCCAAGAAACGCATACAAGAGGAAAGCGACATTAATTAAAATAAAAAGAAGCCATTCGAGATGAATGGCTTGGCTTCTAAAAAACAAATAAATTATTTACTTTTTCCGATGATTCCATATAAAAATAGTTTGTGTAATTCTTGTTGTTTTATTTTTATTTTATCTGATTCAATTTCAATACTATTAATAGCTTCCATAAAATCTAAAATTGTAGCAGTTGAGATTGAACCATCTATCACATTTTCTTGTTTTCCCAATTTTATATAGCTTTTATAAATATCTTTTTTTATTTTATTAATGTTTTCAACCAAAAATTTCAGCAATACTGTATCTTCCAATGCCGAATGTGAAAAATATTCATGTAATGATTGATTGATTTGATTAGAACAGATGGAGAGCGCTTTATATAGTTTTTCCTTAAATTCCATTTCTTCAGTAAGCAAATTTTGTGCAATTTGCATAGTATCTTTCATTACAATGGTCACACACTCTTGTACTAATGCCTCTTTATTTCCAAAATAATTATAGATGGAGACTTGTGAAACATTAGCCAATGCAGCAATATCTTTTATACTAACTGCGGTAAATCCTTTTTCGCTAAATAATTCTAAAGAAGCATTAATGATCGCAGATTTCTTTTTTTGCGATCTAATTTCATACTTATTCATGTTTACCTCCAACTTCCTATACTTAGAAATATATCAAAAGTGAATTCTTTCGTTTTGAAATAGCGAGTATTTTTTAACATCCAATATAATATGATTATATCATAGATTTGAAATTCAGAATTAGATATTTCATATTTAGAAATACTATATAAAGCGTCCATCCCTGAAAAAATACTCAATGAAACTATTAGGGAAAATTTCTAAGGCACAATAATAAGGCATGAGTCCGATACAATATCGAAACTCATGCCCCAAGCGTGCCTACTGAAATAACTATGTCTAACAACTTCAATAACCGACTTCTTTTAGTTGTTTTTTGGTAACTCTTTTCGAAAATAACTACATTCAATTTGTAATAATTATAGTAATATTAAGTGTTTTCCTGCTTACGGACATACTCACGCTCAAACCAAGCCTTTAGTTGATGGTGCTCATTAGCACATTCACCATTCACAACTGCTTCAAGCATCGCCTGCAACGCTTCTTTTACCCATGGCCCACCTTTTATTCCAGACCATTTTAACAAATCCGTACCTTTTACAATAAGCTCCTGTTTACGTCTAATAGGAAGAGCTGTCTGTATTTCAAGTATACTTTGTTGTGGTAATTGAACATCAAGCTGTCTCAACTCTGCAAAATAACAAGCTGCCTCAAGTTCCTGTTGAGTATATAAAAAGTAATCCATTTTCGTCCAGCCATTTTTTAAAGCTTTTAAAGCTTCTAACACAGCTTTTACAAATGCCATCTCCTTATTCGATAAACGATAGTCACCTAGTACTTCTCGCCAATGATCACCCTGTAATACCGCGAAATATGCCCAGCCTAATAACTTGTCCTGCGTGTTAAATTTAGACCAGTCATGCGCTTGAAAAGTTCCATTCAAATAATTCACTAAGCTACTTTCCTTCAGCTTTTTTATACCGTTAAAAACATCTTTCCCTACCCATAGCTTATCGAGCTCTGCCTTTATACGCTCTTTGGCAATCCAAGAAATATTATCAGCCTTGTCCTGCATTGCTTTCAAAGTTTCTGATTCAATTAGAAAACCGAGCTGTGCTGAAAAACGTATGGCCCGTAGCATTCGTAATGCATCTTCCGAAAAACGTTTCTGTGCATCACCAACAGCTCGAATGACACCAGCCTCAATATCTTGGCGTCCTCCATAAAAATCAACAAAAGAACCATCACGACGCATCGCTATGGCATTCATCGTAAAGTCTCGGCGCTGTAGATCTTCTTTTAATGAACGGACAAATTGCACTTCCTCGGGTCTACGGTGATCCGTATATTCACCATCTGTGCGATATGTCGTTACCTCCACCGATCCAGCTGGCACGATAACAAGTACCGTCCCATGCTGAATCCCTATATCAACTGTGCGATCAAAGATAGACTTTACTTCGTCTGGCATGGCATTTGTCGCAACATCTACATCGTGGGCAGGACGACCAAGTATAGCATCTCGTACTGCACCGCCGACGATCACTGCCTCAAAGCCTGCGCATTCTAGTTGTTCAATAACTGAATAGGCTGCTTGCCATTCTTTATTGTTTTGCATGATTTCTTTCAGCAACCTTTTCGTACAATTTTTCATATTGTTCTACAATTTTAGATGAATGGAATTTTTCATCAACAGCGCGGATAGCTGCTTCTCGGAAATGTTGTAATTTCTCTTCATCGTTCAATAGGTTTACGGCATACTCTTCCACTGCATCCGTATCACCTAATTCCACTATATAGCCATCTACCCCATGCTCAATGACTTCTGGAATACCGCCTACAGCTGATCCAATACAAGGTACACCACAAGCCATTGCTTCAAGTAAAACTAGCCCGAATGATTCCTGCTGTGATAGTAATAATTTAAGGTCACTTATCGCATACAATTCAGCTAAATTTTCTTGTTTGCCTAAAAATAAAACATCCTCCATATAAGGACTTTCCTTTACTTGATCCATTACACGATGCTTTTCTGGACCATCTCCTACAAGCAATAGCTTTGCCTTCATGTTCGCACGTATTTTCATAAAGGCGTCTATAATATGCGGAAGATTTTTAATTTTACGGAAGTTAGATACATGAATAATAACTTTTTCATCTTCCTTAATTCCAAACTGTTCCTTTAAGTTTCCTGGATTGCGTGGGAAGTATTCACGTTCATCAACAAAATTGTAAATCGTGTTAATCGGCTTTACTGTATCAATAAGCTCGTATGTTTGTTGCTTTAATGCCTCTGACACTGTCGTTACGATATCAGATTTGTCAATGCCATACTTAATTGCCTGTGAAAGAGTGGAATCCTGCCCAAGCACAGAAATATCTGTACCGTGTAACGTTGTGACAATCCCAATGTCACGACCACTCATTTCACGTGCCAAAACAGCACAGACAGCATGTGGTATTGCATAATGCACATGAAGTACATCTAGTTCTTCATCCTTAATCACGTCCGCCATTTTACTCGCTAATGCTATATCATATGGCGAATATTGAAATACTGAATAATTGCTAACTTCTACTTCATGGAAAAAGACGGTTGGATAAATTTTATTCAATCGAAATGGTACGCTTGAGGTGATGAAATGAATCTCGTGCCCTCTCTCTGCAAGCATTTTTCCTAATTCTGTTGCGATAACACCAGAGCCTCCAACTGTAGGATAACAGGTAATGCCAATTTTTAGCTTTTTCATTCGATTATCATCCTTTCTAAATCACGTCTTTTTTAATTTCGTCTTTCTTGAATCAGTCTCCAATCCACAAAACCTTCTTGTAGGCCTTTTAGTAATATTTCTGCTGTTCCCATATTTGTAGCCAGTGGCACTTGGTAAACATCACAAAGACGAATAAGTGCAGAAACATCTGGCTCATGTGGTTGTGCTGTTAAAGGATCACGGAAAAAAATGACCATGTCCATATCGTTATTGGCAATCATTGCGCCAATTTGTTGATCGCCACCGAGTGGGCCTGAACGAAAACGTGTTACCTCTAAGTCTGTAGCTTCCATAACACGCTGTCCTGTTGTACCTGTAGCAAACAACATATGCTCATTTAAAATATTTCGATAAGCAATAGCAAACTGTACTAAATTATCTTTTTTACGATCATGTGCAATTAATGCGATTTTCATAATGCTTCCATCCCAATCTTTAGATGATGTTTTCTAAACCATATACAAGTTGATCCATTTTCATAACCTCTTCTACGCAAAATGCTACACCAGACATAAAAGAATTACGGTTTAACGAATCATGACGAATTGTTAATAGCTGCCCATCTCCGCCAAATAACACTTGCTGGTGTGCCACTAAACCAGGTAAACGAACAGAGTGAATACGCATGCCATCAAATTCTCCACCTCTTGCACCTTCGATTGTTTCTTTTTCCTCTGGATGTCCTTGCATCTTTTGTGTTCGCACCTCTTGAATCAATTGTGCCGTTTTAACAGCTGTTCCTGATGGAGCATCCAGCTTTTGATCATGGTGCATTTCAATAATTTCAACATCAGGTAAATATTTTGCCGCTTCCTTAGCAAATTTCATCATAAGGATAGCCCCTATTGCAAAGTTTGGAGCAATAATACAGCCTAGCTCTTTTTCTTTAGCCATTGCTGATAATTCCACTAGTTGTTCATCTGTAAAGCCTGTTGTACCAATTACAGGTCGTACATTTAAATTCAAGGCCTCTTTAGTATGTTTGTATACTGCATGCGGGCTTGTTAAATCTACTAATACATCTGGTGCAGTCGCCTCTACAAGGTCAGACATATCTGTAAAGATTGGAGCCGTATAACTTGCGGGAAACATCTCCAAATCAGCTAATGTTTTTCCTACATCCTTATAATCTAGCACAGCTACTAATTCCATTTTGTCATGCTTCATGACCGTATGTACAGCCTCAGCCCCCATTTTTCCCCTAGCTCCTGCTATTGCTACACGAATTGACATTATTCTCCATCCTTTCTAGTCCAGCGATCTTTATCCCTTGTTTCAAATTTATGTATAACGCGTAAAAGTGCTTCATCTAATTTAATACCCTGCGCATTTGCAAAGCATACTAAAACAAAGAAGAAGTCACCTAATTCTTCTTCAATACTGTTCGCTTCCTCAGTACTCTTTTTCTTCTTTTGCCCGTAAACATCCTGCACCTCACGAGACAATTCACCAAGTTCCTCGGTTAGACGTGCCAGTAACTCAAACGGCGGGAAATAGCCTTCCTTAAATTGTCCTATATAATCATCTACACGCTGCTGTAAAGCTTGCATTGTCACTTGTTCAGTCATCTAAATCACACTCCTACTTACCATCGTATAAAATTTACACCATTGTTGTCAAAAACAATAAAATGTCAGATAATAGATAGCACTACTTCATTTGTTATGAACTTCAGGAGGTCATATGCTAAAACAGATCAAAATCAGCAATATTATCGCAATAATGCTCGGGGCTGCAATTTTTAGCTTCGGCTTCGTCCACTTCAACATGCAAAATCAACTAGGTGAAGGTGGCCTAAGTGGGATTACACTCATACTTTATTTTACTCTTGGCTGGGACCCTGCTTTAATGAATTTACTATTAAACATTCCTATGTTTATTATTGGTTATCGTTTACTTGGGAAAAAATCATTTATTTATACGCTTGTTGGCACTTTATCTGTTTCAGTTTTCCTAAAAGTTTTTCAAAAGTATCAATTTACTATTCATTTAGAGGACGATCTGTTACTTGTTGCTCTATTTGCAGGGGTTTTTGTTGGACTAGGGCTCGGTATCGTCTTTCGTTTCGGTGGTACAACTGGTGGTGTAGATATTTTGGCTCGCCTTGGGCATAAATATTTTGGCTGGAGTATGGGTAAAACGATGTTCATCTTTGACGCAATTGTCATTATCCTATCATGGCTAACATTTTTAGATGCACGCTCTATGATGTATACCCTTGTTGCGGTATTTGTTGGTGCGCGCGTCATTGATTTTGTTCAAGAAGGAGCATATGCTGCACGTGGAGCACTTATTATATCTGAAAAATCTAGCGCCATTGCTGAGATGATCGCATTACGAATGGAACGTGGTATTACAATACTTGAAGGTCATGGCCATTTTACTAAGCAACAAAAAGAAGTGATTTATTGTGTCATTGGCCGTAATGAGGTTGTCCGTTTAAAATCTATTGTCCATGAGGTTGATCCACACGCATTCGTATCTATTATAGAAGTACGAGATGTAGCAGGAGAAGGCTTCACGCTAGACGACGAAAAACAACCGCTTCAATAACATTAATAATCTGCCTGCTCTCCTCGAACTTTTTACTTTTTCATTGGAGGTAGGCTTTTTTACATAGTAAATAAATTAACGGATTAAAAAACTTGCCATAGTGAATTACCACTACAACAAGTTTTTTATTAGTCGTCACTTCGCATATTTGTAAAGATTAATATTAAACGTAATAATTCTAATACAGCTACTGCTGCCGCGGCAACATATGTTAATGCTGCAGCACTTAACACTTTTCGTGCTGGGCGCTCTTCTTCATTTGTAATAATTCCTAGAGAATTCATTTGCACTAACGCACGCTTGGATGCATCAAACTCTACTGGTAACGTTACTAATTGGAAAACCACACCGGCAGCCAATAATACGATACCTAAAAGTAACATATTTGCACTACTTGCAAAAATACCAATCATGACAAATATCCAAGACATATTTGATGAAATATTTGCAACTGGCACTAGCTTACTACGTAATGTCAGCATTGAATAAGCTTCTTTATGCTGGATGGCATGGCCAACCTCGTGGGCAGCAACTGCAGCACCAGCAATACTCGCCTCGTAGAAGTTACTTTCTGATAAAGCAACTGTTTTTGTTGCTGGATTATAGTGATCAGACAACACACCTTGTGTTGGAACAACTCGTACATCATATAAACCGTTCGCATCTAAAATCGCACGCGCTACCTCTGCACCTGTTTGTCCCTTCATTGTTCGTTCTTTTGCAAACTTATTATACGTGCCCTTTACTTTCATCTGTGCGTAAAGTGGTAGTAGCATTATGATTGCAAAATAAACAATATACATACTTGTTGACAATTTTCTAACCCCTTTCTACTTGGATACTATAATTCTATAATCATTTACCTAATTCGGCAAATATTTGCGCCATCTAATTGAGAAGATGGCTAAAAAAATGCATGTAACTGATAACCAAAAAGTAAAATAGCCGATATAGCTCGTATAATCTGCTAAATCACGATACATCGGCATTTGACCAAAAACATAATCAATTACATCATTATGCAATGTCCATACCGCTGCTACAGCAATATGCCAATATGAAAAAACATATTTACCGAGATATAAAATTGCTTGGACAGCCATTGCAAAATGCGAGCCTACAAGCATCCAGCCTTGCCAACCTATAGATCCAGTTTCAATCAGCGTCCAAATATTCATTACATCAGCCCAGATTCCATATTTCACTAGTGTTATAAGTGCTAGCACTTCCATTAGTGGCCATTTTTTTCCCATAATCCATGCTAACAATACAAAGCAAAAGAATAGGCTGGCTGTCGGGCTATCTGGCACAAAAATATAAAAAATGGGCTTCGTGATGGCAAGCTGCCCTCCATACCAATAATAACCGTAAATAGTGCCTAATAGATTGATAATAAGTAAGAGGATTAAAAATGATTTATGTGTAAGGAGAAACCAAATATTTGCACGTGTAATTTGCATCATTAAAACTCCTTTATCTTCTGTCTTTACTAAGATGCCTTTTTTATTTGTTATTATGTATAAACTAGTCTTTAATTTGCCACATACCATCGATAATGAATACCGGCAATATTTTCTTGCCAAAATCCTTAACGAATATACATAGCTTACATTTTAACCAATGTCATCCTTAATTTTTGTCGATGAGCTTTTTCTAACATTCCGTTTAAAGAGTATTATACGGTTAGTACTACATAAATTCCCGGGACTGCCCAGCCACTTTTGAATATTTTAAATTTATCCTAATAAATATTATAGAACTAAAGAACATTTTTGTGGGAACTTTTTTAAAGTTGTAACAGTCACATTATTATATTAGAAGAAAAAAAGAGCCAGTTTCCTGACTCTTTTAAACTATACTTATTTATCTTCTTTTAAGCTCGCAACAAATTCAGCGATTTGCTTCGCTTCTTCATCGGTACCCTTGAATACACCAGGTGGCATTTTGCCTCGACCATTATGGATAATATCTTCAACTTCTTCAGCTGTTAGTGTATTACCAAGTAATTTTGGAGCAGCAGGGCCACCTTTTAAGTCAGCCGCATGACAGCCGATACAAGATTGAGCTGCGTCACTTGTTTCACCAGTCCAAATTTTATAACCTGGTAGTGATTCATCAATAGTAACATTAACTTCTTGTTCAATTGCGCCCATTGCTTTTTGAGCTTCCCAGTCATGGTTAGCAACTGCTTCCCATGTTAAGTAAAACATAGCTGCCAGAGTCAATAACATAAACGCTGTTGGTAACGGACGTTTAGATGGACGACGTTCTGGACTTTTATCTAAAAATGGCATTAATAATAGCGCTCCAAATGCAAGACCTGGAATTACAACAGTTCCAATAACATTATATGGACCTGAAGCATATGAGTATTTTAATAATTGATACAAGAATAAGAAGTACCAGTCCGGTAATGGAATGTACGCTCTTGTCGGATCAGCTGGTCCTTCAAGTGGTGATGGATGTGCAACTGTTAATATTAAATAAGCAATTAAAAATACAGCACCAACCATCCATTCTTTTAGTAAGAAGTTCGGCCAGAAAGCTTCCGTCTTACCTGGATATTCGGAATAATCCTTTGGAACGTTCGGCATTCTGTGATTCGCTTTAATACGAGAATCACCAACAAATTTCATTCCTTTTCCGCGATGCATTATGTCCCCTCCTTAAAAAAATCATCGAACCGTCAAGAACTATTACAACGGCCCTGAAATTCCTTGACGACGAATCATGATAAAGTGTGCTGCAAGTAATGCAAACAATACTGCAGGTAAGAAGAATACATGAATCGCAAAGAATCGTGTTAACGTTTGAGCACCAAGAATAGTTGAGTCACCCGCTAATAAGATTTTAATCCATTCACCGATAAACGGTACAGATGCAGCAATTTGGATACCTACTTTTGTAGCAAATAATGCTTTCATATCCCAAGGTAATAAGTATCCTGTAAAACCAAGACCCATCATTACACCGAAAATACCTACACCAACCATCCAGTTTAACTCACGAGGTTTCTTATACGAACCTGTAAAGAATACACGAAGTGTATGTAAGAACATCATTACGATTACTAATGAAGCTCCCCAGTGGTGCATACCGCGTACGATTTCACCAAATGCTACTTCGTTTTGTAAATAATAAACTGATTTCCAAGCATTCACTACGTCTGGTACATAGTACATTGTTAAGAACATACCTGATAGAATTTGAATTACTGTGATGAAGAAAGTTAATCCACCGAAACAGTAAACGAACGCTGAAAAATGATGTGCAGGGTTCACGTGCTCTGGCACTTCGTGGTCGGCAATATCACGCCAAATCGGTGTAATATCTAAGCGTTCATCGACCCAATCATAAATTTTATTTAGCACTGTTTTGTACCCCCTTACTTAACTAGAGTATTTGCATGAATTGGCCCAAGCGATAAATAACCATCTTCTTCTTTAACTTCATATTCATCCAATGGACCTAATGGTGGTGTTCCTGGTACGTTATTACCATTCTTCTCGTAGCGTCCACCATGACAAGCACAGAAGAATTGATCTGGGTGTGTTGAATCTGTTCCCCAGTCCACCATACATCCTAAATGCTTACAAACAGGAGATAATGCAACGATTTGATCGCCTTGTTTGAAAACCCATGCTACGTTTGTTACGTCTGATTTGTACCATGCATCAACTTGTTCAAATGTTAAGTCAACTTTAACAGGTTTGTCAGTAATATCAGCGATTTTATGCTCTGTTTTTACAAAGTTACCACCAGCATGACTTTGTAGTACTGGATCAATCGCAAAACGAAGCATTGGCATCAGCATACCTGCCGCCATAAAGCCACCTACACCAGTTAGTGTATAGCTTAGGAATTGACGACGTGAAACTCGATTATTACTCATTTTTTTCCCCCCTCTAACTTAAAGGTCAGTCCAACGGACATTCATTTACAAATAGTAATACTAGGACATATCTATGATATATCAACTCCATAGCTTGGTCAATATAGCATTCTGTGGAAAGCTGGAGAATGTGAACAATTATTGAAACTAATTGTTAAATCTGTGTCCATTTGGTCGAAAACATCGGAATCACTTGTCGCAATTGATCTTCGAGTATGGAGTTTTTCACGCCTTTATCCATGCTTTCTAACGGAATAGCTGGTAGCCAAATAACATTTACTTCATCTCCAATATTTGTCCAAAAATGGTCACAAGTAATGAAGAACACATGCTTAAAACCAGCATTATGTAATTGTGCCTCTAATTGCTTCGGCATATCTTCGTTTTTTAATGTTGCACTATACGTAAATGGTGGCATCAGTAATAAACGACCTTTAAACTGTTGTTCGATAAAAGATGTAAGCGATAACAAAAAGTCCACTTCTGTACCGCTCTGTTTCATTTTTTCAGGAGTTAAATCGACCGTTACGAGTGGAACAATTGCGGTATCGATAAATTCCTTCTGTGCCATAAACAATGTCACATCACTTGCATTAAAATACATCTCACAAACCTCCTCTTGTTGCATAAATCCATTTCGCCTTGGCGTAATTGCGTCCAGATTTTGAATTAAAAATCCGTGAAATCCTCCAGGGCTTTATCTTATGCAGTAGGTTACTGCACGAAAATAAAAAATGCCCTTTTCCACTCTTCAATAGGATAGCCAATAAAAAGTGAAAACAATCATTCACTTGTTATGTTATCATATTGAGGTAGATAAAGGACATTCCATTTTTACTTATAACTAACGTAAATTAGCCGTTTCCTTTAAAGCTTGTAACAAATTAGACAATTCATAAAAGCGCTCTGCATTTCCCTGATCGAGGGCTTCATCAATTTGCGCGAGTAATTTTTCTTCTTGGAATACGAGTAAGCTGTTGGAAAGCAGCTCTTCTGCCAGTAAGCGATCTTTTTCACTAACAATCAGTGCTTCTGGCATATAAGGGTTTTCTTCAAGAACTGCTAAGTATTGTGCACTTGGTGGTACATTTGGAAAATTCAATTGTATATACATATCTTCATGCTCGTGTAAACGTAAATCATGGAAGGATTTCTCAGCATCTGCTGTCATTACATTGCCTTTGTAAAAACGAAACGGCACTCCTGTTGAATCGACCGTTGACATAACCATTGCTCTAGGGCAATAGTGAGCTTCTTCAACAAATCGAATTCGTTTTAATAACTCATCATTACTTAATAAGTAATTCAAAATCCATACACACTCACGACGTTTCAATTGATAATTTTTTAAAAACCATCTAACAAATGCTTTTTTATCGACAACTGATACAGAAGCAGTCATACCCACTCCCTCCTTTACTCAAATTCTAAGGTTTCTAACTTCTCTTGCCACTCCAGTTCACCCGGCTGAATAGTTATTAATTGACCGAGCACTTCTTTAGCTTCTGAACGTTTTCCTTCCTCTAATAAGAAATAAACATACTTTTCTAAAAATGCTGCGTCTTCCTTAAAATCATTATATGCCAAACGGTAAAATTCGTATGCACGGTCGTACAATTCTAAATTTTCATATGCAACCGCAGCAAATGGGTATAAGGTGCTCCATTCAAAATCATTTTTTTGCAACGTTTCAAATAATTCTATTACATCCTCATGACGCTCTTGCTGTGCCAACACGGAGATTAATGCTAATACTGCCTCCATGTATTCAGGATCTAAGGCAATGGCTTCACGTAGATGCTGCTCGCCCTCAGCTGGCAAACCAGTTTTTAAAGCCATTTTACCGGCGAATAAGAATAAGGATTTATCGTATTCGTCACGCTTTAATCCTTCCAGAATGGCAGCGTATGCTTTTTTATTGTCCTCTGTCATGGCATAGCTCTCAGCTAGCAATAAATAGGCTGAAAAATAATCAGGGTCTAATTCTTTTAATTCCTCTAGTTGTTTAATGGCCATTTCATATTTTTGTGATTGAAAGGCTGAATACGCTGCACCAAATAAAACATCTGGCTTTACTTCATCTTCCAGTGCTTTTAAATAGTAATCTAAGGCCGTTTCATAGGCAGCTCCTGCACGATACACCTCAGCAAGCCGTTCTGTAAGACTAACCCCAGCAAATTCAACTTGTTGTTCATACAATTCTTCATATAGTCTCGCAGCCTCTAAGAAGCGACCAGTTTCAAATAAAAGCTCTGCTTTAGCAAATTGTAATAATGGTTCATCTGGTAATATAGATAGTGCCTCATTGATGCGCATTTCTGCTACTTCAAACAATCCTTGCATTTGATAATAATCCGCTAATACTAATAAAGCTTGAGGATATTCTGGAGCTGTCTCCTCTACTTCTAATAAAAAATCTAACGCTTCATCTTCATCGCCAAGTTCCATTAAGACATTTGCACGATCAATTTTCAACTGTGCCTCTTCTGGGAATAAAAATTGTAAATGCTCCAGTACACGATCAGCTTCTTTCATATATCCATACTGCATAAAAATTTCAGCTAGCGCATAAATGTCCTCTGGTAGCTCTTTCGTTAAAAATGTTTCAAGTAGCTGTTCAATTAATGCTAAGTCCCCTTGTTCAAGTGCTTGCATCATTTCAGTCATCGCATTGTTCACAGTCATTCACCTATTCTTTCATTAATACCTTTATGCTACAAAACATTTTCTCTCGAAACAAGAAAAAACTCCCCAAAAGACTTGGAGAGTCAAATATCAATTTCGCCTTGGCGTAATTGTAGCTGACGCTTTGCTTTCGCTACAGATAAATTGCCACAAAACGTGACAATACCTTTAGAGGTGGATTTTTCTACTGAATGAAGATATGACATTACTTTACTTCCTCTACATGCTCGAAAAACGATGGATAAGAAACAGCAATACATTCTGCGTCATCTAAAGTTACTGCCCCATCTGTTATTAGTGCTGCAACAGCACCCATCATTCCGATACGATGATCACCATAGGTTTTAAGGCTAGCACCACGTAATGGAGTTGGTCCTTCAATAATCATTCCATCCTTAGTAGCTTCAATATTAGCACCTAGTTTTTTCAATTCATCCACAACAGCCGTTATCCGGTCTGTTTCCTTCACTTTTAACTCCTCGGCATCCTTAATAATAGTTTTACCGTTTGCTTGCGTTGCTAATAAAGCTAGAATCGGGATTTCATCGATAAGACGAGGAATAATATCTCCCTCAATGGTAGTGCCTCTTAATGTTGACGTTTCAATTACAATTGTTGCCGTTGGCTCTGATTGGCTATCTTCATTTGGCATAAGTGTTAAAGATGCGCCCATATTATGAAGCACTTCGATGATACCATCCCGTGTTGGATTAATTCCGACATTTTCTAGCGTTATTTTACTATCCTCACAGATGGCTCCTGCTACTAAGAAAAAAGCCGCAGATGAAATATCACCTGGCACAGACACATGTGTCCCTGTTAAAGTTTGTCCTCCTTTTAATGAAATAACACCATCCACTTCCTCAACCTGTGCACCAAACTGACGTAGCATTCTCTCCGTATGGTCTCGAGATACTTCCATTTCTCGTACAATTGTAGTACCTTCAGCACGTAAACCAGCAAGTAAAACAGCTGACTTCACCTGCGCACTTGCAACAGGCATGTGGTAATCAATAGCTTGTAAGGCTGTACCTTGAATGGCTAATGGCGTATATTGCCCATTTGCCCTTCCAGTTATTTGTGCACCCATTTGACGTAACGGATCAATAACACGGCGCATCGGTCGCTTTCCTATAGACGCATCCCCTGTCATTACTGAATGTACAGTAGATCCAGCTAGAATCCCTAGCATTAAGCGTGTCGTTGTACCAGAATTTCCTGTGTATAGTACCTCTGTAGGTTCTTGCCACCCCTCTATACCAGGGCTGTCGATAGATACATTTGTTCCTTCTACGTCAATTTTCACACCGAGCTTGTGGAAGCAATCAATTGTACTTAAACAATCCTCACCTAATAAAAAGCCATCAACTGTTGTTTTCCCCGTTGCAATGGCTCCAAACATAACGGAACGATGTGAGATAGATTTATCACCTGGAATCGTTAAAGTCCCTTGTAAGGAAGGTTTATCATATTGTAATACTTTTTCACTCATCGTTTTCTTCCCTCCAATATGAAGATAGAAAGCGCCGTAATGCCGACGCTTTCTGTTACATAGGCATTTCCTAGTACCTATGAAATATATGTTTCATAATTAGCACGCTTTTGTATACACGCTGCGGCACGTTCACGGTCACTTTCACTTTGTAAGCTAATAACAAGAATCCCAAAAACGTCTTCTCGTGACTCGACGATACGTAAATTTGTAATACTAATCGCTTCGTCTGCAAGTAAGCCCGTCACCTCAGAAATAACCCCCGGATAGTCAGGAACATCAACATATAAGTCAAATGATGTGAACATTGCTCCTGCACTAATTGGTAATTCATCTCTTAGCTCTTTAGCAACAGCAAAGTATGTTTCTATGTCATCCGAGCTACCATTGAAAAGCAGCTCCTTCACACGACTCATTTCCTTTTCCCAGCCTTCTAGCTGTGCAATTAGCTCTTCTCGATTTTGTAATGTGATATCTCGCCATAAAATTGGATTGGACGAGGCAATACGCGTTACATCACGGAAGCCACCTGCAGCAAGTGAGCGTGTCATCGGATATTCCCCATTTTCTCCGCCCAATTGATGCACAAGAGAAGCGGCAACGACATGCGGAAAATGACTAACTACAGCTGTCATATGATCATGCTCACGAGCAGATACACTAACAACCTTTGCATGTGTAAATTTTAAGAGACTTTCAAGCTGTGCCATATTGACAATTTCTTCACCGGCGAGCGGTGTTAGCATATAATACGCATTTTCAAAAAGATGAGCCTTTGCAGCTAAAACACCGCTTTTATGTGAGCCTGCCATTGGATGTCCTCCAATAAAGGTAATGCCTAACTCACGTAGTTCCCCAGCCTTTTGCATAATTTTCTTTTTTGTACTTCCTGTATCTGTTACGATGACTTTATTTTTTAACGGCCATGTTTTTAATTGTTCCATCCATTCAAGCGTTGCGTTGACAGGAGTTCCAAAAATGATGACATCCACGTCGGCCACCACTTCTTTTGGATCTGTCACAATATCATGAACAATATTTAATGTTTTCGCATGCTCACGAGTTTTCGCATCCATATCATAGCCAATAATTTTTGTTTCTGGTGCCTTTTGCAATGCCAATGCAATCGAGCCTCCAATTAGGCCAAGCCCAATAACAAGCACGTTGCGTATCATGCAAAAGCTCCTTGCTCTTTTAGGACGTTTTCAAGGTGACGTAACAACGCTACATTTTGATCCTCAGTTCCGATTGTCACGCGGATAAACCCAGGTAATCCTAACGCATTTCCACTGCGGACTATAAAACCTCGTTTCATTAGCTCATTGAAAACAACATCACTATCAGTATTTGTATTAAAGAAAATAAAGTTCGTATCAGATGGGAAGTATTTTAAATTATGTTTCTCACAGAATTCAATATATTGTTTTTTACCTTTTTCATTTGCTTCACGGCAAGCATTAATATATTCTTGATCACTTAAAGCGATGGCCGCAACTGCTTGACTTAAAATTGTATTATTAAATGGTGCTCTTACTGGATCAAGCTTTGCAATTACTTCTGGTTGCCCAATTGCATAACCAACTCGGAAAGAAGCAAGACCGTATGCCTTTGAGAATGTACGCATTAATAGTACATTGGGAAACTCTTCAATTAAAGGTAGAGTATCTTTGTGACCAGGATGCGTTACGTATTCGATATATGCCTCATCTAAAACTACTAGCACATCATTTGGAACCTTAGCTAAAAATGCTCGCAACTCAATATCAGATATTACTACACCTGTTGGATTATTTGGACTACAAACCCAAACGATCGATGTATTATCATCAATTGCTTCTGCCATTGCATCTAGATCATGGGCACCTTCAATACAAGGAACTTTACGTACCTCTGCGCCTTCTATTTCAGCATTGTGCCAGTATTGGGAGAAGGATGGGTATGCCATCACTGTATTTACACCTGGATACAACAATGCACGCGTTATAATTGCAATGATATCGTCAGAGCCGTTACCAAAAAGAAGCTGTGTTTCCTTGACACCTAGATGATTTGCAACAGCTGTACGTAAATTTTGCGCATAGCCGTCTGGATAGATCGCATGATTTACTGAATTATTTTGTAAATAAGCAGTTACCTTAGGTGAGCACCCAAATGGGTTTTCATTAGATGCTAATTTTACGACTTCTTGTAAGCCATATTCACGTTGTACTTCTTCAATTGGTTTGCCAGGCTTATATGCTTGCATACCGTCCAATTGTTGTTTCCATTTCATCTTAAACATCTCCTCTATTATTTAGCTTGGGCTAAATCTGGTCTTAATTTCACTGCATCATTGAGATACAAGTGTTTTACATCCTTTTGTGCTACTTCCATATTTGCATGGATTAATACACGAATACAAAGTGGTAATGCGTTTGGCACGTCCATTTCATGCGTACACATGACAGGTACATATTGCCACCCGTCCATTAACCGTACAGCACGTGCCGGAAATGCTGACGTAATATCAGGTGTTGTAGATATTAATATAGAAGCAATATCATCTATTTCCACATTATTGGCTGCTACTACTTCACGCACTAATCTTGCTGTCTCATTCCATACAAGCTCTGGCTTGTCAGATTCAATTGTAATTGCTCCTCTAAGTCCACGAATCATACAAGCACCTCCGCTAATAGTTGTCGGAATTCGGCATCTACTTCTCTACACTCCGCTAAATCAATTGTTTGCATGAATGGTTTACCAATTTTCTCCAACAATACAAATTGTAAAATACCATACTCCGCTTTTTTATCTTTCATTAAATACTCTGTTAACTGTTCAAAGGAATATTCGTTTACAGCTTCAAATGGATAGCCATTCTTCACTGCAAACTGCAAAAATGCTGTAGTGAAGTTACGATCTAATTCACCGTATCGTTCACTTAATAATAAACAATATACGAGACCAATCATGACAGCCTCGCCATGTGCTACTTTTCCATATCCAGCGGCCGCTTCAATGGCATGCCCATAAGTATGGCCTAGATTTAAAAATTTTCGCACGGATTGCTCAGTCTCGTCCTCTGCTACTATTTGCGCCTTCACTTCAATGCCTTTTCTAAGCTGCTTCGCTAATTCTTCAGTCGTGAAATGAATAACTGTCTCTGCAGCCATTAATTCCTCTAACCACGCTGCATTAGAAATCATCGCATGCTTGATCACTTCTGCTGTTCCTGAACGTACCTCGCGCTCAGGCAAGCTTTCGATAAAGACAGTATCGTAAATAACTCCCTCAGGTTGATAAAACGCACCAATCATATTCTTTCCTAGCGGATGGTTAATAGCTGTTTTACCACCTACTGCTGAGTCATGCGCCAAAATCGTTGTTGGGATTTGAATAAACGGCACCCCACGCATATAAGTAGCTGCAACAAAGCCTGTTAAATCACCTACAGCTCCCCCACCGAATGCAAAAACAAATGATTTACGCGAGCATTTTTGTTCAAGTAAAAATGTTTGCGCTGCATTGTATTGATCAAAGGTTTTACATGCCTCACCACCCGGTAAGACAAAGACCTCAAAATGATAAGGGAAATTAGCCTTGAAATAATCTCCTTGTGCTGCCCACACATTAGCATCCGTAAAAACAATGAGCTTATCCGCTTTTTGAAGCTTATCATCAAATGCTTTTACTGCTTCTACTAAAAATTTATGCCCAAGGACAACCTCATATTGATGCGATTTCGTCGCTACTGGTACTCGCATATTAGAACCCCTTTGTATAACGACGATGTTCGTCGATTTGAGCTTTTAGTTGAGGTAATTGATCGCTATGGAATTGTTCCAATATTGCATTCGCTATTTCCCAGGCAATAACATGCTCAGCAACAACTGATGCTGCAGGTACTGCACAGCTATCAGAGCGCTCTACACTAGCTTTAAATGGCTCTTTCGTTTCAATATCTACACTTTGCAACGGTTTATATAAAGTAGGGATTGGTTTCATAACACCACGTACGACAATTGGCATTCCAGTAGACATTCCCCCTTCTAAACCACCAAGTCGGTTGGTTGCACGTGTATAGCCTTCTTCCTCTGACCAAATGATTTCATCATGTACTTCAGAGCCTTTACGGCGTGCCATTTCAAAGCCAATTCCAAATTCAACACCTTTAAATGCATTGATAGATAACATGGCAGCTGCTAATTTTGCATCTAGCTTACGGTCATAATGAACGTATGAACCGACACCAGCTGGCATTCCTTCAACGATGACTTCAACAACACCACCAATTGAGTCACCCGCTTTTTTCGCTTCATCAATTGCCTCCACCATTTTTGCCGAAGCCTCTGGATCAACGCAATAGCAAGGATCTGCTTCAACAATGGCACGAATTTCATCTGCAGATTTCCCTTCCACTACGGAAGTATCTGCCTTAATACCAACGATTTCTGTTACATGTGCCACAATGGAAATGCCTAATTCATTTAATAGCGCTTTAGCAACAGAACCTACTGCTACACGAACAGTTGTCTCACGCGCTGAAGAACGCTCTAGTACATTACGTAGATCACGGTGTCCGTATTTCATGCCTCCTACTAAATCTGCATGCCCTGGTCGAGGACGTGAAATTTGACGTTTGATATCTTCAGGATTCACATCTTCTGCTAACGGTTCTGCTCCCATAATTTTTGTCCAGTGCTTCCAGTCATCATTTGTGACGACGAGTGCTACGGGAGAACCAAGTGTTTGTCCATGACGAACACCAGCGACCACTTCCACTGTATCTGTTTCGATTTGCATACGGCGGCCGCGTCCATGTCCTCCTTGACGACGTTTTAAATCGTGGTTAATTTTTTCTGCTGTAATTGGTAAGAGCGACGGTAAGCCCTCAATAATTGTTGTTAATTGGGGTCCATGTGACTCTCCCGCTGTTAAGTAACGCATAAACGCTTTCTCCCTTCAACTCGCTAAAGTATGTATTTTTCACTATAACATATATTCTCTAAAAAAACAGTCCTTTTGCAAATGTCTTTTAACACTCATTTTAATTATTCGCAAATTCCGAATCATTGAAAGGACCTCCTATCGTTTCCGAAGTTACTTTAGATCGCAATGTTAAATTTGAATATTCTGAACGGTTTGTCCGAAAAAATTTCATCATCTCCACTAATTGTTAGTCTTCACCAATCAGTTAATTTGTAGTTGGAGTCTTACTGCCCGAGATGCGGCGTGATAACTAAAAAAATACGCTTTTTGCTTATATCAAGCGAAAAGCGCACGATTTATATCTATGTCTAAAGCTTCGGAAATATGTACATGACATTCATATTGTCTCTGTACGAATGCTTTTCTCCTATTATTAACTATTTTCGTTTATAAAAGAATGTATCTTCGACTTCAAACTCATAACGAGATGGATTAAAGATTTGCTCTGTTGATCCAACAAATAAAATTCCATCTTTACGCAATGCTTTACTAAAATTCGTATAAATCTGATCTTTCGCTTCCTCAGTAAAATAAATCATCACGTTGCGGCAAACAATTAAATCATAATTAGCATCGTAATGATCATTAAGCAAATTATGCTTCTTAAAAGTCACACAACGTTTAATCTCATCCTTGACCCTATAAAAGGAACCTTCTTGCTCAAAATATTTGGCTTTAATATCACTCGGCACTTCTGCTAATGAGCGCTCTGGATAGACACCTAATTTCGCCTTTTGAATTACATTTTCATCTAAATCAGTAGCAATGATTTGAATTTGAGATAATGGCACTAATTGAGATAATACCATGACTAAAGAATAGGGTTCTTCACCCGTTGAACAAGCAGCACTCCAAATTTTCAGACGCTTATTAGATTGCAGTAATTTCGGAAATATTTTTTTCTGCAACACTTCCCAGCGCTTCCCATTACGATAAAATTCGGAAACATTGATCGTCATGCGATCTAAAAACTCATTCATTAAATCACGATCTTGTTCAAGTACCTTTAGAAAGTCCACAAAATTACGATATCCCTTTTTCTCATACAGAGATGTTAATCGTCTTTTCATTTGCGCTTCTTTATATAACGCTAAATCTATTCCTGTTTTGCGCTTTATACCTTCTATAAATTGTTCATAATCAGACATGCGGTCTTCTTCCCCTCTAGCTTCGTATTTCCATTATAGCGGAAAAGTGCCATTCCTGAAATAGTCTTTCACATGAAATCCAAGTTACTTAGTTGAGTTTTGTTTTTCCTCTAACAATAACACTTTGGATTGCTCTAATTCTAGACGTAATTTTTCTGTCTCCAACGTATACGTTTCTAATCTTAGCTTCTCTAGCTCTACTTCCTTTTCAATAGCCTTCAATTTATTTTTTTGTATGTGTATCTGTAAAAATACCTGCTAAACAAATAACTACTCCTGCAATAATCCCCATCTCTGCTATCAATACGTCCACACCCTTTCATTAATAATGATTATACGGCAAAATGGAAAAAATAGTTTCATTTTTCTTTTTATTCTTTCATTAATTCAGCTAAAATATTCTCTTTACCGTTCGTTAAACGTAGCTAGATCTCGGCATAATTGCGTAAGGAATAGACTTTTTGCTAGTACAAAGCCGAACCCCCCCGTTATGGGTATAAGCCTATATATGTTTTACGTAAAAAATGAAGGTAGTTAGTCACCACCTTCATTTTTTATAGTTTCCTAAACCTCTATTCGATAATCCCTTAATTCTTCTCGTAATTTCACCTTCATGAATTTTCCTACAGAAGTTTTCGGTATTTCATTTAAAAATACTACATCATCAGGGATCCATGTTTTATGGAATTGCGATCGTAAATCTTCTAGTAGCTCGGATTTCGTAATGGAATCCTTATATTCGGGCTTTGGTACAACACATGCTAAAGGTCGTTCAATCCATTTTTCGTGGGGAATGGCTATAACAGCAGCCTCAAACACTTTAGGATGGGACATCAAAGCATTTTCAAGCTCTACTGAAGAAATCCATTCTCCACCGCTTTTAATTAAATCTTTTGTACGATCTGTAATTTTAATATAACCATCTGCTGTCACTACAGCAATATCACCAGTGTAAAGCCAGCCATCTTTAAAGGCTTCCTTTGTTCGTTCATCGTTATAATACTCGGCTGCAATCCACGGGCCCCTAATTATCAATTCGCCCATTGTTTTGCCATCCCAAGGGACTTCACCGTTTTCATTGACTACGCGTGTTTCAATAAGCGGTACTGTTATTCCTTGCGTAATACGAACATCCATTTTTTCATCCATCGTATAATCTTGCATATGTGTTAAATACGTCGAAATACTAACAAGCGGCGATGTCTCGGTCATACCGTAGCCCGTCATGTAAGGAATTTTAAGCTCCTCCTCAAAGCCACGAGTTAGACCGAGCGGCGATGCTGAGCCTCCACATACAATCAACCGTATCGAAGACAAATCACGAGGATTTTTACGTTGCTCCTGCAATACCCCAAGCCAAATTGTCGGTACTCCTGCAGTCAGTGTTACCTTATAAGTTTCAATTAAATCAAGTAATAGCTGTGGTGTAAACATTGGCCCTGGTAGTACCTGAGTAGCACCAAATAATACACCAGCAAACGGAAATCCCCATGCATTTGCATGAAACATCGGTACGACAGGTAATAAAACATCAGCCTCGCCTATTGCAATACTATCGGAGAGTCCTGCTGCCATAGTATGGAGGACAATACTACGATGCGTATACACTACACCCTTTGGCATTCCTGTAGTGGCACTTGTGTAGCACATGCCAGCAGGTGTATTTTCATCTAAATCATCTGGAAATCTAAAATTCTCATTTGCTTCTTCGAGTAATGCCTCATAAGATAGAGCATTTGGTAATGGGATGTTATCAAGCACAACCTCATCTCCCATTACGATAAAATACTTTACCGATTTAAGCTGTGAGACAATCGGTGCAAGAAGTGGAACTAAGTTATCATCAATTAGTAATATTTCATCTTCTGCATGGTTAATAACATAAGCAATATGCTCAGGGGCTAATCGAATATTTATCATATGCAAGACAGCCCCCGCACACGGGACTGCAAAATATGCTTCTAAATGACGGTGGTGATTCCAAGCAAAGGTACCTACCTTCATACCTCGCTCCATTCCTAGCTTTGTAAGGGCATCTGCTAGCTTACGAGTTCGTTTTACATAGTCTTTATATGTAAACTCGTGAATTAATGTAGAGCTTGTCCGCGAATATATTTTTTTCGCATGAAAAAATCGTTCTGCTCGATCCAAAAAACTTGTTAATAATAAAGGTGTATTCATCATATGCATAGTAACGCTCCCCTTTGTTTATATAAATTTTTGAATCGTCCAAGGCTGACTGCTACTACCAATAATTACATATAAAAGGATCATCACCAAAACGTGTGGTTGATTTCCGTTTCGGCTGGGGCTTTTTTGCTGACGCGTAGGGCACAGCTCCATGGGGGCGTCCGAGGAGTCGACCAGCCCCCACTCAACTTATTTCACCCACAACTCTTAGTGTGAACCATATAAAACAAGTCATTTTTTCGCTCGCTGCCGCAGGACAAATACCTTTTAACTTTCCGTGCTTCCCAAATGCGTAATCACAGGAGCCTTTGCCCATTCTCATTTCCGTGAACAGCCTAGCTTATTCAGTTTGAGGCGAGCACCTTGAAATCCCCCCTATTTTGGCTGCATACGAATCGCACCGTCCAAGCGGATTACTTCACCATTTAATAAACCATTTTTGATAATACTTTCGACTAATAGCGCGTATTCTGATGGCTTCCCAAGTCGTTTAGGGAACGGTGTCATTTGGGCAAGTGCTGTTCTTGCTGGCTCTGGTAACGATGCAAACATTGGTGTCTCTACTAACCCTGGAGCAATAGTCATAACACGCACCCCAATTTCAGCAAGCTCCCTAGCAATCGGCAAGGTCATCGCTGCCACACCACCCTTTGACGCACTATATGCTGCTTGTCCTATTTGTCCATCAAATGCTGCCACAGATGCCGTATTAATAATAACGCCACGCTGACCATCCTCGTTTGGTTTATTATGTTGCATCTTCTCAGCTGCTAGGCGAATAACATTGAAAGTACCAATTAAATTTACAGAAATCACTTTTTCGAATAAATCAAGGGCATGTACACCACGCTTTGAAAGTACTTTACTTGCATCAGCAATTCCAGCACAATTCACTGTGACATTAATGGCCCCAAACTTTGCAACTGCTTGCTCAAGACCTGCCGCTACATGAGCTTCTTTTGTGACATTTACACGTGCATATTCGACATTCTCCCCTAGCTCCTCTACTAGTGCATGTCCTCGCTCGGCATTAAGATCAAAAATTACTGCTTTACCACCCTCCGCTACAATTTTACGAACCGTCGCCTCTCCTAAACCAGATGCTCCCCCTGTTACAACTGCTATTACGTCATTCATCAAACACAACCCCTTTTACATTTTTTCAATAATAGTGGCATTCGCCATTCCCATACCTTCACAAATTGCTAGTAAGCCATAACGCAAATTTTCTCGTTCCATTCTGTATAGCATCGTTGTTAACAGTTTTGTACCTGATGCTCCTAATGGATGCCCCAAGGCAATAGCTCCTCCATCTGGATTTAATTTATTTGGATCTGCGCCAATTTCATGTAACCAAACAAGTGGTACTGGCGCAAAAGCCTCATTCACTTCATACGTATCCATTTCCTCTATCGTAAGACCTGAACGTTTTAGCGCTTGTCTAGTTGCTTCAATTGGACCAGTTAGCATTAACGTCGGATCTGAGCCAACAACAACCCTTGAAACAATTTTAGCAAGCGGTTGGATGCCAAGCTCTTGTGCCTTTTCTAAAGACATTATAACTACCGCTGAGGCACCATCACTCATTTGACTGGCATTACCGGCTGTAATCACACCATCTTCCTGGAATACTGTTTTAAGCCCATTCAATTTATCAACTGTCGTTTCTGACCGAGGACCCTCATCAACAGAAAACGTTGTAACTGCGCCGTCTTCTTGCGTAACTTGGACAGGCAGTATTTCCTTTTTAAAATGGCCCGCCTCAATTGCAGCTAATGCTCGTCTATGACTATTGTAAGCATAGTTATTTAGCTGTTCTTTTGATAAGTTCCATTTTTCCGCTATTTTCTCAGCTGATAACCCTTGATGTATAATTGTGTAGTTGTCTTGTAATCGTTTACCTGTATGGGCACCCTTCATGTTAGAACCCATTGACACCCTCGACATGCTTTCAACCCCACCAGCAATAACAATATCCATATCCCCTGCTAAAATAGCCTGTGCTGCAAAATGTACAGCCTGCTGACTTGAGCCACATTGACGATCAATTGTCACACCTGGGACACTATCCGGAAAGCCTGCCATTAATAATGCAGTACGCGCTATATTTGCGCCCTGTTCAGCAGTTTGCGTTACACAGCCAAAGATTACATCCTCCACCTGATCCTTATTGATACCTGCTCGTTGCACTACTTCCTGCAGAACATCTGCAGCTAAGTCGTCTGCTCGAACATTGCTTAATGCCCCTTTACTTCTGCCAACCGCTGTACGAACAGCTGATACAATCACAACTTCTCTCATAAAAAAATCCCCTTTGTACTGTCATCTCTCATTTCCTATCATCCAATGTATTTAGATGTTATGAAATATATTCTTGATTATTAAGCTAAACAATTATGCCGAGGCATAATTGGAAGACACTTTGCTTTCGCTACTGAAAATATTTGCCGCTGTCGTGCAGATAAACAAGGCGTCCGGAATCGGCTTGTGCTTAGGCCTACAGATGTTTTTTGTGCGAAAGCGCAGCGGCATAAGAGCCTACATGATGTCGGTCATTTTGGTAATGCCACAAGACGTGGCGTTTTTTACCGATGCATGTCAGTTAGCTGTTATCGCATGAGTGTGATATATTTGGCTAACAGATCTTTATTTCTCCTTTCCGATTCCAAGACATCCACCTTAATTATCAGAATATTATATCTTTTATTTTACATGACTAAGAATTATTTAACAATTCTATATATGTATCTAGAAAATTCTATCCACTGTTTTAGTAGATCCGGCCACTGTTTTAGTAGATCCGGCACCCTTTTAGAGCAAAAAAAAAAAAGCAATCTCAAATGAAATTGAGATTGCTCTTTAAGTTTGCGAATTAAACTAAATCTTCACCGAAGAATAGGCCGATTTCACGCTCAGCAGAAGCTAGTGAATCAGAACCGTGGATGATGTTGTGAGAAACAGTTGTTGCATAGTCACCACGGATTGTACCTGGGTTCTCGTTATTCTTATCGGATATAAAATTAATTACCGGATATTATCAGATTAGTATGTCGGTTATAATAATCGAATTGTACGTGAGGCATACTTGGTTTTACCCTCTACGTTTCAAATATACACTATCCATATATCGGTAAGCAAGCGTAAGTTTCTTCTATTATAATAGACGCTTAATCGACAATAATCGCGTTTATTAAAAGCAAGTAATAAACGATTATTTATGCGGAAAATACAATTTTTTCGCTTGGTCTGCTATCAATGCTTCTACGTCAAACGCCTCTGTTTTACGAAGAAAGTAGTCGATTAATTCGATTTCTCTCTCGGTATATTTGCGCCATTTTCCAACGAAATCAGCAAAGCCCTCTATTCTAGCTACAAAATATTCCGTAATTTGAACAAGCTTTCTGTCACTGATTTTTAGTTTTTCTTGTACGTACTTCCCTGTATAAATTCGATCATCCATAATAATTCACCTCGTTACCTTAACGAATATTATCGTAAAATATCATGTTATTAAATACGATTATTTTACTTATTTTCATCGATAATCACTTTCCCGAAAGTCCTTATAACGTTAGGAGTTATTAGACTTTTGCACATCTATTTTCAAACGTAGTTAGGACGATCAACTATCCGATTCAACGATTCTCGATGCGTTTGACAGCGCAAAAAAGAACGATCAAGCCGAAGCTCAATCGTTTTAGTTTATTTTATTTTGTTTGCTTTACGTTTTAATTTCTCGATGCGACCTTCGTAGCCGCCTTTTGTACCATCATTTAGATTATAAATTAATGCTTCTTCTGCTACGGATATTGCATCTTGTACGCGTCCTTGCTTCTCGTATAGAATCGCTAATCGTTTAAACGGAAACAAGTCCTGTGCCCCATTAAAGATGCGATCTTCTTTAATCGATTTAATCATCGGCAATACTACGAGTGCGTAACGCTCACATGCTATGTAATCCCCTTCTTTATACGCTAGTTCAGCTAAGTCACGAAGTGAAAAGTATCGATCAACATCATTATTGATATATTTGATTGACTCTAAAAGCAACTTTCGTTTTAAATTGCTGTTACTTCCTTGAGACATTGACCAGAGGAATTTCCATCTATCTCCGACATAAGTTCGGTCTCCTTTATCAAGATCGTCACGTCTGTACGGCTTACCTGTCGTTAATTGATACGGATGAGCCAGCGAATCTTTTATCTCCTCGATTTCCGACTCAGATAACGTACTATAAAAATCCTCTAACGCTAAATGACGGATAATTCCGCCTGGCTTCTTCTTAAAAATGGATAACATTTACATCCCTCCTACCTATTTATTCTACTTATTAATTATTTTTCCTTTTATAGCCCCCAAATGAAAAAATATTGCGCGCAAGGTCAGAACGGCAGATGACGCCAGCCAGAATCGAGGCCTTTGGGGGTCACGCACTTTCAACGCAAAAAAAAGAACGACCAACAAACGAGGTTTAATTCGTTCATCGATCGTTTTGCTATCGTTTTATTCCTTCACGTTCAAGCAGTCGATAAATTGTTCCCGTCCCAACTTTGTAAGTCTTGCGAATGTCTGCGATCGATACGCCGTCTTGATAATCTTTAATGATTGCGTTGCGTCTGACTTCTTCTTCTCCGCCTTCAACTAACTTCGTTTTACGTCCTTTAAACTTCCCTTTGGCTTTAGCGATTTCGATTCCTTCACGCTGACGACGCTTATTCTTCTTACGCTCTTGCTCCGCAACATATGCCAACATCGATAGGAATTGATCCTCTAATAGCTTACCGATGTCACCCATAGACTTAAACCGTCTACTATCGAATAGCTCTGCATTGGACGTTATAATGATGTCCGCACCTACCTTCCGTGTGATATACTTCCACTCGTCAATTACATCGTCATATGACCGCCCTAATCGATCCAAGTCGTCCATATAGATTAAGTCGCCACTTTGTATGATGCTGCGTAACTCTTGATATTGCGGACGGTTCGTATCCTTCCCCGACGCTTTATCGACGAATACATTCTTACGCTCAACGCCTAGCTCCTTCATTGTCGCAAGCTGACGAGCCTCGTTCTGCTCAACTGTAGATACACGTACATAACCGTAAGTTGTCATCGTATTACCGCCTTTATCCGTTATTGTTACCAATATCGTACCAATAATTACGGTAACAGTCAAACGGTAATTTAAGAATAGTGCCATATCAACGATTGTAAGCATTCATTTTCGTTACCAGATAAGTGTACTCTATCGGTAATGAACCCCTTGAGTTTCGGACCGCCCCGTCCAATCCGACTGCCTGCCCGGCGTATCTGCGTTAACATTACGTTATCTTACTTATGTAAATCGCACAAAATCCGCGTTCCTTCTATTATATGAGCGTTAAAACTGCGTCAATATCGCGAAGTAATGTGACTTCCCAAAGTGTTTTAAGGGCGCGTCCATAAAAAGCGTCTGCCCGATATTTCACGCCCTAAAACGTTCTCAAAAAGAGTAAAAATGTAACATTTTATAATAGCGGTAAATCGTGGATTATATCCTCCAAGTTACGATACCCGTACCATCCTCCGCATAATTCCGCTAATGAAAACACTCGACGTCGCGTTATTCTATTGTACTCATTTCTCGTATGTTTAAATGCCTTATCAAGCAACCTATCGCACTCCTTTTGAAACGTCTTATCCTGCGTGCGCCAGCGATATAATGTCATGCGCGTAATTTTACATAGGAACGCCACTTCTTCCATCTTTATATAGCCGCTATTCTGTGCTAGAAGGACAACCGCCCGTATCTTCTTTTCTTTTCCGTTAAATTTCTCTCGTAACCTGGCGATGTCCTTATCACTTACAAGATACGGCTTAACATTGCGCTGCCCTACGATTAATCGTTCGTACATAACATCCCTCCTTAAGTTATTACGCAATTAGGCATAAAAAAAGATGGCAAGCACGCTATAAAAGCCGATGCCTGCCATTTGTTTAAACGTTATGCCGATCCTTTAACCAAAACTCAATGCGGTTCTTAGCCAACTTGTGTCGCCTGCCTTTCGATTAATTTCGCTAGTTGATACGCAACCTTTTCAATATCTGCTTCTTCACGAACGGTGAACTGATTGCCGGTAATAACTACGCCACCCGAACCGTTTCCACCTTTGCCTTCGGAATATTCCCGATTCTCACGCGCAGTTAATACGCGTTCGCCTTTGTGGAGACGCGCTGAATATCCGTCATATGGAACGGAATCTAATCCGCTGTAGTGCGATTTCTTGCCACCTTTACCGCCACCAGCACCGAACATGTTTCCGACAAATGAAACGGTTGAACTGATACCATTAGTTACCCAATCCGGCAACTTAACGCTGCTGATAAAGCCGAAGAAATCCTTTATATGTCCGTATACATTCGAAATCCATCCGCCGAGAGATTCGAATGCACCTTGTACTATTTCTAACGCTCCTGTAAGCGCATCAAACGCATTTTTAACGCCAGACAATATAAAGTCGACTAATGGAACGAGGATGTTATCCCATAACCATTTAATTACGGTAGATAAAGCCTCGAATCCTATAGCAAGTAAAGAGAGAATCGGCTGAGCAATCGCCCACAAAGTCGAGAATAGCTGAATTAAGAACGAAATGGCCGGTAAAATAACGTTGTTAAATACGATCATCGCAACATCGCCGAGCACCTGTAGTATATTCCAAAAACCGCTCAAGAACGGTTCAATAATCGACCATGCACCTGTTATTACGTCTACTAACGTGTCCCACACTTTGGAGAAGATTTCTTTCAAACGGTCAAACGTCGTAGACATCTGCGATATTTTTTCGGCTATATATTCGCGGACTTCTCCGAATTTAGATTTAACGTTATTTACAAATTCCGAGATTTTCGATACGATTCCGTTAATCTGACCGTCTACTTTTCCGGCAGTCTCCGACGAGAAACCTAGCGCAGTTAGTAGGTCTACCGTGCCACCGCCAGTAACCAACGTTCCTATGCCGTCGAATACGCCTTTTACCATATCGAATGCGTCTTTTAGTTTGTAGGAGAAACTGATAACTAATCGAATTTGATCTTCACTTAGTCCGGCTGATTCGAGAATGTTCCTTGCGTCTCCATATTTGCCGTCAAATATTTTAGATGCTGCCTTAAAAGAACTCTTGATTTTATCAAACGCATCTTTTAAAGAGTATGAGAATCTTAGAATTGTTTGTATTTGGGATTCGCTAAATCCGGCATCTTCGAGCAGATTTCTTGCTGTTCCGTATCCTTTAAGACCGTTGTTAAATACCTCAGATACGGCTTTAAATGCGCTACCGATAGCGTTAATGGCATTTTGGAGTGGTTCGCTATGATCGTAAAGAGCTTTGAATCCAACTACTACCGCAGATATTCCAAAGGCGATCAGTGAGATTGGATTCGCTAGCATTGATATAGCTCCTATAGCAATTAATGCCCCAGCAAATGTAGCGACTGCTCCTGCTGCATATAAGATTGGCTCACGCCACTTCCAGACGAATTTTCCGAAGGCTATTGCTTTGTCTACTAAGCTTGCCAACATTCCGTCAAGTTTGGCTGCTAAACCATCTAGGTCAGCTTTATCTAACACCTCGACGATTTTCCCTAAAGTTGCGCCTAATTTAGAGTTACCCATCTTCCCGACTTGCCGCATGAACTTTCCGACTCGTTCTTGTATTTGTGCCCAATATCCGAGACTTGTCTCTCCCATTGATGATACCGTTTTTTGGGTAATTCCCATGCCATCTAGCATCTTATTAATCTCCGCTATTTGTTGCGGAATTGCTAACTTTTTAATACGATTTAGTTCACCTTTATTTAGTCCGAAGCGTTCAACCATCGATAACGAATCACCTTGCCACATCTCTTTTAACGCAAAAGTTGCCCCCTCAGTACCTTGCGTAGGATCAAGCACCATTAACCGCTCGATAATTGACCATGCTTTACCTAATTCATCGACATTTTTAGTCATCGCTACTAGCGATTTAGATGACGCTAGCATGTCGGTAGAATTAAGCAACGGTGAATCTATTGCCATCTTATCGACTAACTTCATGTACGCATTGGACTTTTTATCATCGTTAAATATCGCCTTGACTGCGACCTCTGACTGTTCATAGCGTGCTGCATTGCCAATTGTCGCGTCGAATGCTTTAGCTGCGCCTTGTGCCGTTAGATATGCTCCGGCTAGTCCAATAAGTGTGCTTTGAGCACCTTTTAATGACGCACTTAAACCGTTAGAACTTACATGTAATCGGCTAACTTGCGTAGCGAACTCGCCCAGTTTACTCGAAGCTGATGTCGCAGAAGAACCCAACTGACTAACTGATTTTTTCGTTTTCGATACGCCTTCGCTAACAATACGACTTGATTGGTTCATAGTATCCATCATCCGCGTAAGTTTACGCATTTGCGCCGAACCTTGGTCACGCATCTTAAATACGGCTGTTAAATTTATGGCCATTGGATGCGATCAACTCTCTTTGCCACTATTTCCGCTAAACGATCAGCTTGTTGACTTGCTGCGATATATCGTTTGCGTGCGCTCACATCTCCATTTGCATATTCGATTGCAGCATTTAATGCCTCTAATCGCTTTCGAGCGTGATTAGCTTGTATTCGGTCACTCATTGCGATTGTTAGAAGTGGCAAACGTAATTGCTCAGCTTGCTTAACTTTTAATTTCGAAATATTACCGTGCATTTGCTCTACTTCAACTACAAACGTAGCTGCAGCGAGTATTACTTCGTTATCGCCTAGTATTTGCGTTACTTCCTGTCTGCGTTGATTTATTTTCATTTCTCGCACCCTCCTTGCGTTTTTTGCATATAAAAAAGACACAACGTTTGATTTTAAAAAAACGTCATGCCTTGCGTTAATATTGCGTTATTCAGTTTGTTCTGTTTCTTCTTCAAATTCACCGTAACTATGCTTTGATTTTTCATCGGTGTCACCTGCAGCTAATCGCGCTAATTCAGCTTGTGGGTCGTTTGCATTTTTAGCTGCACGGCGCCCTATTACACTTTGAAGGCTTTGGAAAGACTGCGATTGTGTTATCGTTAAAACTAGCGGTTTATTATCCTCAATATCTAAGACTTGCTGTGCATACCGCGTTTCGTCTGTCGTTGCGTTATGCTTTGCCATCTCGTATGCCTGCGCTAATTTCGTTTTAATATCTGCACTCGGCGTATTTGTGAAAGGTGCGATTAAGTCACTATAATGCAATGCTACTTGCTGTGCAAAATAAGCGTCTGATTGTGATCTCACAAATTTTTCGATTTCTTCTGCTGCGCTCTTTTGATCGGGAATTAATGCAGTACGGACTTTTAAATCACGTAACTTCGACTCAAAAGCCGCTTTTTGAGCAGCACTACCTGTAAATTCAATCGGCGTTGAAACGACTTCTAGTGCGAACTTTTTAGCGTCTGCGACATACTTATCATATTTAGTTCTGATGACATCCATTTCACGTAAAAAGCGTTCTGCGTAGAACTGTCGAATAGCCTCATTTTCAAAGTGTTTGCCTTCAGGGCTTAGGCGTGCGTCGATTTTAACTTTGTGATATTCTTCGCGTGTTTCACTGATAGTTCTCGCTTGCAATTGCTTTGCTTGTTGCTTCAATTCTTCTGCTTTCTGAATGTATTCCTCGATAAGTTGTTTTTTCGTTGTTTTTGTCATATTTCCAATCTCCTTTAAATTAAAATTTATTTATTGAGTTAAAACTGTTTTCTTTTAGATACGCCTTAATATCTTCAATTACCTAACGCTATGTTTCGTCCATATCAATCACTGCCTTTCAATAGCTGTTGAATTACGTACATTGCCGCCTCTGATTGCACGAAATATCGAGCATCTAGCGTAGCAACTTCCGGCGGTAAAAATATCCGATGCTGACGTTCTTCTTCGTCAATGTAAACGCAATGCTCACCAGTGTCATTACTGTAATAAATCTGCATTAGCGTCACTCCTTTCCGTTTGACCATATAGGGTAATAGATTTAAGCAATTCTTTCGATACTAGCGTTTAAAAATATATCCTCGACTTATTTATTAGGAAGGCTCATAATCGCCATTTCCGAGTCGTTTTAGTACATTTTTAAGACCCCGATGCAAATTGTCTGGAATCTTGAATTGCACCGCGTGTAACTTTCCATTACGGTCTGTGTACGTAGCCATGACTTTATAACCTTTTCGTTGTTTCAAGCGCCTAATAGCCTCGTTATGACCTGCACCTACGTATAAAATAAAAAAGCTCGGTATGCGCCAGGCTTCGTAATCTCTATTATTAGACAGCGTATTGCACCGCCTTTTGTTTCGACTCATTACGTCGGATCTCTGTAGCCTCGTTTCGTAAGTGTCCTATCATCTGCTCAACTTCAATGTCAGTCAGTTCGCGGCCAATAAGACCTCCAACAAAACGCTGAACGAACGGTCGTAATAGTTCCGGTTTGAATCGCTCGGGATATTTATCGAATGCCTCTATCGCAAAAAGTCCGTTCTTTTTGTCATTGCATTTTTTACATGCCGGAAGAACATTTGCCGGAATATTTGCTCCTCCATACGCCTTGCCGTCTTTCAACGGGTAAACATGGTCACACGTCGCAATAACACCCTCGTATTTGAGCGATATACCGCAATATACACAATCTTGCTTGGATAATTCAGCAATATACTCCCAGGGAACGAGTGGCATTTTATCGCCTGCTCTTCTTGCATAAGCATTAGCTCTTACTCGATATTTTTCTCCGTTTGCCCGACGATGTTCACTACGACAGCTTCTGCAGATATTTTGATATCCGTTTTTATCTTTCACATCTCTACGGAATAGCCCGATTGCTTTGGTCTCATTGCAGATACGGCAAGTAAGTTCTTTACACATGGCACTCACCTACTTCCAAAGCAAGCGCAAGTCTTGTTTCGATGTAAGCTAGTTTTGCAATTAAATGAAGGTATTCTAATGTCATTTCATATCTGCTCCTTTTCATTTCAAATGTTTATATTTACGCTACGCACTCGATTGTGACATCGAGATTTTGTCGCGCAATTACCATCTTTAAGTGATTTAATAAAGCTGCGTTCGGATTCTGCTGGGTTGCATTGTATTCGTCAGCAAGTGGTTTGCTTACAGTTTCAACGTGTACAGCTACGCCCTTCAAAGGTTGTAGCACACGAATGAGCGTTTTAAATGCCGGATAAACTGCATTGCTCTGAGTAAAAGTTTCGGCATAAATGCTCCCGTCTGCCATTTCGATCTGTACGTCATACTCTGCGACGTCAATTTGTGTAATAGATTGCTTTAGTTTCATTTCTAAACTCCTCCAAATTGATTAAATTGTGTTCTTACTGCTTGTAACTGCTCACCATTTCCGCCAAATACTACGCGTGGGTTCACTGTGATTCCTTTTTGACGACGGTCATTCGTGTTTTCGAAGAATCCAAACACTACTTTTCCGTCAATTTTCACGCGATTCATCGTCATTTTCAGCTTCGCAGCATTTGCATACCCTAGTAACTCCGCTAAACTTTCAATATTCATCGGTTGTAAACGTTCAGCGTCCGTTTCATCCGGATTGTGGCAAACGATATTTGTCTCGAAATTTAAAAACGGCAATACCGAGTAGACTAGCGCAAGCTGTCCGACCGTTCTGCCGTTCGATAAATCGTATAAATCACGTACTGTTTTCTTAAACATTCGTGTATGTTGCAAATCCGCTGTGTGCGATTGAATTGACTTAATGTTTCCTCTGAAAAAGACGGTAGGATTCATAAACAACGCTCCTTCCGACTCTGAAATGATACCTTCCTGGCAATAACGACTGAATAGTTCTCGAGCACGTTTGCGACTAAGGCCAGTCAATTTTTCAAAACCTTCATGACTGATTACCTTACCGTTATCGTATTGCAAGCGTCCTGTGTTCCATGCGATGTATGTCCCCAGGTACATTAATCGAGCGATGTCAGCGTTATTTAATGAAGGGAAACGTTCAATTATTGTTCGTGACTGCTGAAAGAAGGCGAATACAAAGCCTCCGTTTTCTTCTTCGTGAGAGCCTAACGCCTGTACAGATTCAATAGCTCGAAACTTTGATTCCGTCATTTTTGGTACTAAATCGTGAGTGAAAAGATCGCCTAAGTATTCTCCGGTTTCTAAGCTGTAAGGCTTGCCGTCTTTTACTACGTAATTTTGTTTTTGTGCGATAGCCTTACCTCGTGTTGTTGGGTTTAATTGTACGAATTGTTTGCCCGCTGATAATGCTGTCATATCATATCTTCTCCTTTTCTGATTCCGTTTTATTTTTATAAACCGTCAGCGAGTTCGCCTAGTTCAGCGATAACTCTCGCCAAACGCTGCCGTGATTCATCGAATTTTTGAAACGCTTTATTTGCGACCATTGGTGTGAGGCGACGGTCGCCACGTTCAATCGAGCTTAGCATCGTTGTTGAAATACCTAATTCCTTCGACAACTCGCTCTGTGTTAATCCTAATTCCTCACGATAATACTTGATTTGAGCTGCGTTCAATTTTGACATTTCCTCACCACCTCTAAACTTGTTGTGTAAATTCCTCAACTACTTTGCAAAATAAAAAAGCCGCCCGAATGGACCGCTTGAATTTATGTTATTTACTTCCTCACTATCTATGATAAAAACTGCTCTAAAATATCGGTTGTTGCTTAAACTTCCCTTCATAAGGTATAGATAACTAAAGGGGTAAAATACTGGTTGCAACCGTCTAAAACATAAAACTTTTTAAATCACGTTCACAACTTAGACACATTTAACGATTAGACATATTTAACGATTACCTTGCACTCCCTCACTATATAGACCAACTGTCGCCCTAAAGTATCACATTATTACTTCTTCATATACTAGACCGTTAAAAGTCGTTTTTTACACACTTTGGTACAGAAAACTTTTTACTTGTTTTATCCCTCTCGGCACAGAATAGTAATACGCTATTTTGTGACTCTTTTTTTTATGCGAGATAACATTTTTCTTAAATTTTCATAAGTAATATCTATTTTTTCAGCAGCATAATTGCGTGTAATTACTACACTTCCGGACCTAGTACAACTGTATTGGGTAAAGTCGCCAGCAGCACTATCTTGCTTTACTACTTCATACAGCTTATCTACAGCTACACGTTGAGTTTTAGTAAGTTTATGAACGTTACTCTCTGTAAGTTGGGGTAAAATCGCTCTATATAAATCTGTCGGGAATTTTAATGTAACGTGCATCGATCTTAAAGTGTCATACCTATCCTTACGATAAATTCGTCGTTTACCATTTCGTGCTAGTTCTAACTCTCCGAATTTAGTAGAGAACGCAGTATTCACATATTTAACAATCTCGCGCTCTGATCGGGAAGCATCTACATATTTCAATGCTCGTTCTAACGCTTCGAGTATATTCACTTCTACCTTACGCTCCGCCTCTGCTAATTTAGCTGACTGTTCTAATATGGTAGTCTCGTACTTTTTAAATTGTATCTTGAATGTATAATAATCACTGCCGAAAACTTCTGACTCGATACGTGGCATTAGTTCGCGCAAGTTTTCAATTAATTCCGGCGTCAGTCTATAATAATACTGCCATTCATCATGTTGTAAGATTTCGCCTTTAAAATCAATTCCGTAATCAATCGCTAGTACAGATAGTATTCGGCTAAACTCCCTTGTCTCAACATTTTGTCGCTCTCCTCGATATTTTGACAAAGCGAAATCGCGTAGCGCGCGAATGTGGTATGAAATATAATACTCATGGCGTGGTAAATCGATTGTTACCTTTAACTTATCTCCAATCTGCATATGCTGGCGCGTTGGATCATTCATAAAATCAAAGGTAGCTCCGTACAAAATTTCGTCAATTACTAATCTATCGCCACTGTTTTGGTAGTTTCTAATTCGTTCTCTGAAATCTGTCGTCATATCATATCTGCTCCTTTTCTTCTCCTCAAAAATTACCTGCCTTTTACGTCCCGAAATCGACGAATTACCTGCCTTTTACGTCCAAGCAGAAAACACAGTCAAACGCTTGTCGCTGTAAGGCTCATGACTAATCTCACGCTGTCTTGTCTATCTTATCAGTAGTATTACGTAAGGGTATCGCCCAATATCAACAGTAACGATAAAGTTTCCGTTTGGTTGGAACAACCATTTAAAACCTTTGCGTCCTCATTTTGCAAAGAACGCAAAATAAGTCCGCGTCTATCTATTACATCGATATTATTACAATCGCTAGATAACATCAATAATGTAATGAGACGGAGGCTTTAGCCGACGTAGAGGATTTGTGGTAACAAAGACTCGTAATCTTTAAGTGATAAAACCTTTCGGGCTATGCCCTATGTCAGCTAGCGCTGCCATGATTATCAATAGGGTAATAAGTAATATCGCCAAATGACATGTCATTCAATATCTATATTAGCGAAGGTTCTCGTTACAACGTAATTAAAGACTAAGAAATAATTTGACGCCTAAAATCGCGCTATCCCTTGCGACTCTAAGCGCCAAGCCACTTTTTAGGTGTCCGAATTATGCACTACTTTTGGTACGTTTTGTCCGAATAAAGTCGCCTCGGTTATCAGTCGATTCTCAATTAGCGTCTAATTCACGTTAAACATCGCCAGGAACGTATCATCCGGACACTTTAGCAAAGGAAAACAAAAGGCTAGAAACGTCTGCAACCGCCTCTAGCCTCAACTGTAACTTAACCCTCCGATAATACTTCCTCCAATGTTAACATCATCTTAAAATCTCTTTTCCAGCGTTTGCTTACTTTCTTACGAATGTTCACCGATGTTTCAATATCTCCGGATACATTACGAAGTGGATTCAAAACAGCGTCCAACCTAGCCATTTCATCCTTCACTACTCGACGCTTTTTAAGCGTGTCTTGTAATTGCGTAACGTAGCTTAGAGCGTATTCTTCCGACGGATCGATTCCTTCTAAATCGTGATACATACTACTAATATACTTATCTAAACGAGACAACTCTTTTGTCAGCACGACCCGTTGAGCGTTTAATTCCGACATGAACTCGTTAAATTTTGAATGATACTCACACATAAATTCTCCCCCTAACATTTTCAGTTCCGGTCAAATTCCGTATTATCCACCGTATCAAATTCCTGTATCAGCGTCCGATACCGTAGTAAATTACGTATTAAGCTAACAATCTAGGTGCCTGCGCTAGAATCGCTAGTAGTTCGACAGGTTCGCACGTGTCTAGTTCGGCAAATAACGTTGCTGATTCATCTGTCCAAGCGAATAATATCTCATTGTCACCAATAAACAGGATTGCATCGTCTGGGTATCCTGGCTGTCTGAAAACCTCTAAATGTACCCCATCAAGTAACTGTGTTCGTTCAACTACGTAACTATAGCCCGGCTCAACCTCTACAATTTGCATTTGAGTATTCATAAAAACAACCTCCCGTAAATATAATTTCGGTACGCATGCAAGTACCACTTCTGTTATCATTATATGGTACGCTATTGCGTAACGTCAAGTATATTTTAGGAGGAATTTTAAATGGCTAAGAGAGTAGTAGTTAAGATTGATTATTTAATTAAAGAGTACAAGGTAGGCTCATTGAGAAAGTTAGCGGAGATTTGCGATATAAGACACGCAGCACTTAGCGAATTGAAAACTGGAAAGAGAAAAAACATTAACTTCGGGCATATCGAGAGGATCGCTGAGACTTTAGGCATTGATGATATAACTGAGATTATTGATTTTGTAGAAGTAGACGAAGAAAAAGCGCAAGCCGACTAAATGGCTGCGCTTTATAATATTATTTTTTCATTTCTATAATTTTTATTACTAAGGTCAATGTACCAAGAATCAAAAACGCCACAAAATTCATAGCGGAAATTAAAACACTTAATAGGTCCATTTTCTTCACCCCTTTACCAAGAATTATTGAATATCTCCTTGATAAAGTGGTTGTATCAAAAATAATACAAAAATGCAGCTTAAAAATACGCATAAACTAGCAAACACTTTACTCGCTGGAGTAAGAAATAATGTGTTTGGCTGGTCCCCTGGCTTATGCTTTTTAGCATTCACAGTTGCGTAAACAGCGTCGGCTTCAAGTTGAACTTTTCCGACTTCCCAATTAAACTACATAATGTAGTACCTAATGTAATATTTCTATTCAATTTATTTGAATATATCCTAAATGATAGAAAAAGTAAATATTTAATTACATAATTTATTTAGTTAAAACACCTATTGAATTTTGCGTATTTTATAATGGAGAAATGAACACTGAAACTTTCATATTTGAATCACTTAACTTCTCAAGATCTTTTATCAGACCATGAGGATTATTTATATATGAACCTTTATCATAAACAAAGCATATTAAATGATTATACTCAGGTAATTGTTTATAACGTTCGAAATCAATAATTAACTGTTCACCTATTTGTTTATCACTTAATGATTTACTAGTCATTTTCGTTTCAATTACTATTTTATGTTCAGGTAATAAGAAGTCGACTCTAGAATTTTTACCTGCATAACTAGGTACGTAATCTTCAGGCCTAACATCATCAATAAATAATTTCATAATCGCTAATAAAGAATCTTGTAAATCATATTCGTCATTAATTTCTATTGTATCTCTATTTGAATATCTACGTTTAATATTTACATCAAATCTATTAAAATTAATAAATATTTTGCTAAGTAAAGGTACTATTTTTTCAATAGATGGATTTGGAGGTATTTGTTCAAATGCTTTTAGAATTGAAATTAGAGTAAAAAACTCACTATTTCCCTCCCCATTAGCAATTTGAGCAATCTCCCTAAATCTAATTGTATCGACATCATTAGGAAAATTACTTTCTAAAAATCTTGTTGATAACGTCAGCCAATTTTCATATTCAGGACTTGAAATATAAGGTATATTATACAAGCCTGTTTTCATACTCTGTTGCTTAACAACTTCACCTAACTCTATTAACTCTAATAAATTCATAAAATTTCACCTCTAATATAATATCTTTTATTAAAATACCATATATTAGAATTGAAATGATATATTTCATTTGACATTCTCTTAACAATGCTAGCAGAATGGCTGCTTGCTCCAGGAAATCGGCGCAAAAGTCGTTACCTACTATCGCAAGAAACGTAGAAAACGAATCAAGCGACAATAAGTAACGACCGCATTTGCTAGCGTCATGGTGACGTCCGAGGTTGTCTCGTATGCTCCTGTTAATCGGGATATTTCTATCCGCATATTCCCGACGTTTTACTGTCCACGTCGATCACAGAATATGCTTACCGGCACCGTAATGCCCCAGTAAACCTAACCACGCCCTTAATGGCGGCGCTCACCAATTCGTCGCAACCGTAACAGGAAACGGCTTGACCTGCGATATAGCCGAATTTACTGCGTTGGCTCGGCGTAACCTGACGTGTTTTTTAATGACGCTTAACGGCTTCTCGTCAGTGAGCGTTCCTAAAAAAGACAATAGGAAAGCAAGCCTTTGCATTTTACGATTTTTTCGAGTAAAATGAAGGCATAACTTCGCTCATATTCAGTTGTGAGTGAACACTAACGCTGCCAGGCAATTAGTGTAATCGTTTTAAGAGTCGTTAGTGCTACGAACACTAGCGGCTTTTTTCGTTTTATAAATAATCACGTAAATTACGTACAACTGTAGAAGTATCCAACCCTAGATAGCGAGATGTCGTACTCAAATCACTGTGGCCATACGCGTGTGAGATTAAATTTACATCCGCACCTCGTTTTAAAAGATTCTGTCCGTAAAGGCGCCTTATTGAATGTGGGTTAACATTTTTAAGTCCCCAACGCTTACTGTACATCCACAAATTTTTGGAAATTAAATTAGATGGTGAAACAGAATTAGAAATAGGTATTCCGATATTTGATACAAAAATATAATCGTTTTTCTGACTATGCTCTTTCCTAATGTCATTGTTTACACTTATTAATTCCTTCAATAAAGCGCATATATCATCATCTAGAGGTAGCATTAATGTACGGTGACTTTTCATAATCTCACCAGGTAAAATAAGCGTCTTACTTTCAAATTCAATATTCTTCTCCCGCAATAGCCCTAAACTTTTAATTCTAATTCCAGTTTTATAAAGCAATAAGATAGCAATAGAATCTCGGAATCCACTAAACGTAGACTTATCTAACAAAGAAATTAGTAACGATAATTCCTTTTCAGTAGCAGCCTCTTTAAACGGCGTATCAACCTTTATTTTAATGCTTTTCCAAAAAACCGACGCTAACCATCCATTATCATAAAAACGCGCTAGAACGGCGCTAATTTGCTTTAGACGACCTTTCAGCGTTGTATCTCTTACTTCTTTAAAAGAAGATAGATATTCGTAAATCTTATCGTTATTAATTTCGTGCAGATAGACAACATTAGTTACTTCGATAAACTTCGAAAAATTGTAATTATAGCTGTCTATTGTACGAGGTCTTAGCCCGAGTAATTTCCACTGCTGATTAACAATTTTCATAGCGTGATCGACCTTAATATTGCGAATATTTGATTCCTCATTTAAACCGAATTTATCGGCGGACTTACGTTTGGAGTTAATATCGAATAAACTTAAATCTACGTTAGAATCAACTTTATTAAAAGACAACAAAAAACCCCCTAACTGTAATAGTTAGAGGGTAAACCGCTAATATAGCAAATATGCTTTTGTACAATTCGGAGTTTTATCCGATTATAGTCCGGTTTTTAAGAAATTAAACTAAATCTTCACCGAAGAATAGGCCGATTTCACGCTCAGCAGAAGCTAGTGAATCAGAACCGTGGATGATGTTGTGAGAAACAGTTGTTGCATAGTCACCACGGATTGTACCTGGGTTAGATTCTTCAGGTTTAGTTGCTCCCATCATTGTACGAGCAAGCTTAATTACGTTTTCGCCTTCCCATACCATAGCGAATACAGGACCAGAAGTGATGAAATCAACTAATTCACCAAAGAATGGACGCTCTGCATGCTCTGCATAGTGCTTTTCTGCTAATTCTGTAGGAATTACCATTAATTTAGCACCTTTCAATACAAAACCGCGACGTTCAAAACGATCTACGATATCTCCTACTACTTGACGTTCTACGCCATCAGGCTTAACCATTAAAAAAGTTTTTTCGATTGCCATTGTTTAAAACACTCCTTAAATTCGTATAACAGGTTTTACACCTACCGATAAATATTAACAAAAAATGAGCCTTTGTACAACAAAAAGCTAGAATTTACGCTTACCCATAAATAACGCGACATCACGTAGTTTTTTCTTAACGGGATGTTTTGGTAATGCATCTATTTCTTGTAATGCCTTTTTCAAGTATTTATCACTCATTTTATTAGCTTGTTCAATCGCGTCAGATTTACGCACATACTGCAGCATATTTTGACGTTCTGTTTCCGTCAATGTGCCTGCAAATACTTTTGCCAAATAAGGTTGCATTACGGGATCATCTTTTAACATTAGAATCGGTAATGTTATATTACCTTGCAGTAAATCACTACCTGCTGGCTTTCCTAATTCTTTATCTGTTGCCATAATATCTAAAACATCATCGATAATTTGGAAGCTCATGCCCACAAAATAGCCAAATCGTTTCAAATGTCTCACCGTTTTAGGATCGACACCTGCTGCCACTGCACCAAGTTCGCAACTAGAAGAAATCAATAATGCCGTTTTTCGTTTAATGCGTCTAAAATAATCCTTTAATCCTTGATCTAATCTAAATTTATCTTCGATTTGAATGACTTCACCGTTACAAATTTCAACCATTGTACGCGCTAAAATTTGATGAACTAATGGGTCTTCAAGCTTTGTAATATATTCAAGTGCACGCGCAAAAATAAAATCGCCCGTGTACATTGCAACTCTATTATTCCATTGTGATTTGACCGTCGGGCGTCCTCTTCGCATATTGGAATCATCAATTACATCATCATGCACAAGTGATGCCATATGAATAAGCTCTACTGGTACGGCTACATCCTTCATCTTTTCGATATCATATACGCCAAATTTCGCGCCAAGCAACACAAAAATAGGTCGTATCCGTTTGCCACCAGCTTGCAATAAATGGAGAGAAGCATCATTGATCAAACCTGAAGAAGAGTTCACTGCTTTTTCTAATTCTTGTTCAATGATATCGATATCTGATTTCAAATCGGAATAGAGTAGTTTTAACTTCATCTTTTCCACGTGTGAAAACCTTCCCCCATTAACGTACTTTTTTTAAGCCCATATGCATTGCCGCAGCACCGCCACTGTATGCTTTGTACGTTACTTTTTCTAAACCTGCCTGCTCAAACAATGCCGCTAACTTCTTCATACCTGGGAAATCATTTGCTGATTCCTGTAGCCAAGAATATTCTTTATAGCTTTTCGCAAATATTTTACCAAATATCGGCATTATATATTTAAAATAAAAACGGAATAGTTGTCGATAGCCTGGAATTTCAGATTGAGATGTTTCTAAACAAACAACCATTCCCCCTGGTTTTACAACACGATTCATTTCTTTTAACACTTGTAAATAATCTGGTACATTGCGAAGCCCAAAACCAATTGTTACATAATCAAACGTATTGTCTGGGAAAGGTAACTCCATAGCATTTCCATGTATTAGTTCAATTTGTGGGTATGGCTTTACCTTTTCTTCACCAACCTTCAGCATGTTTTTACTGAAGTCTACCCCTTTTACTTCTCCGCCTTCACCAACTGCCTCGGCTAATGCAATTGTCCAATCTGCCGTACCACAGCAAACATCTAGAGCCTTCGCTCCAGGTTTTACTGCCATGTGCTTCATCGTATCGTTGCGCCAGCCAACATGCATTTGGAAACTAATAACGCCATTCATTTTGTCATAGTTTTCCGAAATACTTTCAAATACTTCATGCACGTGCTCTTCTTTCGTTTTAGCCATTTTGAAAAACCTCTCTTATCCATTAGTAGAAGCAATGGATGCCTCTACACGTGCTTGTAGAGCTTGTTTCACATCACTTTGTAGAAACGATGCATCTTCTATCATCTGTAACAGCTCTGTTTTTAATTGCATAATTTTGTTCTTTATGACGTTGCCAAAGGTCGCCCCAGCATATCTCGCGCTTTCTTCAAGAACTTTACTCATTAAAGATACTTGTCCACGTTGATATGTCGCCAATTCTCTTTCTAAACGCAAGATTAATAAGCTCTTCTCCACAATTGGAATATAATCTCTAAATGAATAAAGCTCAAAAAATTTTGAGATTAATCCTGATTCAATGTTAGTGATTGAGGCAAACCATTGTTCACTTGAACGTTTTTCTGCCTCATATACTTTAATTTGGTGTTCACAACGTGCCACAATTCCTTGTGACAAATTTCGAATCAATGCGACATTTCCCGACATCGCTAAAATCTCATAATAACGGCCACTATAAAAGTCTCCAGCTAAAACAGTTAACTGCTGTTCTTTTGATGTGGCATCTAGTTCTTTAATATGATCGTGCGCTGCTAAGGCTGCGTACACAATTCCAACAGTGATGGCAGCTTCTCGTTCATCTTGTTGCCACTCTTCCCCATTAAAAAAGGGAACTAACAAGTAAAATAATTGATTTTCATCGAGCACAGGCAATCCTGTGTATTTTTGCAAAGTTCTATGACGAACATCCATGAAAATCTCTGTTTTTAATTGTGCAATTGAATTTTGAATGTATGTTGCATTCATAGACCTTACTCCATTTCACTTTCAAATACGTTAGGCCTTTCATGATCTAACGCTTGCTTACTGAGTCATTATAGCATACGCGACGATTCGGAATAAAAAGTTTTTGCTTTATTCAACAGGATAGGCAGAAGAGCTTCCCCGTAAAAAAACGGAAGAAATCCCAACTGCCTATCAATTATGCCTCGGCATAATCGCGTCCGGAAACGGCTTTGTGTTTAACAAAGCGCTTTCACACAAATAAATTGCCACAGAACGTGGCGTTCTTAGTCTATTTCAGTAATGTTTAACACCCGCCGAAAGAATCGAATCGAAAACTCCATTACTAAGTTTTACACATCTAGTCGATTTATATGTGCCCTCGCTAATTTACATAGACACGATACCTTTCATCATGCATTCTGAATGGTATTTCTCTCTATTACTTTTTAGCTTCGCTATTTATAACACCGTGTGCTGTATGAATCTGTGCTTTCCCACGAATTTTCATGGCAGATGTATGTTCGGTAAATTGAGCAATCATAACTTCGCCTGCATCTAATTTTTCAGAATGATGGAATTTTGTATCTGTACCTCGTGTTAAACCGATTACATGTACGCCATCTTCCTCTGCTTGAATAACAATATAATCTTGTGCCATTGTCTGTACACTCCTTAAATCCGACAAATTCTTAGTCCATCATAACATAATTAGACACTCAATTTAAGACATTTGAATAAATGATAAAACTTCTCTACGTTTCACTTCATCTTCTTCGTAAATACCACGTGCAACCGATGTCACAGTTTTAGATCCTGGCTTCTTAAGTCCTCGCATTGTCATGCACATATGCTCCGCCTCTATTACTACATAAACACCTTTCGGAGAGAGCATTTCCATAATTGTCTCTGCAACAGCAGAAGTAATTCGTTCCTGTAATTGCGGTCGGCGAGCAATAGTTTCTACTGCACGTCCTAATTTACTTAGTCCAGCAACAATGCCATCGTTTGGTATGTATGCAACATGAGCCTTTCCATAAAAAGGAACTAAATGATGCTCACACATTGAATAAAACGGAATGTCCTTTACAAGTACTAATTCCTCATGGTCTTCATGAAACACTGTTCTAAAATAATCTTTTGCATCTTCATGTAAGCCGCTAAACATTTCCGCATACATTTTTGCTACACGTTTCGGTGTATCGAGTAAACCTTCACGATTTACATCTTCTCCTACCGCCTCTAAAATCATTTTTACTGCTTCTTCTATTTTCAATAAATCAACATTCGACATCCGTAAAAACCCTCCTGCGTATCAGTACATTACACATTTCCTTATGCATCGTAGCATATCCAAAAGGTAAGCGCAAAACGACTTACTTGATTCAAAAGAAATTCATCCCTATATGAGCAAAATAGCCACTTATTGCTTTCTAATTAGCAGTATGTTTTATAAATTTGGCTCATCACCATAACGTCAGGTTGATTTCCGTTCCGGCTGGGCGCTTTGTAGCTGACGCTTCGCTTTCGCTACAGAAAACATTTGTTGCTGCCGCTACGTTAGCGCTACGCTTTCGCACAGAGCAAAGCTTCCTGGGGGCGTCCGATGAGCCGCTTCACTCGCAATGCTCGCTCCAGGGTCTCGGGCCAACACGATGTTGGTCACGAAGGCGTTATCACAGGATGTGATGCTTTTAGCCTTCGTTCCTCTATTGCTGATCCCCAAGGAGTCGCCCAGCCTCCACTCCAATCAACTAATATTCTGGTATTAGCAAAGATAGCTCTATTTTTAGTGATGGACCTAAATTGTGCAAATAATATCTCTAACGCTCACACTTTCGTTTATTGCATCTTTCTGTGTACATTAACTTTTTTAGCTATCTTTCACATCTTTTCTTAGTGGAAAAACATTATGTGGGTCATTCCGTTTCTATAGCTTCGCCTTCGCACAGTTAAATTGCCAAAGGTCGGGGTGTTCTTAGACTCTATTTAAGCGAATGTTTGGATACCCGCTGAAAAAAGTTAAAAAGAGCAGCCTCCATGTCATTTACATGAAGACTGCTCTATGTAACTACTAGACGTGTATTATTTTACCGCGTCTTTAAGCGCTTTACCTGGTTTGAAAGCAGGTACCTTGCTAGCAGCGATCTCGATTTCTTTACCAGTTTGTGGGTTACGACCTTTACGAGCCGCACGTTCACGTACTTCAAAGTTACCAAAACCAATTAATTGTACTTTGTCACCCTTTGCAAGAGCATCTTGAATTGTATCAAATACAGCTTCAACTGCTTTAGAAGCGTCTTTTTTAGAAAGACCTGCAGCTTCAGCAACAGAGTTTACTAATTCTGTTTTATTCACACCATTCACCTCCTCTCAAAGGGTCATGAACCAATTCTGTAAAAAGATTAACACATAGAAAACCGCTACGCAACTGTATTCATACATGATTATAACCAAAAAATGCGTTTTTCACCCAAAAAACAAAAATAACAGGACTTTTCGCATAAAAACGAAGAGCCCTGTAGTATTTTTTTGCGCTTTATTTTTCATTTTTTCACTACAAAATAAATGTAACTAATCCTCTATCACCTTCGTTCACCATACGTTCAATTGTTTGGCGCATCCGTTTTTTGGCTGTTGCTGGGACGGCATCCATTTTATAGCGTATTCCTTCTTTTAACACTTCATGTAGCGGAGTTCCAAAAAGTTGTGTGTTCCATAAAGCTTCACGATCATGTAAATAGGCATGATTTAAATCCTTAAGTAATTGTTGGCTATGGAATTCAGAGCCAATTAGTGGCGCGAATTCTGATTCCATATCTACACGAATGATATGGTATGATGGCGCTTTTGCCTTCATACGCACACCATAAAAATTATTTTGTTTAATGAGCTCTGGTGCTGTTGGCTCAAACTCCTGCATCATCGGCAATGTTACGCCATAACCTTTCGAATCTGCTTCACTAATAGCCGTTTTAAAGCGTTTTTGCGCCTCTTTTGCTTCTGCTGCCTCTTTAATAAATAGTAGCCAATCTCGCTTCGTCTCAATCGGCTCATCTAGCCATTCATTGCAAACCGACTTATAAAGCTCACCTTGTAATGACACTCGAATGACTGCGGTCCCAACACCAGCATCCACATGCACCACTTCACTCTGGTCAATAAAATCAATGGCTTTAAAGGCATCTGACGCCTGTTGTACATCTCTAATTTTCATAATAGATGACAACACTTCTTCCATCGAATCAATTAATGCAACATTCAACGGGTGTGTAGCATCTAAAACATCTAACCAATCAGGTTTTTCCACCTCAATTGTTCGAATTGGAAATTCAAATAACGCTTCTTGCAAAATAAACTGAATGTCAGATGCACGCATTTGATCAATTGACGTAGCAATTACTGGAACATTATAGCGCTCAAATAACTCATTTCGAAGCTGTACTGTTTCCTCTCGTGCTGGCATTTGGCAATTTAATACAATGACAAAAGGTTTTCCAATGTCCATTAATTGCTCTACAATTTCCTCTTCAGCCTTCTCTGCCGCACGACGACTTATTCCATTTACCGTGCCATCTGTTGTTACAACAATTCCAATATTGGCATGGTCACGAATAACTTTATCTGTGCCTATTTTCGCCGCTTCTTGGAAAGGGATAGGCTCTGTATGCCAAGGTGTATGCACATATTTCGGCCCATTTTCATCTTCATAGCCCTTTGTACCTTCAATGATATAACCAACGCAATCTGCTAAACGAATTTGGAACGTCATTTCATCCTCACCGACCGCAATACGTGTTGCTTGGGCAGGCACAAACTTCGGCTCAGCAGTCATAATAACTGGCCCCGGCGAGCTTTGTGGCAACTCGTCTTGTGCACGCATTCTTTCTGTATCATCCACAATATTTGGTAACACGACTGCTTCCATAACCTTTTTTACAAATGTTGATTTACCTACACGTACTGGACCGACAACACCAATATAAACATCGCCATTTGTGCGCTCTGCAATTTCTCTAAATACTGCTTCACTCAAGGTTTCTGCCTCCTTTATCTACGCTTTTTCACTATATGCGAGCAGATAGATAAATATGAAAAGCTCCTCACAAATGTAAGGAGCTTAGTGACTAATCTTTTTTAGTTTTGGATTTAGACTCTTGAATTGCTTTTTCTCTAGCTTTCTCTCTAGCTTTTTTTGCGTCACTATTATAGGCGTCCATAAAATAAATGGGCTCGCCTTTTTCATCTACTGTATATGGTATAGAATATGCTGGTACTACTGGATATTTATCGACAAGTAGTTGACGTATATCATCTCCAGGCTTCACATTAGGCTTGTCTTCCTTTAGTAGTTGACCTAAATCGATGGAATAGTCCACATGCATTTCTCCATCACCTGTCATAAATATTGGTAATTCGGTACCAGAATAGGGGCTTTTCACGGTTACATCTTTTTTATAGCCCAATTCTTCAAAGTTAATTTGATATACATTATCAGAAGTCGCACCCTTTATCGGTAAATATTGGGTAGAAAGTTTTTGAATATTAATTTCACGAATTCGCTCTGCAGCATTTAAATCTACCAATTTTACTTTAGCTTCATTCTCAGGATCCCAAATAATATACTGGAAAATCCCACCCTTTTCATAGGCATTCCCTGGAATTTGAGCAAGATATTTAGGCATTAGTTTTTCAAAATCAATTAAATATTTTATATATATATCTGTATCTAGCTCACTATTTTTAATTGGAACTAGGCCTCCAGTTGCTTCACGGTATTCATCAACCGCACGCTGTACAGCGGCTAACTGGTCAGCATCAGGCACTAATTTTGCCCTTTTTTCGTCTTCTGGATATGCACAACCTACTAGAAGAACTGCGGTTACTATTACCAAAAGAAAAGCACTTAGTTTTTTCATGTCACTTCCACCTCATCATTTTTTATCATGGCCATGTTGCTACAATTAGTACCATTAAAAATGTGCCTAGCCCAAATAGTATGTATGCAATTAAATTTACGATTGTACGTAAAAAACCGTTTGAAACCTTATTTCGAGCTAAATAAATTAAACCAACAGAGATAATCATAAAGCCTATACAATAAAATGATACCCACATTACATCAAGCGCTGGCAAATGTGCTAACGGACCCATTTAAGACAACCACCTTTCTTCAACGTCACGAAACAATCAAACTATATTATACTATGTGCTTTCGCCAAAAAGAAATAGTTGTCCAATAACTATCAATCAATTATGCCCCCGCATAATTGCGGCCGGAATCGAGCTTGCGCAAAGAATTCCTTTCCGATCTGCCGGAGGCTTTAAATTCTTTCAACGGGCGTTTGGACAACCGTTGAAAAGTAGCTTAAATCCGCATCATACCAACACCTATAGAGGCTGGAGACATTGGCTGAAAGAAGTTAAATGTACAACCTTTGTAGCGTTATAGATTTTTCAACTAAAAGCACACAATAAGGTGTCTCAGTTATTCACTGAGACACCTTATTTATGTCCATTTTATGACAAAACTAATCACATAGATCAGGCATGTTGATTAGTCATTTTTATCCACTAACCAAAAATCTATAAAACGGTTAATGATTTTTTATTAGTATATCATGTCATCGATTTCTCGCTTTTTCATACGCATCATTAATGCATCAACTGCTACTTTCGGTTCGATATCACTAAATAGAACACTATAAAGCGCCGTTGTTATTGGCATAGCCACGTCATATTTCTCTGCTAGTTGATAGGCGGCTTTTGTTGTGCGTACCCCTTCAACAACCATGCCCATTTGGTCTAGTACCTCTGGCAGTTTCATTCCTTGCCCCAGTAAATTACCTGCACGCCAATTACGAGAGTGCACACTTGTACATGTTACAATTAAGTCTCCCATGCCTGTAAGTCCTGAGAATGTAAATGGATTCCCACCCATTTTAACACCAAGACGTGAAATCTCAGCCAATCCTCGAGTAATTAGCGCCGCTTTGGCATTATCACCATAATTTAAGCCGTCTGAAATACCCGCAGCTAATGCGATTACGTTTTTTAAGGCGCCACCTATTTCTACACCAATCACATCTTTGTTTGTGTAGACACGGAAATATTGATTCATAAATAAATCCTGTACTTTTTCCGCGGCTTCAATGCTTGCACAAGCGGCTGTAACAGTTGTCGGGTGGTGTAAGACAACTTCCTCTGCATGGCTTGGACCTGAAAGTACAACAATCTCTTCTACATATTCAGCTGGTAGACTTTCTGCCAAAATTTCTGAAATTCGTTTTAATGTATCCGGCTCAATCCCCTTCGAAACATGAACAAACAGTACTTTTTTATCGAGCTCTGCTATCATTTTTTCACATACTTCTCGAATAGCCTTAGTAGGTACAGCAACGACAATAGTCTCCGAATGAGCTACTGCTTGAGCAATATCACTTGTTGCATACAAATTTGTCGGCAGCTCCGTTTCAGGTAAATACTTCCTATTTGTATGCAAGCTGTTAATTTCTTCAGCTTGATCAGTTCGATGAGTCCATAGAAGTGTATCATGCCCATTCTCTGCAAGTACCATTGCAAGTGCTGTACCCCACGAGCCTGCCCCTAACACACAAACTTTTTCCATTCAAAATCCTCCCTTGTTAAGAAAAGACAATTCATTCCTATTCGTTACGAAAAATGCTAGAGAAAATGCTTACAACAGTAAACCTTCAAAGCAATTATAGTAGTCTTTAGAAAATTATACATTCTCCTCTTGTAAAAAGACGCCATCCAACAATTATTGTCGGGCTGGCGTATTGTATGTGTATATTTATCCTAAGCACGAGCACGGGAAATTAAACGAATTGGCGTTCCTTCGAAATCAAATGTCTCTCGAATACGATTTTCTAAAAATCGCTCATAAGAGAAATGCATTAGCTCTGGTTCATTGACAAACACCACAAACGTCGGTGGCTGTATCGCAACTTGAGTTGCATAGTAGATACGCAGACGGCGGCCTTTATCAGCAGGTGCCGGATTACGCGCTACAGCATCCTCAATAACCTCATTAAGGATAGATGATTGAATACGCATTGCATGGTTTTCGCTTACACGTTGTACAATCGGTAAAATTTGATGTACACGTTGCTTTGTATTGGCGGAAACAAAAATAATTGGTGCGTAGTCTAAAAATAAAAAATGCTCACGTATTTGTTGTGTAAAGACGTTCATTGTTTTTTCGTCTTTTTCAACGGCATCCCATTTATTAACAACAATAACAATCGCTTTTCCTGCTTCGTGCGCATAGCCTGCAATTTTTTTATCTTGCTCTTGGATGCCTTCTTCTGCATTAAGAACAACTAAAACAACATCCGAGCGTTCAATTGCACGTAACGCACGCAATACAGAGTATTTCTCTGTCGTTTCGTATACTTTCCCTTTTTTACGCATACCTGCAGTATCAATAATGACATATTCCTGTCCATCATACTCATAAGGCGTGTCAATAGCATCTCGTGTAGTACCTGCGATATTACTAACAATAACGCGGTCTTGACCTAAAAATGCATTTACCAACGAGGATTTCCCAACATTTGGACGACCAATTAACGAGAATTTAATGACCTCGTCCCCATATTGATCTTCATCTTCTTTAGGGAAATGTTTTGCACATTCATCCAATAAATCCCCTAAGCCTAAGCCGTGAGAACCAGAAATTGGCCAAGGTTCACCAAAGCCAAGCGCATAGAAATCATAAATCATCTCACGCATGTCCGGATTATCAATTTTATTCACTGCTAAAACGACCGGTTTTTTTGTTTTGTATAAAATTTTTGCTACTTGCTCATCAGCAGCTGTTACACCTTCACGACCATTTGTCATAAAGACAATAACGTCCGCCTCATCAATGGCAATCTCTGCTTGTTGACGAATTTGCTCTAAAAACGGTTCGTCCCCAATCTCAATACCACCTGTATCAATAATATTAAAATCATGTGCTAACCACTCTGCCGAACTATAAATACGGTCGCGTGTAACTCCTGGAATATCTTCCACAATCGATACACGTTCTCCAACGATACGATTAAAAATCGTCGACTTACCTACGTTCGGACGACCTACGATGGCTACTACTGGTTTCGTCATCTGTACTTCATCCTTCCAACTTCTTGTCTTTCGCTATTATACACGAAAAATGCCATTATATCATATCATATCCATAAACGAGCGCGCTATGTACCGTTCTATTCATCTCTCTGGTATTTTTTTCATCGTTTCCTCTTAAATTTGGTGGTTCGATGTGTGGTTATCCTCGAGTCCATCGCTTTGATTCTTCTATCTATTTTCCTCCATAAAAAAGCGAGGACACAAACTGCATCCTCGCATGTCTAGTTTATTTAAAATTTTTCAGTTTATCACCAATGACATCACCGAAAGAGAAACCTGTGTTTTCTTCTGGTAATTCATAGTCGACTACTTCCTCCGCCTCAGGATTTTCAAGTAAATCCTTAATGCTTAATGCTAAGCGACCTTCTTCAGCATTAACGTCAAGCACTTTTACTTGTACTTCTTGTCCTTCTTTTAGCGCTTCGTGTGGCGTGTTAATATGCTTATGCGCGATTTGTGAAATATGCACTAAACCTTCTACACCTGGGAAAACTTCAACAAATGCTCCAAATGAAGTAAGACGTTTTACTTTTCCATCAAGTATTGTACCTTTAGCTGCACGCTCTTCGATGTTCGACCAAGGACCAGGAATCGTGTCCTTAATGGATAGCGAAATACGCTCATTTTCCGGGTCTACAGAAAGGACTTTTACCTTTACCTCTTGTCCTTCTGATAAAACCTCGCTTACATCACTCACATGCTCATGAGACACTTGTGAAATATGCACAAGTCCATCAATACCACCAAGGTCAATAAATGCACCAAATGATGCGATACGCTGCACTTTACCATCTAAAACATCACCAGTTTTAATCTGGTTAATAACATCTTTCTTTTGAGAAGCTTTTTCAGCTTCAACTACAGCACGATGTGATAAAATCAAACGATTTTTTTCTTTGTCTAGCTCAACAATTTTAAAGCTAAGAGATTTGCCTTTATAGTCTTCAAAATCATCAACAAAGTGGTCTTCTACTAGGGATGCTGGAACGAAGCCACGTACTCCTAAATCAACGACAAGACCGCCTTTAACAATATCTTTGACTTCCGCTTCGAAAATTTCCCCAGCGTTAAATTGTTGCTCAAGTGTATCCCATGCTTTTACAGCATCTACTTTACGTTTTGATAATACATAGTTTTCTTCTTCGACTTTTGTAATCATCAGCTCTAACGCATCTCCAACAGAAATTACGTCAGACGCTTTTTCAATGTGTAAGCTTGATAATTCACTTATTGGTACAATACCGTCAAATGGTGCACCTGGAATTGAAACAGTTACCGCTTTTTCATCAACTTGCTCTGCAATACCTTTGACGATATCACCTTCGTTAAACGTTTGTTCTGCATAGTTCATTTCTTCAGACATATGTAACCCTCCTTCGCATCTTCCCTTACTATTTTATTCGAAATTGAAGATAAAGACAAAAATAAATCCTTTAAATTCAAAAAATGTCTGAAATTTTAGGATTTATACCATTTTTTCTTGCGCTAATTTTAAAATGGCCTGTGCTGCTTCATCAATTGACAATGCTGTCGTATCTAAAAATATGGCATCTTCTGCCTGAATTAGTGGCGATGCTTCACGCTCGCTATCCATTTTATCGCGCAGGGCAATTTCTTCTTGCAGTTTTTCAATAGAAGATTCGATTCCTCGTTTTTGATTGTCCATAAAACGACGTCTTGCTCTTTCTTCTACTGTTGCAGACATAAAGATTTTTAGTTCTGCAGTTTTTAATACATGCGTAGCAATATCGCGCCCATCCATAACAACACCGCCATTAGCCGCAAGCTTTTGTTGCTGCGCTACTAATAGTTCACGTACTTTAGCGTGTGCTGCTACTTGTGAAACTGATGAAGTTACCTCATTAGATCTAATTTCTGCCGACACGTTCTTCCCGTCTAAAAAGACAAGTTGTCCTTCAGAAGAAGGCTTTAAGTCAATTGTGCTGGATGCTAGCATTTCTGCTAATTTTGTTTCATCATTTAAATGTATGTTTTGTTGCAACGCTTTATACGTCACAGCACGATACATAGCACCTGTGTCTATATAAGTAAATCCAAGTGCTTCTGCAACAATTTTCGCAATTGTGCTTTTCCCAGCACCAGCCGGTCCGTCAATTGCAATTTGAATGTTTTTCTTCATAATTCCCCCTACTTTCTAACACACCATATTGTATCATAAAAAAGCCCTCTTTAAGCAGAGGGCTTTCTTAAATCAAAATACTACTCGATTTGAAGTTGGTGTAAACTCCCTGCAAAATTTCATGGAATTTTCCACTCACCAATGGAAGTTGGGAAGACCAATAATTATGCCACTGCTTCATTGCGTCCAAATCGGCTTTGTAAAATTAGGCATCAAAAGGATTTATTTCTTTACGACGATTCACTAATTGGCGTTCAAAGCAGAAACGAACAATATGCTGTTGGTCCACATCATCCATATCTGTTAGTTGAATGGTTGCCATTTTTATCTCATCTTTTTCGTATATACGAACAACCGTCGCATCTGTGACCACGTATTTTATATCGCCATTGGCATATGGTAAAACGATTGTTAACTGAACCTCATCACCATCTTGGAAAGCAATTGCCCCTTTTAAGGTTACTGCCAAACCACCTGCGCTAATGTCTGATGTTACTAGCTGATATTTGTAATCCTTAAACTGTATCGCTACATCCACAGGCGTTTCCACACGTACATATTCACGACGTTGAATTTTGATAAAGTCATCTGCCTTTGGACAATGCAACATAATCATAGGTATATTACCAGCTTTACGTCCAATTACTTCAGTATTGAAAGCAAATGATTGTTTATCCCCCGTGTGAAAAGTTGCTCTAAATTCAGAGCCATCTATTAAAAAAGCTGTTTTCTTTGTGGCAATATTTATTGGATAATCGATATAAATAATATTATCTTTTTGTTCTACAACTTTACAGCGGAATTTTTCAACACGCTCTGTATAAGTTGGTTCTAGTTCTAATTGTGTACCAATTTTTATTTCCATGAGCATCTCCCCGAACACAAATATACATTTATTATCGCACGAGATGCCCATTTTGGCTATATATACCGGTAGTTTTTTCTTATATTACGTTAAATATTCCACTTTTAAAACATTGTGATTTTCAGCATCAATAACAACTCGGAATGTTTCTTGCGCGTTTTTATCACGGACCGCAATTACCTCATAACAAAGACGTTGTTCAAATGAGCCGTTATCTGTATAAATATTTTTTACTTCTTGTACTTTTACATCATCATCGAAGAAAGTTTTCCAATCTATTGGTTTCGCCGTTTGTGGTTTAATCGTCTCTGCCTGAATATATTCCATCGCATTTGCACCAAGTAACTCGCCTGTATCCTTAGCAAGTTTCAATTGCACTCCATCTGCATAAACCAATGCATTATCACCAGGGTGAACACGCGCAAATGTTACATGCCATGCTTGATGGTTTTCACGAGATTCCACAAATGCAACATCATTCATTCCAAGTCGTTTTACATATTCTTCAGCTTTTTTCATAATTTCATCTTGTGAAAGCCTTGCTTCATCTACTGGACGTTCCACTAAATAGGATATTAAATGTCCACCCTTTTCTGTTAAATCGACATATCCTAAACGAATATCTTGGTGGAATTGGATATGATAAAACGGATATGGTGCCGTATCACTGCTTTTCGTCACAGTAAATGTTGCGTCTTTTATGATAGGGAATAACTGTTTTACTTTTTCCAACGCTTCTTTTTCAGTAATGTCTGAATCTTGTAATGCTTTAAGATCCATTTTTTTCTGCCAATCTGATTCACTTAATGTAAGTGGGAAGTCTTTTTCGCTGTAATCCTTTAATGTCTTATGCACATTATCAAATGTTGTATTTGGGTTTTTAGTATCTACTTGTCTTAACCAGACATCCATCTTACCGTTGTTTTTATAAAAATCTACTGTTGCAGATGACCATTCATCTGAAAGTGCCTGTAAATTTGTAGAGACTTGTGGCATTTTTTCTCGCCATGCTTTAAAATCACCAGTTTTAGCTGTTTTCTTCGCCTCATCTCCTAGGCGCCCTAAGTAGCTTAGCCAGTCGTTCGACACTTCCTGCCCGATAGGAATATTCGACATAGAAGATCGAACGTCAGAGCTTAGTCGCCAAACAGAATCTAACTCATTGTGAATGGCATTGTCATCTCGAAACAATAAAGATTGCGAAACAGCTCTTTGTAAATGTGATAATTTCTCGGATGCATCCGTTAAACTATCCGTGTACTGAGCTAACACAGTTCGTTGTAAACTTGCATTTTTTCCGTGCATATTAATGCTATATGCCCCTAAACCTATAACTGCAGCAGTGAGAATAACGAGCATAGTTCTCATTTTTTTCCTCCTTTCTTATGAACAGAAAATATGTTCTCCAATTCGTTTAATTTGTGGTCGTGACCAAATCCACTTACTTGTTGCTGTTTTCGGATTAAAATAATAAAGTGCATTTTCCGAAGGATCCCATCCATTCATCGCATCAAGAACTGCTTCTTTTGCACGTTCATTTGGTTCAAGCCAAATTTGCCCATCTGCCACTGCAGTAAAAGCGAGCGGTTGGAAAATAATACCTGAAATAGTATTAGGGAATTCAGGACTTTCCAAACGATTTAAAATAACAGCCGCTACAGCCACCTGACCTTCATAGGGCTCTCCCCTAGCTTCACCATAAACCGCATTCGCCATTAACTGTACATCTCTGTCAGTATACTTTGGAGGTACTTGAGTTTTAGTCCCATTATTATTACTACTACCACTACTTTTACCACCTCCACCACCGCCGCCAGTGTTTGTTTTCACCTGCTGTTCAAGTGGCGTTCCACCATAATAAGTAAATTGATTTCCTGCATTTAATTGTGCTTTTACCCATCCTTCATCGTAATCCGAAAAGCCAGATAAAGTTTTTTTAGTTTTCGCACCGGCTATTCCATCTACTGGTAAACCATATTTCTCTTGGAAATTTCGTAAAGCCCAATATGTGTTATAGCCAAATTTGCCATCAATTTTACTTTTATAAAATCCTAAGTATTGTAGCCTTGCCTGTAGCTCAATTACATCATCTCCATAAGCACCACGAGAAATCTGTTGCTCGGTAAATGCAATGGCGTCATTTTGCGGAATAGCAAAAATACTAATCCCCAACATGAAAGCAAAAACTATGCTTACTAAACGCATGATCATCACTCCTTTTTTCATAGCTTGAAACAAACGACTCATTTTATACCTATCAATTTTCCCTCGGTAAAATTGCGTCTGAAATCGGCTTTGTGCTTAAGCTTAAATTGCCACAGGACGTGGCTTTCTTAGACTGAGTTCCTCTATTTCAGCAGATTTTTTTGTACCGAAAGCGTAGCGATAGGTAGGAGCTACAGGTGTTTAGACACCCGCTGCAAAGTAACTTAAATCCGTATTCATCTCACCACCTATAGAAAAGGAAGATTCCTATTGCTGACGCTTTCTTTTACTAGTAACTACGTTTCACTTTCGTTACAGAAAACATTGCTGAAAGAAGTTAAAAAAGAAAAGCGCAGAAATCTTTTTTAGATTTCTACGCTTTATATTTTTTTATGCATATGCAAATGTTGTACTAGATGATAGTGAGCGAGCTTGACTTTCCGTAGCCCAAACCACCACAAAAATAGCATAAAAGGGATCATTAAATATACCCAATACCCTTTGAATGATAAAATTGTATTATATAAAATGTGTAATACTACCGGTGCACAAAGCGCCATAGCAATCATTTCTTTCGTCTTTGCAAGCTTAGAAAACTTGGCACGTCCATAATAATAGCCCATTACAACACCGAACAAAGCATGACTCGATACAGGTAATAATGCACGCATAAATGCAGTATTCAAACCGAAAGAAAATAAATAAAGCACATTTTCTATCGTGGCAAAACCAAGAGATATACTTGCACCATACAGTATGCCATCATAAGGATCATCGAATTCTACATGATTGTAGATTGCGATCAACAGAACAAACCATTTAAAAAACTCTTCAACTACACTAGAAAAAACTACATCTTGTAGATAAAGATAACGAAAGACCCCTTCCTCTGTTAGTACATATTGTAAAAACAAGATTGGGAACGTTAAAAATGCGCCATATAAAAACGTTTGAAGTAAAGTTCTTCTTGGCTCCGTTGCCATCTGATTGCGCAAATAAAAGTAACTAAAAAGCGCTAGACCGGGAGCAATGGCAGCTGATAATAAAATGATCATGATGCCGGCTCCTTTCAAAAAATCAATTTCGCCTTGACATAATTATGTTAAGATTTTAAAATTCGTGACATCCTTCAATACATTAAACCAACAAATCTATTCATGCGCGTAAGCAAAACGGACAGCAAATAATGTTGGGTTACTTATGTTTTTAAAGGATTAAAATTCCATATCCTAAGTTTATCTTTATCTACCGAATATTGGACAGCTGCATAAAAAATATATACGTATATCTCAAGTGTAAAAACTTATGAGACATTAAGCTTCCGTTTTCAACAATAACTATCTATTACATGAAGATAAACTGCTATTATTATACCATGATATGACATAAAACTTTTTAAAAGGAGATAAATATTTTTTATGAAAAAAACAATTTTATTAATTCATACAGGTGGCACAATTTCTATGGCGATGAGTGATGAAGGTGCCGTTATGCCAAACAAGGAAAATCCTCTAATGAAGGAAAGCCGTAAACTTGATGCACTTGCCACAATTATTGAAATGGAGGCTTTTAACCTCCCATCACCACATATTACACAAAAAGAAATGCTTACATTACGTAATCTCATTATCGAAAAAGTTGCAGAAAAGAACATTGATGGCGTTGTTATTACTCATGGTACTGATACATTAGAAGAAACAGCTTATTTTTTAGAGTTAACGACGGATTTATCAATTCCCATTGTCTTAACAGGTGCAATGCGCTCCTCAAACGAACTTGGTGCAGACGGTATTTATAATTTAGTAGAAGCCGTTCGTGTGGCCGTTGATGAAGAAGCTCGTGAGAAAGGTGTACTTGTTGTCATGAATGACGAGGTCCACCTTGCTGTTAACACTACAAAAACAAGCACCAGTTCTGTAAATACCTTTCAGTCACCTCAATATGGCCCGATTGGACTTATTACAAAATCAAGAATATTATTTCATCATGCCCCTATCCGCCGTCAATATGTAGAAATTGATGAATTATCAAAACGAGTAGCCATGCTGAAAGTGTATGCTGGCATGGAGATTGACTTACTTGATGTAGTACTCGCATGTAAATATGATGGCGTTGTATTAGAAGGCCTTGGACAAGGCAATGTCCCTCCAACAGTCGCTAAAGGTATTGAAAGTCTTTTAGAGCGCGGCATTCCTGTTATACTGGTATCCCGTTGTTTTAATGGTATCGCAGAAGGAGTTTATGGCTATGTTGGCGGCGGCAAAATGCTCGAAGACTTAGGCGCTATATTTGCAACTGGTATTAATGGTCAAAAGGCACGACTAAAATTATTAATTGGACTTAACAAAGTAGGAACTCCTCTTAATTTAAAGGAATTTTTCATGTAAGGCTATTGTATTCAATGTTCAAGTAAGCTTATGCATCTACAATTTGCTTATAATAATTCAAGAGTTTATGTAAATGATTGATTGCTATCTCAAAATCCGGCTGTATAACAGAGAGCTGCATAAAATCTCTTTGACGTAAGTATTGGCTATCTGCATGAACATAATAACCATTTAACATTAAATCTCTCTGTAGATTTGATAGAGTCTTAGGAAGTTGTAAAGTGATCAGCATCGGATACTGTCTAGTTGAAACTTGGTAGTGCATAAATGGTAGTTGCAGTAATGTTTTAAAACGTTGCTGTAACTGTCCATACCTTTCTGGATATGCTTGCAACGCTGCAGTAACATTTGCAACAAGTACTGCTGGTAATGTAAATGGAATCGCTCCTTGCTGGTAATTAGCTAAATCGAGATAAGCTGGTAATGTTGAAGAAGATTTCACAATGTTTTGCGAAAAAATAAAAGCTAAACCACTGAGCGCACCTATTGCTTTTCCACTCACAGCAGTCGCTAAATAACAATCTTTTAAAGAAAATGGCATTGCTCCGAAAGAACTAATGCAATCAATGCAAAGCTTTATATTATACCGCTTTGTAAGCTGTATAAGTTCCTTTATATCATTACAAGTACCAGTCGACGTTTCTCCATGTACTGCTAGAAGCCATTGATACGATCTTTTTTGTAAATAAGCGTCCAAAATATTTGTATCAAAGGAACTTCCCCAATCTTGCTCAATTACATCAAAATCCAATGACCATCTCTCTGCTTGCTTTCGAAGACGTTCTCCAAACTCACCATTTGTTAAAATTAGTCCACGCCCTAATTGTTGTGCCTTCAATTGCCCTAGCATAACTTCATTTGCCAATGTCCCAGTTCCTACAATTGTTGCTACATGCGCTGCTCCTGATAATTGAAGTAACTTATTTCTCATTTGCTCAAATAATGATTGAAAGCCTAACGAGCGATGAGAAAGCTCTGAATACATAAATGGTTCTCTTTGTTTCACTGGACCTGGATAAAACGTATGACATTCCTTCGCAAGTCTTTGCTGTAAAGACTTTTCAAACTGCTGTCTCGTTAATACCATTGGTAAAAATAAAGCATCCTCTGTCCCTGTAGCAGGTGCAAATTGGCTAAAGCCCATTTGTTTATAAAGCTTCTCTTCACGAGTAGTACCTGAAATAACCGCTGCCGAATAACCTTTCTCGTATGCAAAAGCAGTCAATGCCTGTGTCAATTTCAGCAGTACTCTTCCTGTACGGTATGCCTTCTTGACTGCAAGCAATCTAATTTCACATAGCTTAGCACTAATCTCTTTTGATAAATATTGCTCAACTTTTCCTATCTTTTCATCAATTGAGAACGGCCTCTGATCTCTAAATGCAAGCATGCCTATAAGTTCTATTCCTTTATAAACAACAATATACGTATTTTCATGATGAAAACGGTCAACTTTTTTCCTTTCAGAGTTTGGTTTATGCTGTGGAATTTCTTCAACAAAGGTTTCATAATTTAAACGTGCAATTTCCTCAAACTCCGCTTCTGTATGCGCAATTTTACACCAATACATAATAATCACTTCTTTCTCTCTAAAGACTCTTTAATATTCGACATATGTTTAATAAGCATAAAACAAATTGCTACTAGTATCGGTATGTATAACAGTAATTTATTTGTACAAACAATTGCTCCCACATATAAAACTAAGCCACCTACCATACTAAGTGTTAAACTTCTAGTTACACTAAACGTAATAGCTGTTCCTACAACCATCATAAAAAATAAGCTCGGAGATAATGCCAGACCTACACCTATAAAAGTTGCTACTCCTTTTCCCCCTTTAAACTGAAGCCAAAACGGAAACATATGACCAAGCATACCCAAACTAGCGCCTAACACAATTACCCATTCTTCGCAATGCAGTAAACGCCCTACACTAACAATGAGCGCACCTTTAAAAGAATCCCCTAAAAAAGTCCATAGAAAAGCACCTTTCCCAATCACACTACCAGCATTTCTTGCACCTAAGTTTTTACTTCTTTCTTCCTGTAAATTAACGCCATATGCTTTTCCAACGACATACGCTGTCATGAAGTTCCCTATAACATAACTTATAATCCAATATAATCCAATCATTCTTTCACACCTTTTATATGTACTATCACCATAATGTGAGGTTGATTTCCGTTATGACTGGGCACTTTCCTGGGGGTTATCCGGAGAGCCACTTCGTGCCTTCCGTCGCTTCGGCCCTTTCATCCGTCGCTCTGACCATTCTTTCCGTCGCTTCAGCTCTTTCATCCGTCGCTCTGACACTTCTTTCCGTCGCTTCGCCTCTTTCCGTCGCTCTGGCCATTCTTTCCGTCGCTTCGGCTCTTTCATCCGTCGCTCTAACACTTCTTTCCGTCGCTTCGCCTCTTTCATCCGTCGCACTGGCCATTCTATCCGTCACTTCGGCTCTTTCCGTCGCCTTGACGTTTCTTTCCGTCACTTCAGCCCTTTCATCCGTCGCTTCGGCTCTTTCCGTCGCTCTGACACTTCTTTCCGTCGCTTCGGCTCTTTCATCCGTCGCTCTCACTTCTTTCCGTCGCTCTGGACATTCTTTCCGTCGCTTCGCCTCTTTCATCCGTCGCTCTGGACATTCTTTCCGTCACTTCGGCTCTTTCAACCATCGCTCTGGCCATTCTTTCCGTCACTTCGGCTCTTTCCGTCGCCTTGACACTTCTTTCCGTCACTTCAGCCCTTTCATCCGTCGCTTCGACACTTCTATCCGTCGCTTCGACTCCTTCGCTGCTTTCTTTCTTCTATCTGACGGTTTAAAAAAGCTGTATAAGCTTATATGCCTATACAGCTCATCTTGCTATTTTGTTCTGTTGTCAATTGTCTTTGCAATACAATCGCCATGGAAACGGCCATTTTCTATAAAAATTTCATTGGCATTATTTCCAGCTGCAATAACTCCCGCAATAAATAAGCCTTCTACATTTGTTTCCATCGTTTCTGGATTAAAGAAGGGACGACCCGTTTCATAATCAATAGAGACACCCATGGCTCGAATAAATGAATGATCCGGATGGTAACCTGTCATAGCAAAAACAAAATCATTTTTTAAAATTTTCTTGCGACCAGCAATTTCTATTACGACCTCACGCTCTCGGATTTCCAGTATATTTGTATTGAAAAGCATTTGGACTTCTTCATTTCGTACTACACCTTCAAATTCTGGTAAAACCCATGGCTTGATGCTAGGTGAATACTCACTACCGCGATAGGCAACAGTGACGCGAGCTCCAGCCTTATTTAACTCAAGCGCCGCATCTATTGCAGAATTTTTTCCACCTATTACCAGAACATCCGTATCAAAAAATTCATGTCCCTCTTTAAAGTAATGGAAGACTTTTGGCAACTTCTCACCTGGGATGTTTAAATAATTCGGATGGTCATAGTAGCCTGTTGCGATCACAACATAAGGTGTTGTATAGATCTCTTTATTTGTCGTTACTGTAAACACGGTTCCATTTTTTACGACGCTATTTACTTTCTCGAAGCGGTTTACTTGAATACCTTTCAAACGTACAACTTCTCGATAATAAACTAGTGCTTGATTTCGCTTTGGTTTACGACCTTCAATTATAAAGGGTACATCACCAATAGCTAGTCGTTCACTAGTACTAAAAAAAGTTTGATGCGTAGGGTAATTGTAAACCGCATTTACGATATTGCCTTTTTCAATGACAATTGGCTTTAATCCAATATTTTGCAAGGCTATTGCTGCTGCTAAACCACATGGGCCTCCTCCAACAATAATTGCATCTACTTGCTGCATTTCTTACACTCCTATCAACTTTGTATCAGCAATTGCTAATACTTTACTTTCAAATAAATCCTTATCGCTTCCATTATACGCCTTCAATCGAGTTTTGGTTGTTTATTTACCCGAAATTTCAATGTCAATAATATGACACTGTGGTCTCGCACCAAGCCGGAAAGGCAATAATGTCGTACCATAGCCGTTACTTACTAACGTCATCACACCCTCACGCTCCCGGTAAGAGCCATTAGGATGCACACCGTATGGACCAACTCTTATTTGACCACCGTGTAAATGCCCACCAATCATTAAATCTGCTCTAAATTTCGCACGGACTCTTGCAAAAACACCAGGGTTATGTGAGATAAAAACAACTAAGTCTTTCTCTCCTACCTTTGCAAATGCTTCATCAAAGCTATATTTCATTGTAGATGTGTCTTCAATTGCATTTAGCCAAAAACGGTTTTTTTTAGGTAGTAATACAGCATCATTAGCGATGATCTGAACACCATGTTCCTGCAAAATACTTCTTAATCGTCCTTCGCCTACTTCTCTGTCATTATTACCCCATACAAAAAATGTCGGTCCTAAAGGAGTTAATAATTTAAGGTTGTCATGAATACGTTGAATAGGTGTGCGTCCATCTGCAAAATCTCCACCAATAATAACAGCATCAAATTGACCATCTAACTGTTCAATCATTTGGCGATTAATTTTGCGTAAATGTGTATCCGAAATAAAAAATAGTCGGACCTTTTCCTGTTCACCCTTTAATAACAATTGATGATGTAAAACATTATTTTCATGTGCCACCTTCAACATATAAAGCAGGAACGCGATGACTACTAAAACAAATAGTCCAATATAAATCATTCCCTCACATCTCCTTACGAAAGCAAAAAGACGATTCGTTATAATGAAGAATCGCCTTTTCACTAAATCAGACGTACGCCTCAACCATATTTGGTGTTGACGTTTGTCCATTATTTTATACTAGAAAAACATCATTGCCAAAGAATGACACTCGCTTTTCTTATGGTAGCTTAATCACTTGCCCAATCATTACATTATTTGAAGACATACCATTTGCTGCACGAATTTTCGATAATGTTGCTTCACTTCCATCGCCGTAGTGATTTAAAGCAATACGATATAGATTTTCATTTGCTTTTACAGTATGAGTACTTGCTTTTGCAGATTGTTTTGCTTCTTCTGCTTTGCGTGCTTCCTCAGCTTTACGCGCTTCCTCGGCCTTTCGTGCTTGTTCAGCTCGTTTAGCCTCTTCTGCTTTTGCTATTCTAGCTTGCTCAGCTTTTTTAGCTTCGTCGGCTTTTCTAGCTTCTTCTGCTTTCTTAGCTGCTTCGGCCTTTTTCGCTTCCTCAACTGCCTTTTGCTCAGCAGCTACTTTCTCAGCGTCTTTCTTAGAAGGCTCTTTTGCTTTGTCTGCCTTATCTTTGTTTGCTTTATCGTCTTCTTTTGCTTTGTTGTCAGTAGATACAGGCACCTTATCTTCATCCCCTGAATTGTCGATTTCTACAATTTCATCCGAAGAATTTTTTTCAGCCTCTTCAATTGTTGTTCCAGGTTCATAGAATTTTAAAAAATAGACTAATATCGATAATGGAATTAAGATAAAAATTACAAAAAGAATCGTCATTAATGGCGGTTTTCGTTTTGTATTACTTGGTTTTTTATTGTCATTTCCATTTTTCTTCATTCTTGAAACTCTAGATAAAGCTTGCTGTTCTTTTTGTTCTTCCTCAAAAGATTGACGATGTTCTTCAATTTTATCGCGATAATCTTCTTTACTCATTCGCCGTTCCTCCAACCTTACTACGCTTTCTATCATTCTATTATGACGAATTTTGCGAAAAAAGTAAATGACCGTCAGTTATAGGCTAAAAAGGACATATCACCAAAACGTGGGGTCGATTTTCCGTTCCATAGGGCGCTTTCTTGGAGGCGTCCAGTCGGAACGGAAATCAACTAATATATGGCATACGTTTTTAATAAAATGTCATCCATAACTTTGAGTGATGAGCCTTTAACAACCCATTAAGAGCTGCTTTAGCCGACTTTTCCATGGCATCATTTCTATTTTCTTCTCTTCTTTTAAGCGTACCTTATTGATTTCATCATAATGGATTCCACAATTTTCACAACAGTTTTCTGGTTTTTTCAGCAATTTTTGCCCAAAATACCCGACTAGCTGTGTGCGAATACAGTCTTTTGTCTGAGTAATTTTATGCATTTTATCGACAGCTCGATACTTTTCCAGTACTAAATGATTTAAACGTACTTTCACTTGTTCCACCGTTTCTTGTTGTAACCAGTAATCCAGCACACGAAAAGCAGTTTCACTTACCTCTCCATTTTTCAACATTTGGGAAGGATGCATATGTTGATTTAGTAGTTCCTGATAACGATCAACATGACCAGCTGTTGGCAAATCGCCTGTTACAACAAATTTCGCAAGTTCCTCATCACCATCACTATAAAGTAAAATCGCGAGCGCTGATTGACCATCACGTCCTGCGCGGCCAATCTCCTGCATGTAGTTTTCTACATTAGCAGGAAGCGTTTCATGGATAACCTGACGAATATTTGACTTATTGATACCCATTCCAAAAGCATTCGTTGCCACAATCCAGTCGAGCTCCCCGTCAATAAACTGTTGCTGAATAAACTGGCGGTCCTCAGCGCCATAGCCTGCATGATAAGCTGCCGCACGTATACCAGCTTGTATAAGCGCTTCGCTATATTGTTCAGCACGCTTACGCGAGGACAAATATAATATACCCGGTCCTGCCGTCTCTTTAATATGTTGCATAATCCAGTGTGTTTTATCTGCCCTATCCTCAAATACGACACGCCCAAGATGAATATTAGGCCGATCCACATTGTACAAAAACTCAAATGGTGTATGTAGCGACAGTGTATCTCGTATGTCATTGATTACTTTATTCGTCGCAGTCGCTGATAATGCTAAAACCGGTGGACGATTTACTTGTGAAAACCATTGTCCAATTCGTAAATAATCTGGCCGAAAATCAAAGCCCCACTGAGAAATACAATGTGCCTCGTCCACAACGATAAGACCTAGCTGCATTTGTGAAAGCTTTTCTTGAACTTGCTGCTGTAAAAGCATCTCCGGTGACGTAAAGATAAAACGATACTGCTCTAAAAAATGTAATACATATCGTTTTTCACTTACGGTTAAAAATGAATTTAAGGCAACTACCCTCTTTTCACCAAAGCGTTTTAACTCCTCTACCTGGTCCTGCATTAGAGAAAGCAGCGGAGAAACAATTAATACTGGCTTCTGCAAGATATATCCTGATAGTTGGTAACAAAGTGACTTTCCCATTCCAGTTGGTAATAAAGCAATAACATCTTTTTCTTCTAAGATTGCTTCAATAACCTCTTTCTGGCCTGGACGAAATGTTGTATAGCCAAAATACTTTACTAACGTTTGTTCAAGTTCCATTTATACTTCTCCTTTCGCGAGGACAAGCCTTAACTGGAAATAACTCATACCTTCAACTACTTCATGCAATGTTTTCAATTTTTTTGTTTGATAGTGTTTCGATGCCTGCCAAACTTTTTCCGCTTCTTCATATGAGACGAATGGGCCAATCGAAAAGTTCGGTTCATTCATGGCTAATTCTACTAAATGATCCTCGATTGTACTTTGTTTTAGTTTCCTTATTTGCACAATCTGTTCAATTGAATAGCCCTGCTCATATAAATGTGCTGTTTGCTGCGCTGAATCAGTTACTAATGCTTTTACTCTTAATCCTTCAGCAATCTTACCAAGCAACGGATAGTCATTTGTCTCATGAACTTCATTTAACAATGTATGTAGCAATTCTATAAACGCTAACTGACAATCTAAAACTGTTTCCTGACGTTCACCAGCAAGCTGCTGCCACGTCCATCCAGGTAAACTTTGACCACTCAACCGATAGAGGACAAGCTGTTTGTTGGCATCTGATAAAGGTAATACAGAAAGTACCTGTTCACATTCCTCCAATAATCGTTGCTGTAAATGCCTATCTTGATAATTATGCTCGATTAAAAATGTACGCACCCAAGATTGAATATTCGTATCCCTACTTATGGGAGAAAAAGAACGAACCCCAGCACTTTGATAAGATAAACTTTGTACAATTAACGAGAACCTCGCAAAAAAAACATGCTCATTTCCTCGATAGTGCCATCCGTCAAATAAAAAATCAGGTGTCTGCGCTGCTCGCTGTAAACCTAGCTTTTTCATGGAATAGTGACCAGATTGTTGCATTGTTAACCAACTATACTGTAAAAACGAAGTTACGGCTTCATCAAATGTCTTCCTAGGTAACTTAGGTAATAGCCCAAAATATTTATGTAACTGAAATAGGCCAATGTCTTGAATAGTCTGACCTGAGCGCTTTCCTCTTAATATGTGATAAGCAGCAGAAATTGTTCTTTCATTATTTAGTTTTTGAAAGATTTGCAATAAGATTTGATGAAACATAGACGCAAATTCCTCCAATTTAATAGTATTTATGTTGAAATGTAAGATAAACATCTTTAAAATGAGTATGAAGCTTTGTAGGAACATGTAAAAGGAGAGAAAGAAAAATGGCTAAATTCACAATTGTTGATAAAGATACATGCATCGCTTGTGGCGCTTGCGGAGCCGCAGCACCAGATATTTATGATTATGACGATGAAGGGATTGCCTTCGTTATTTTAGATGATAACATGGGAACTGCTGAAGTTCCAGAAGATCTACTAGAAGACATGCAAGATGCTTTCGAAGGATGCCCAACTGACTCAATCAAAGTAGCAGATGAACCTTTTGATGGCGACTCTTTAAAATTCGAATAGTCCTTCATACGTATCTTAAAGGCATCCTTAACTGGGTGCCTTTTTTTGTCCCCTCATTTATTAGTTGATTGGAGCGGAGACAGGGCGACTCCTTGGAGATCAGCAATAGAGGAACGAAGGTTAAAATCATCATATCCTGCATCGTGACGCTGCCGCAATATCGCAACTACTTTCTCGCAAAAAACATCTGTTGACTCGAGATCCTGTAGCATAGCGAAGCGTCAGCAACAACAAAGCGCCCAGCCGGAACGGACATCAACCACACATGGTGATGAGCAATTTTCTACAAACGAACGATTCTTATGCAATGATTCATCTCTAACATAATGGAGATGAATTTTTTTGTACTTTGCAAGTAAAGTTGGTCACTCTTTTCATCTTGTTATTGCAACCATTTTTTATGTATGATAAGATTTTAGTAGTTGGTACTAATAACAGATATTATTTCATAAAGGGGTTCTTATAAATGATAGATAATTTATTACAATTAAAAGATAAGAATATTGTCGTAATGGGTGTGGCAAACGATCGAAGTATTGCTTGGGGCATCGCAAAACGTTTATTTGACGTAGGTGCAAATGTTATTTTCACTTATCGCCAAGAACGTTCATTAAAAAAATTACAAAAGCAATTAGAAAACATCGGACAAGCTGATTCACTGATCGTACAATGTGATGTTAACAGCGACGAGAGCACAAAAGCGGCTTTCAATGAAATCGGTACAAAAGTAGGCGTTATCCATGGTATCGTGCACTCAGTAGCTTTTGCCAATGCAGAAGATTTACACAATCGCTTCTTAGATACAACTCGTGATGGCTATGCATTTGCACAAGATACTAGCGCTTATTCTCTTATTTCAGCAGCAAAGGCCGCACATCCTTATATGACTGAGGGTGGCTCTATCGTAACAATGAGTTACTTAGGAGCAGAGCGTGTGCTTGATGGCTACAATGTCATGGGTGTAGCGAAGGCTGCATTAGAAGCATCTATGCGCTATCTTGCAGCAGATATTGGTAAAGATAATATTCGCGTTAATGCGATCTCTGCTGGGGCAATTCGCACACTTGCTGCAAAAGGTGTTCCTTCATTCAATACAATTTTACACAAAATCGAAGAAACAGCTCCATTAAAACGTAATGTTCAACAAGACGAAGTAGCAGATATGACAATCGTGATGCTTTCTCACCTATCACGCGGTGTAACAGGCGAAACGATTTACATCGACGCAGGCTACAATATTATGGGTTAAATACGAAGAAGCATGAAAGATCAAAAGTGATCTCTCATGCTTCTTTGTTTCGTATTGTACTTCTAAATTTAACAAACGTTATTTTATTACCTTAGGGGCTGGATAATCAAAGCCCTTTGTATCCACTTCTACCTTTTTCATTTGCTGATCTTTTATTGGTTTTTCACCATTTAGTTCAGCAGCAGCGATCGCATCTACTGTTTCCATCCCCTCGATCACTTTTCCAAAGGCAGCATATTCACCATCAAGATGTGTCGCTTCATTTACCATTATGAAAAATTGTGATCCAGCAGAATTCAGATCCCGCGAACGAGCCATTGAAATGACACCGCGTTCATGCTTTAAATCATTTTTAAAGCCATTTAATGAAAACTCACCTTCTATCGAGTAATCTGGACCACCCGTACCATTACCTAAAGGATCCCCACCTTGAATCATAAAATCAGGGACAACTCGATGAAAAATAAGACCATCATAAAAACCTTTTTTAACTAACGAAATAAAATTAGCTACCGTATTCGGCGCTGTAGAAGGTTCTAATTCGATGACGATTTTTTCATCATTGCTCATCGTAATCGTCACAATTGGATTTTCCTTCACTTTTGATGAATAATCCACATTTTCTTCCGTTTTCTTTGCCGTATCTCCTTCCGATTGCCCACTTTCTTTAGCGGCTCCACAACCTGTCAAAACAAATGCTACCAGCAGCAACGCAAAGACAACAGAAAATTCTTTAAAACGCGCGAACATATTCTTTCAACTCCTCTTAATTACCAGTCTACTCTTTATATTATCAGATAGTTTACGACAAATCATTTTTATGAATAATTCGTGCAGATGGCTATTTTAATCCCGTAAAAAGGGTCTGCAACAAATCAAAAAACGCTATCCACTTTTCCTTAACAGTATCAACTTTCTTTATATCCTTTTTATACTAAAAGCTTCATTATTTTAACTCAGACTAATGACTTCTTACTGAACTGATTAAACAGCTTTAATAAAACAGACAGCAAGCATGCAACGAATAAAAATACAGCAATCATGACAATAACGCCTCCCCAGCCATAATGCATCCAGAATATTCCCCCTACTGTTCCTCCAACACTTGAACCAAAATAATAGAAAAATAAATAGAGCGAAGAGGCTTGCGCTTTATCATGAGTGGCTCGTTTACTTACCCAGCCACTGGCAATCGAGTGCGCTGCAAAGAAACCAAATGTAAAGATTGTAATCCCTAAAATTTTCAAACTAAGTAGCCCATTTAATGTTAAAATCGCCCCAGTAAACATGATCGCAATAGACAATAACAACATCTTTTGACGGCCATATTGATCAGCAAGACTACCGAACCAAGCAGAGCTAAATGTACCTACTAAGTAAATGACAAAAATCCAGCCAACAATCGTAGCACTTAAATTATAAGGTGGCGCCATCAATTTAAAGCCAATATAGTTATATAGCGTCACGAAGCTTCCCATCAATACAAAGCTAATGCCAAACAAACAAAGCATGAATGGGTCCTTTAAATGCTGCAAAAGAGATGTCGTCAATGATTTTATTTGCAAAGATCGTGGTGTAAAATGCTTGGAGTTAGGCAGCATCCAGATAAATAACACGCTTATCATCAGACTGATGACACCCAGTACTATCATCCCCACCTGCCAATTATAAAGATCCGTTAATGTCCCGGTAATAACTCGGCCACTAAGCCCGCCGACCGAATTACCGCTTATGTATAAGCCCATCGCAATCCCTAAACTAGCTGGATCCATTTCCTCTCCTAAATATGCCATCGCAATTGCCGGCAATCCTGCAAAAACAATACCCTGTATAACACGTAACACTAATATCGTTTCAAAATTAGGAGAAAAGGCGAGTGCAAGTGTAATAATTGATGCCGCAAAAATAGAACTCGTCATCAAAGATTTCCTACCCCATGCCTCTGATAATGAACCTACAATAATCATACTGATGGATAACGCAAAAGTTGTCACAGAAAGCGTTAAACTCGCAACTGCAGGTGATACATGAAACTCCTTCGCAAATGTTGGTAATAATGGCTGTGATACATATAAATTGGCGAAGGTGATAAAGCCTGCTAAAAATAAAGCCCAGTTTGCTTTATGAAACGCCTTTGTCCCCTTTTGAATGTAACCCATCTTTCTCTCTCCTTACGTTCTTTCAATTCTACTATTATTCTAATACAATGATCTTTAAAACACACGATAACTTGTCAAAAAATAGACAAATTTACCGCTGTTTTTTTATTATGCATATGATTTTATTTGACAAATTACCGTGACTAAAATCACATTTTCTTCATATAAATTTAGTTTTTATCTATTTTTAGTGGCAAATATTGTGTTACAGTGAAAGTAATCATCTAGCAATCCTTGGCAAAAAGCTTCGATGACTAAACTATTTTTCACTGCACAGACTTGGAGGAATTTTCATGAAAATTATTGAAGCTTTAGCACTTTCAGTACCTTATATCCACCTTGCATTAAAGGAAGAGGCAATTGTGGCTGTCGTCGAGAAGGAAAGTGAAATAGTTGTAAAATATTTAGCTGGCAAACGTGTAGATTCAGGCTACCTAGATGGACAAAAAGTAAATGCTAATGACCAAAATGTTTTCATTGCCTTTACTGGGAAAAATGCTGATGTCGTAATACCAAAGGATGTATACGGGGTTGCCATCAATGCTTTTTCATTTCCAATCCGTGAAAATGGTAAAGTCGTAGGTGCCCTAGCATTTGGACTACCAATCGACAATGAGCTTAAACTTGAGGATTATATGGGGACAATGGATAGCATTGTAAACAGCTTACAGGACAAAGTACATACAATTGCCTCACATTCTGAGGAATTAGCAGCAACAAGTGAGGAGATTAACAAACAAGCACAGCACGCCCTTGAAGATTCAAAGAAAACAAATGAAGTAACAGATTTAATAAAAAGCATTTCTCGCCAAACAAATTTACTCGGCTTAAATGCATCTATTGAGGCGGCTCGTGCAGGCCAGCATGGTGCTGGCTTTAACATCGTAGCACAGGAAGTTAGAAAGCTCTCGTTCGAAACATCCAGCGCCACGGAAAATATCGAAGCCTCCCTACGAAATATAAATAGGAACCTAGAAAACCTTAAGCAAAATATGGGGCAAATCAATGACGCAACGAACGAACAGTCTCAGCTCGTTCAAGATTTTAGTGAAATTATTGAGGAGTTAACCGTTCTTAGTCATGAAATGAAGGGCTTTATGCATAACGCCTTAAAATAAAAAAGAGGTGAAGAATATTGCAAATGACCATTAATCCGGAATTATCTTTACGTACTGTCGAATTAGAAGATGCAAATGCTGTTTTTGCCTTAACAGATGCATCACGTACATATTTACGGGAATGGTTGCCGTGGCTGGATATTACAAAAGAAGTAGCCGATACAACGGCATATATAGAAGGCTGTATAAAAGGGCATGAAGCTAAAAGCAGCCTCTCTCTTGTTATCATTTTTCGCAATGAAATCGTAGGCATTGCTGGCTTTAATACGATAAATCATAGCAATAAGATCGCTGCTATTGGCTATTGGCTCAGCGAAGGAGCTCAAGGACATGGTATTATGACAAAGACTGTCCAAGCATTATTACAATATGCTTTTAAGGATTTACAGCTCAATAAAGTGGAAATTCGTGCTGCTACGAGCAACGCAAAAAGCCGCGCCATCCCTGAACGACTTGGTTTTACAAAAGAAGGAACGATTCGTGCAGCAGAATGGCTTTATGACCATTATGTTGACCACGTTGCTTATGGCATGCTCGCAAGTGAGTGGAAGGAAAAATAGAGGAAAAATAGCCACCTGATATCAAATCAGGCGGCTATTTCTATTATTGTTCAACCGTTTCTTTTATTTCGTCTTGCGTTTCATTAGCTGTAGCTGTTGTTTGCTTACCTAAGCCTACTGCTATTTGCTCTAGCTCCGGACGCAATGTATGCTTACCTGCATAGCTTTCAATTAATTCCTTCACGTCAATTCCTGAAGTTTCCTTTAACGATTCCTGTAATGTTGACATTAAATTCGTTGCATAGGCAGTTACTTTATTAGCACCGCCTCCGCCTTCCCCACCACCAGTATCAACAACAGTAATCTTATCAATATTGCCAAGTGGGCTCGCAAGTTCTTTCGCATATTCAGGCATCATACGTACAATCATATCCAGGACAGCTGCCTGACCGTAGTATTCGAAGGCTTCCGCAATTTTACGTTTCGCCTCGGCTTCTGCTAGACCACGAAGACGAATAATATCCGCATCTGTTTCCCCTTTTGCACGCTCAGCATCCGCTTTTGCAAGACCGTCCAAACGAATTTTCTCCGCTTCGGCTTGTGCCAATGATTCGATACGGTATTTCTCCGCATCAGCCTGCGCAAGCTCACGCATTTTGGCTGCCGCCGCATTTTGCTCGACAGCGTAACGATCAGCATCAGCCTTTTTCTTAACTTCTGAATCGTATTGCTTCTCACGACGTAAAATCTCTTTTTCTTCTAATTCAATTTGCTTTTGACGTTCAATAATGCGAATCTGCATTTCTTGTTCAGTAACCTCTTGCTTTGCACGAGCCGTTTCAAGTTCATAAGCTTGGTCAGCACGTGCCTTAGCGATATCTTGCTCACGACGGAATTCTGCTACCTTTAATTGATTTTCTTTTTCCGCTTCTGCAATTTCTGTCGCACGTTCAAGCTCAGCCTTTTGTGCTTCTTTTGATGCTTCAGCACGCTTAATGCGTGTTTCCTTTTCAGCATCTGCGGTAGCTATATCCGCATCACGTTTAACCTGCGCAATACGCGGCTTACCAAGCGATTCTAAGTAGCCATTTTTATCACGGACATCTTTAATCGTAAAGGAAACGATTGTCAGACCCATCTTCGCTAAGTCCTGAGACGCAACACGCTGTACTTCCTGAGAAAATTTATCACGGTTTTTATAAATTTCCTCAACCGTCATTGAACCTAAGATTGAACGTAAATGACCTTCTAGCACTTCACGTGCCTCATTTTCACGCTCATCCTTTTGCTTCCCTAAAAACTGCTCCGCCGCCGTAGCAATTTCTGAAATGGAACCACCGATTTTAATGATAGCGGTTCCATCGGCCATAACCGGTACACCTTGTTCCGTATACACTTCAGGCGTTGTCACATCAAGCTTACTAGACAATAAGCTTAATGGATGTGCTTGCTGGAAAATTGGGAATACGAATGTACCGCCACCACGAATAATTTTTATACGGTTTCCCGACTCATCTTTATGTACATTTTTTGAGCCAAGATAGCTACCAGTCACAATCAGTGCTTCATCAGGACCTGCTGTACGATACTTTGTCACATATAGTGCAACTAGTGCTATTAAAACAAAGGCTACAATTCCTATTACAATTAAAATCTCCATTGACATATAAATATCGCTCCTCTATAAAAATTTTTTATCATAAGATCTCACAAAAAGTGTTCCTTCTTTCACTTCTACAACAAGTACCGTCGTATCGTAATCAATAGCCTCATTGTCAAATCCTGTTGCTCGCTTTGAAATCATTCCGCTAGCCATTTCAATAACTACCTCTCCAAAACCGTCAATCGGGATTGGAACAATGACTTTTCCTAGCTGACCTCCAAGTGATTCTTCTGTATAAGCTAACGAAACATCGGCTGATCGTAGCGGAACTAGAACAAATAAATAAAATAGTGCACTTAAAATAGCTCCGATGATACAAGCAGCAACAATGTTCCAAACGCTAGGAAAGAAGGCTAGTTTTTCTAAAATAAATCCTGCTGCTGACATCAACGTAATGAAAGATAGAATGACACTTGGATTAAAAATCGGTAGCCCCTCTCCAATGCCCTCGACAGCATCACTAAAAAACGTAAATAAAAGTGTTGCAAGGCCCCCGAATATTAATCCCACTAAAAAGATTTGCTCGAGTGAATAGCCAAATAGCGTCAAGTTGTTCCCCCCTTTTCATTGTATTACCTACTATACGGATGCAGACTACAAAAAGTTTCGTAATTTTTCACATTTTTCAAATAAAAGAAAGGAGCACAAATTATGCTCCTTAAAATTTATGTATTGAATTATCAAGTTTTTTGAGTAGCTTAATTACTTTATAATGCGTAATTGGACGTTATGTCTGCCATATTGTGCTGATACTCTTTCGGATTCAACAAGGATATCTAACCGATATCCTTTAATAGCACCACCTTTATCGGCAGCAATCGCCTTAAACCTCTCATTCGGTGTTTTAATTTCAACAATAGTTCCTAATGGGATAATTGTTGGGTCCACTGCTACAATTCTCAACCCCTTAAAATATATTGTTTTTTGTACATTAATTCCTGTAGCCGTAATCCCACTACATCCTATACAATCATTGCCATAATAAGTAGCGTGGAAATTTAACCACTCAATATTTTCTTTTATACTAGAATCTTTCTGTTGCCGTTCTATTCTAAGTTGTTCTTTTCGAATCTCTTTTTCATGCATCAATCGTTTTAATTCTTGCCGCTTCTCATTTTTTTGTTTTTCTAGCTGTTTTGCTGAAGTAACAATTGTTGTAATCATGTTATCATAGCTATTCTTAGGAGTATTTTGAAATATCCTTTTATAATCTATATCATTATTTACATTTTCATCTATTAAACTTATAGGAAATAAAAAGATGAAAAATATGGCTAAAATTATTTTATATTTATTCATATGATACTTAAAACTCCATATAGGTCTTGCAGGACCATATTTTTAATTCCGAAATATGTATTATATTAGTTTATGTATAAACATTAATTAAATCTCAAGTACATTGATATTCTTGATAAAGGCTTCTATCAAGTTAACTGCTTCCCATTCTAGATGTTCCATCTCCTTTGATATCGTTAAATTTAGATCACCCATTTCCTTGTAGGCTAATGCCATCTCATAATAATCTTCTTTAAACCCATTTATATTTTTGTTAATAGTCATTTAACTCCTTCCTTCCATTTTTTATAGGCCGTCACTTATCTTGTTGTTTTCTATTAATTTCTAAAACTAGTGAATCTAATTGTTTTAACCTTTTTTCATTATCTGATTCATAACTTAATGCTAGCAGAGCCTGTTCCCGCTTTTCCTGTAATTCAATAAATGTTAATTCTATTAGTTTTGTACAATTCATTAATACATTTTGTAGTTTTTTGCATTTGTATAAACATTCTTTCATATTATTTTCATCCTCAAAAAGCTCCCCCCGATTAATTATGCTAAAGATCTCTCCAAACTCTCTCATCATTTGTTTCATTTCTGTCATTATTAATTTATCCACTATAATCCCTACCTTCACTAATTTTAATAATATTTCCAATTAATTTATCTAAATATTTTTGGGCTGCTACCTTAGAAGGAAATTTCTTGGAATAAATAAAATCATCTTCTACTTGAACTAATAGCCATTTACTACTCACACTATCTTTTAAGATGATAATTCCGTATTTTTTATAAACAGATTGTGCGTATTTTGTATATATCACCAATCATTCCTTTCATTACTTTAGACTTTTCATCTTTATAATTTACACTTTACAATCTCCTTGGCCATCCTTCTAATATTTTTAGTGGGATTAAAATTTTTCATCTTAGATATGTAAACAATTGCTAGTGCTTCAGCATCTATCGAGCTTATTCTCCCTCTGGACTGTTCAACTATTTCAGATGCAAAATCACTTATTAAACGTTTCTCCAATTTAAAACCCTCGCATTTCTTATTAATTAATCTATAAATATTCTATAAAACTGCTAAAAAAATGATCCTCAATTTATTCTTTCCAAAACTTTATGTTCTGGATAATAATGATTTAAATAATGTTTGAGACTTTTTAAACTTGTAATATTGTTATCAATAATAGATTTTCGTTGATATCCATTGTATAAGTAAATAATATTTTGGAATTCAACAACACTATAAATATTTTCGTTATTACCATCCAACTGAACTAAACTATCATATTGAATATCTAATTCTTGTGATTTTTTATAAATAAATTTTGTATCACCTACCCCCTTTATTAATTCGACCTCATCATCATTCCATTTATCCATAAGGATTAAACTAGAAAGTGAGCTGTCCATGCATTGACATGTAAGAGCATTGCCACCTTCATCATTCAATATCACATTTGATATGCTGCCATAGAAATCACTCATTAACTCTTCTGATATATCTCTATCCTTATAAATTACTAGTTCTAATATTGCCGTAGTCTCCTTATCACTCATTTAAATCCCTCCTTAATTACTTCCTATAACAAAAGTAATGCACCAATCTATTTATTTATTTATTTTTATATTAACACGAACAAACGTTCGTTTTCAAGGTTATTTTTAGAGAATATTTACAATTTATGAATCTTAATAGTACTTAAAATAAAAAAAACTGGTATTCACCAGTTCTATAGCTCAATATAAAAAAAACCATAATTCGTTTTCATAAAATCAAAATCTAGTTTATGTTGGAGTATTGAATAACTTACATACTTATTATCTTTGTTGACATAGCCAGTATCATATTTATTAGCAACTCTCTCAAGTATTTCTTTATTCAAGACTTTTGCTTCTTTATGTTCAAGCAATTCCCATATATACCACATCATACCCGATACTTGTATTGTACTTGCTATCAGGTTACTATTGTCAAAAATTGATTTTGCTAAATCCAAAGCCCTATTTCCAAAAGATGCCCTAAGTTGTATATCACCCCCTTTAGCATTTGCTTTTTTAAATATATAGGTACTATCTGAAAAATATTTTTGGCCCTGCTTCGGTTGTGAGCTTGTTGAAGATACTTTATCTAACCTCTCCAGCCTCCAATATAAATCTTCAGAGATTTCAATCGTTCTTGTGTAGCCCTTACTATTCGTCAAATTAGCAAAGCAGACCCCATCTTCATTTGTCAAATCTTCCATCTTTAAATTTAAAATCTCACTATAGCCCTCGCCCTTAATTCCCTCAAATAAACATAGGAGAAATACGGCATATCTCTGGTCATCAAACAAATTCATATAGCGTAATAATTGTTCCCTTGTATATCGGACAATCGATGCTTTATAGATAAACTTACTACAATATTCCATATCAATAATGCTAGGAAGCCTTTGTGAACGATTGTCTGTATAGCCATTCATAATAGCCCAGTCTATATATCTGACAATAACACCGATGGAAGCACTAATGGATTGTGGACTTGGTGATTTTAAACTATAAAATAACTCTTCCAGCTCTACTTTGTGCATATCAAAAATATCTTTATTTTTTTGATTTTCAAGCAACGTTGCTTTATTAAATAACGATAAATAAGTAGTTAGACTATTTTCCTGAACATCTAATGATTGTAAGTACCATTCCTTAATATCTTTATTAAAAACATTTTCCTTTAGCATCTTTTACACCTCATTCTTGAATTAATTGTTCGAATACTTTTTGAATTTTTGTTCGACTGCGTGCACTTAAACTACCATATTTCTGTAGTCCAATTTTCTCCCATAAGGGATTATCGATTGTAAAATCAATTCTGTCTAAATAATCATTTAAGATTTCAAACGGAATATTATGTTCAAACATTTTAGCTGCTAGCTCAATGTGACCTATAAACATTCTACTCTTAAACATTAAGGAATTTTTATCAAACACATTTGCCTTATAGTATGCAAAAAGATACATCATATAATCATTAATTATTTTTGCTACTTTTATAACTTCTAGGCGATTTTCCAAATGAAAGCTTTTGTCGATGGCATTTGATAATTCCGAAAAAGTAACTACTTCACCATATGAATATTTAACATTAGAACTTGATGTAATCTTACCTCTTAATTCCCCTTCTGCTTTTAACTCAATGACAACTTCGTCGGATAATTTTCCTTTTGCTAATTCTTGTAATCTTGGTTTAGGTATTGGGTTAGCCTTTGCCATATCTACTTGTACTCGTTTACATTGTGCCTCTGTCATATTAGAAAAAATAACGATCATGTTACCTTCTAAATCTGCTTTCTTCATATACGCGTTATAAATTGAGAAAGTACGATGCGCCCCATCTAAGACATCTAATAAAGTACCTTCTAACAATGTCAGAGACTTATCTCGTTCATCGAAAATAAATTCAACCCCATCCATCCCAGAACCAACTTTGGCATTGTAGCGTAAAGTAGAAGTAATTAAGTCTCCCTCTAAAGCTTGCTTTTCAATCTCATGTAAAGATTTTGGATTTAAATTCATGACCTCAATAATTCCACTTTTTACTCTTTTCTTTTTTGCTTGACGTTGAATATTTGGATTATACATTGTAATACCGCTCATCCAAAGCTTACCAATAATTGAATTTGGAATTACTGCAGTATACTCATTATGTCCTGTTTTCATAACATTCTCGAAAGTATATGGCAACGTAATAGTTTCTTGATATGGTGATTCTTTTATGTACAACCTTAACTCTTTAATTTCTGAAGGATTAAGCCACTCTGCTATCCAATTATCATCAGTGTCTGCAAATTTTAAATGCAGTTGTTCTCCTAGTAATAACAATTCCTGTAAATTCGCATCTCTTAATATGTTCTCATCATTAATCAATTCGAGAATATTTCCTATGTTAATGTTATGTTTATTAAGCTGTATTGAAATTTCGTCTAAAATTAAATCGTTTTGGACTAACAAAGGTATTTTCGCTTTAATATCTTCAATTAATTCTTCTTTCGTTTTTCCAACCTTCAAACCTTTCAACTCCCTTATTTTACCATTTTAAATATAATCAATTTAATAGTAACACACGCTAATTTAAAATGTAACATTTTTAAATTAATTAATCCAATTTAGATTGACTAAGCATCAAGATTTTATTTTAAACTATTTCTTTTCTGTTAAAATAGAGGTTTTGACTTTTAATTAAATTAATTAATTTAAAATATTGATTGATTTATTTATCATTAGGATTATAATTGTTAAAAGCATATTATGGAAAAACAAAAGGAGATATCACAATGGCTTATCAAACAAGTAAAGATACAAAATATCAGCAACTAGTATTATCTGATGTAACAGTTATTAAAGAACTATTAACTTATAGAGGCTCAATTGACGATACCAATTTCAATCATGGTGTATGTGCAACTAATTCTTTAAAAATGAATACAGATGTCATTAGTTTATTCGCTGATTTAGATGAATTAATTAAAAAAACTTTAAATAAAGACCAAATTAAATTACTAAGTTATATTGCTAAAGACTTTTCTTATTATACTATAGGGAAAATTTTAGGAATACCTGTTAAAACAGTAGGGAGTAGATTTAATACTATTTGTTTGCGACTAAAACAAGAGAATGATAGACAATGGAGAAAAGTTACCTATATAAATACATTACATTTAAAAACAAAAAGATGTAGTAAATGTAAAGATATACTCCCTGCTACCGATGAGTTTTTTAGTTTAAATAGCAGTAGCAAAGATCTTTTCCACTCACAATGTAAGAAATGCAAAAAATAAACGGTAAAGTGGTTTGGGCGAAAAAAGTGGATTTACATATACACTAGCCAACCTAATAAGTAGAAGGAGAATACATATGAAATTACAATTACCGAATGCGGTCATTGAATTGAATTTAGATCTTCCGATAGAGGACAGAGTTCAATACATACGATCATTTTTAGAAAATGAGAGAATCATTTATCGAGGTGAAGAGATCACTCTAGAAATATATTTCAGTATAACCTCTCATACTCGCAATACGATCATTTTGTTAGATATGTTAGGTTATTATATAACAAAAGGATTTTTCACTAAAGAAGAGCTTCTATTAGAAGAAGAAAATTTAAAGTACATTAAAGAAGCTAAAAAGCGCAATAAAAGACGCAAAGAAATTACAAAATTACTTAAAAATCAAAATGCACAACATCGATTACAAGATAATTACGTACTCTCTCACTATAAGCAAAAAGAAATTACTAAAGGCTCCAGTAGACATAACACCTTTTCAAACACTTCATACTTTGAAGCTATTGCTTTTGGCATTGAAGATGCAGAAGAAGATTCCGTTTAATACATAAATTAATTTAAAACAAACATTAAAAATAATGAAGTTTTCTAATAGGGCTGTCCACTAAGTTTAACATATCTTACAGCCCTATCATGAAGGTTTCATATTACTAAAAGAGGTATCCGTGCTTTCAAGTAAACTGTTTATGAAATGTAATTGGCCTAGCATGATTATCTATATTAAATGAAAGAAGGTGATAACTTTTGTATGTATAAATTAATGTAAAAAAATACATAATCTTTTTCCAATTAAATAATATTGAAACCTTCAAAATTGCACTCTTCTTCTTTAGGAGGAATAAAGGAGAATGAAAATAGTAAAAAACATAACTGAATTTTATCGTTTATTAGTAAATGATGAAAAACTTCTTCGTTTACTATACTACATGTCAAAGGATCAACAAGATGATCCACTTGATGACTTAAAAATGGATGTATCTCAATTACCTGAGAAAGACAGTATACTTAACAATTTAATAGTTATAGGTGATAAAACTAATGATCTAGCATCAGACACAAATATTTGTAGAATTTGTTTATACACAGGTACTCGTATGCCACAAAAAAATTATCTAAAAAACTTAAATCAATTTACGGATAATCCTTATTCTAGCACTCAACAGTATATCTTTGATATTTATACGCCTGTTTCTGTCAATAATACTGATTTTCGGCTCGATTGGCTCGGCGAAAAGCTAAACGAAGTATTGTTTCAAGAAGATGTTGAGGAGTTTGGGGATTTAAGATTCCATAGCGGATTCCCAATTACGAATGCTCCTAATGACTTTGTTGGTTATCGTTGGACTTACATTATGCCTTCAGGGCAACAGCCTATGGGATTTAGATCATGAATATCAGCACTAAAAAGGCATTTGGAAAACCGATTAAATATAAAGGTTTAAATGTTTACCCTGTAAAAATGAACGATGCAGATGAATTTTATGATGCTGTGCAATGCTTACTTTTACCTAAAAACGATTTTCCACAACCAGAAATAATTAGAATGTCTTACTTCCTGTTTTTACTTGCTATGTCTCAGAACGACGGTGGACACGAAATACTAGAAAAATTACTTTCATTATATCGTTTAGTTTTTAAAACTGATGACATCCAAATTTCAATGAATGAAAAAGGTATGGCCTTTATAATCGTCGATGGCATTTCTTTGCATGAGCGTGATTTTGATAAAATTAAAACTTTCATAAGTGAACAAAATCTTATTGATTTAGATGATGAATTTATCGACCCCGGTACAAAGAAAGCCATTCAAGAAGCACGTGTATTTATGGCTAAAAGAAAAACAAAACAGGCAGATTTAGAACAACAAATAATAGCATATCATTGTAAATCCGGCTTACCCTACCATGAAATTGAACAACTAACTCTTTATCAATTCCACAAAGGATTAATTCGTATGGACTATATGATCAGTAGTGATGCCATTCTTAATGCACGCTACTCCGGAATGATTGAATTCAAAAATGAACAAGATCTTCCACACTGGTTAGGCCATATTGAAGAGCCGCAGAAAAATGAGGATGTCATTATTACAAGATCAGCATTTGACCAACAAATGAAAAAACTAGGACTTGAGCCTAGTTCAAATAAATAATAATAATAACTAAAAGGATGGTAATATTTTATGACACAACAAAACCAATTTTTAACTTCAGTAGCAAACGTTCGTTTATTTGATCGCTTAACAGATGAATTAATTTTAAATGGTAAAACTCTTCTAAATTCATCTATGACACAAGCAATTCAAACACAAGCAATTCACGCTGGAAAAGGCTCTAAAAAGGTGTATGAACTTAACTACCAAAAAGAATTAACATTTTCTATTGAAGATGCTGCTTTCGATACTGCCTATATCGCTTTACAAAATGGTACAGAAATCAACCATCAACTAGCTGAATTCTTTACTGACGAAATTATTTTACTTGATGCAGACGGTAAAGGTACCTTAGCTGATACACCTGTTGGAAAAGTACACGTAGAGCAACTAAACGGTACATTTACACAATACGCGCCTGCTGGTAAAGATATTTCTGTCCCTGCTCTAGCTGGAAAAGAAGTACAGGTTGTCTATGCTGTTCAGGAAATGATGGATACAATTGAAATCTCTGCTGATTCCTTCCCTAAAGCAGTTCGCATGGAATTAAATGTCGATATTCGTTCGAATAACGGAAAAACTGGTGAAGTGATTATTGAAGTGCCCAACTTCAAGCCAAATGGAGCTGTTGAAATTTCAATGACACATGAAGGTGTTGCTTCTTCTTCCCTAGCAGGTAGCTCACTTGCAGATAAAAAAGGAAACTATGCATATATCAAGCTTCGTAATTTATCTGAGGAAAAAGTACAATTTACTGCCCTTGCTGCAAATCCTTCTCGCTTAGTTCTTGATTCTGCTGTTGCTGGGGATTCTCAACGTATTACAGTATTAGGTATTCGAGGCGCAGGCTATAGCAATGTACTTTTACAAAACAATGAGTTAACTTGGAAATCGAAGAACACGTCAATTGCTACTGTAGATGCAAATGGTGTCGTTACTTTAGGCGCTGCTGCAAAAGCAAATGATCAAACGACTATTGAAGTAACTGATGGTACATTTAGTGAAACAATTGCTGTAGATGTTATTTAATAAATTAATTTAAAATGGGTAGAGATTTCATTCTCTACCCTCTTTATTTCTAATGAAGGAGTTCAAAAATGACAAAACGTGAAACGAAATTATCATTAGCAGATATACAAAAAAATGCAGATGCCTTAAATAAAAAGCAAAAGTTTTACATTGATCAAGAGCAAGGAAAGTTTATTTATTTTTATCCTAAATTTAGTAAACGTAAAATAACAATTTTGATAAGTGAATTAGCTGATACAATTGAATATGTTCAAAAAAACAAACTGGATTTCTTTCAAAATGATCATGAATTAAATAATTACATTTTATTTTTAATCATTAAACATTTTACTGATTTACAAACTGAATTAAAAGATAAGCCAATTGAAACGCATTTTGCAACAATGAATCAACTAGTAGACATTGGCTGGTATGAAATATTTTTAACTGAAATGTTTACAATGAATGAGATTTCCAATGTGTTAGAGGAAATTAATAAACGACTAAACATAAGTTTCAAATATTTAGAAATAGAAAAAGAGTTCTTCAATATCTTAAAATCAAACGTTGTTGAGACAACCAAATAAACATCCTAAAAAGAACGACTAAGGAACTTCTGATTTTTAGTCTTTGCAAATAAATTTTTAAAATTTTGAACTACTCCCCTACCTGCTTTAGGTGGGTATTTGAACATTTTAGGATATTTACTGTCTTATTCATTATTAAATAAAGATAAATTGATCAATACAGCTGCCATACAGTAGCTGTTTTTTCTGTTGTCTAAAAATTAGGAGGGAAAACCGATTGAGTACTGGTGGTGGACAAACAAAACCAACGGAGCTATTAGTCGCTCTAGGTATCAATGACGAGATTTCTAAGAAAAATATTAATACATACATACAACGATTAAAAAACATACCTAATCTAACAATTAACTTAGATGTAAAAGGACATAACACACAAATCTTTATCGAATATGAAAAACAAATAAAAGCGTTAGAACGGCAACTCGAAGCCTTTAATCAAAAACTAAAAAATATTGGAAACGGAGCATCCCCTCCCCTTCCATTTTTCGATGAATTCAAACAACAAGTCACTCACTCTGTAAAATCTATAGACACTCTAAATAAAACTTTCGGAGATTTAAAAATAAATGTCAACGCATTTTACAAACAACTAGCAAAAGTCCCTACCGGCGACCTACAATCTCTTGAAAAAATATTGACCCAACTGAAAACAGAAATGCAAACAGTCAATACTAATGAATTTAAATTAAACGGCATTCAAGAAACACAGCAAAATTTACAAGCTTTAGAAGCCAATTTAAATAACATCTATGAACTACAAAAAGCATATGCAGACACTGCCGACTTCGAACAATTAACCTCAAAAATCGTTGAATTAAATACTCAAATTACAAATATTCAACTAGGTGAAGGTTTAAATATTGCAGGTATATCGGATATTCCAAACCAATTAGAGAAAATTAATCAGGGTATTATCGAGTTCGGAAACAATACGAAAGTCGCCGCTCAAGATTCTACAAACTTCTTAACCTCAATTATTGATGGAGCAAAAAGAGCTATTGAATTAACAGAATTTATTAAGAAAAAAACAGCTGAAATTAGACCGCCTAAAATTGGTGAAGAAAATAGCGAAAAATCCTCGGCAAAAACAGCTGCATCTTCAAAAAAAGGTGGAGGACTTGGACTTGCGGCTGTTGGTAGTCTTGCAAGCATCGGGAGAGGACTTCTTGCATCTACTGGCATTGGAGCAGCAATAGTTCTTGCAGAATTTGGAATAAATAAACTACAAGAAAGAAGTACTAAAGCCAAACAAATGGCTGAAGAATTAGTAGCTGAGCAAAAGAATATAGTGGACTCTTATACTGCTAATGCCCCAGATATCAATAGCCTAACATCTAGATATGCTGAATTAGAGAAATCCATAACATTAGGCAATACAGATCCTTCTATCTTAACCGAATATCAAGAAATTTCGAATCAACTTGGAGAAATACTACCTCATATTGTCGCCCGCGAAGATGAATTTGGTAATAAGATTATTGGTTCTTCAGATGCTTTGAAAGTAAAAATCGAATTACTTAAAGAACAGCAAGCTATCGAGTCGCAAATTGCTGAACAAGCGGCCAAAGAAAAACGTGATGAAGATATCAAAATTCGAAAAACGTCTATTTCTGAATTAGAAGATGAACAAGATAGTAAAACAAAAAGAATAGCTACTACTCTAAACACTTTTCACGCTGATTTTGCACCAGATATACGATATAAAGTTAATTTTTTTGATGACAAAGGTGAACCATTACTTAAAACAGTAGCTGATTTTGAAAACAAAATAGAAGAATTAAATAAGCTCCAATCTAAAGCTAGAAGTAATGGTAATAGTGAGTTAGCAGATTATTATCAAAACTTAAGTGAAGCCGTCAATTATCACGCTGAAAACATTATTGAAACGGAAAATAAGCTAAAACAAAATGTATTAGCACAAAAATCGGACTATATCTCTAACATTGCTAATGTAATAAGTGAAAACGATAAATTAACCGATAGTGTTAAAAACAATGCTGAAGGTTTTGCAGCACAATTAATTGCCGCTGCGGATATAAGTGAACTAGATACTTTGCAAAAATCATTAACATCATTATTTTCAAATGTGGATGCCACTACATTAATAAATGATATTATAGGTTCTTTTCAAAACATGGAGAATGCTACTTCTGAAACTTTTGACTCAATGGCAGGTAAAACTAAAGATAAGTTGTCTAATGTGAAAGCTGAATTATCTGGGCTGGGATTAAGTGAAAAAGAAGTAAGTAGTATTATGAAAGCGCTAAATCAACAATTCAAGGATACTACGAAAACTCAAAAAGAATTATCTTTTGAAATGAAAACTCATAGTTTAACATTAGCTGAAGCAAGAGAAAAAGTGGGTGGCTTCAAAAAAGAGGCAGAAACACTATCAAATGTTTTTGAAAAACTAGCAGGTGTTTCTCAGAAAAAGATCAATGACACGTCTGAATTATTATTCCAATATGAAATGTTGACTAATCAATTGGGTGGATATACTGAAGAAGAAATTCGTAACTTGAATCAAAAAGGCAGTTTAACGGCTGAAGAACAACGGCTAGTAGATGTATTGAAAAGTCGTGATTCAGTTATGAATAGTTTAAATTCTATTTATCCTTCCATTCTAGATAAAGACGGGAAAGCTATAACCTTAAGTGAGGAAAAGATTAAGGTTATTCAAGCTGAGAATAGAGCGAATGAAGTCTTATTAAAAGCATATAAGTTAGCAAGAGAAGAAAAATTAACCTCTGAACAACAAATGATGATTGCCTCTGCTCAATCAACAAAATTTAAAATTGAAAATATAAAAAAAGAAATACTAATGTTAGAGAATTATGTAAAAGTAAACGAAATTACATCCAAAGTATTTGGTGCATTAAATACTCCATTTGTAGGTATCGCACTTAAGGGACAACAAGTAGTTTTACAAAATAAAATAAGTGGTTATAAAAAAGAATTGAGTGGTTTAGTTTCTAATTTAGACAAGGAGGTTGGTGTAATTGATGCATTTACTTCTACAATTGATTCATCCACGAAATCTTCTTCTAAAGCTTCTAACTCAACAATAAAAGAATCAATTTATGTCACTAATAATTATAAAAAAACTTTAGAAAATTTGAATCTTGAAATTCAAAAACAAATAAGTCTTCAGTCTACCCTACCTAAGCATTCCAATGAATACAAAAAATCATTAGAACAGCAATTGAAACTTGAAAAAGATAAATTAGACATACTTCAAAAACAAGCTGGATCCATTGAATCACAAATCGAAAGTGGAAAGATTCAAAAGACTGGAAATATCACGAGCAATGGGACTACGTCAACAACTACCAAAAAATTAAGTGGATGGTCGGGAAAAATTACAAGTCCTTTTGGAGGACGCATTGATCCAATCAGTGGTAAACCAGATAAACATCTAGGTATGGATATTTCCGCTAAAAAAGGTACTCGATTAGAATCAAATATATCAGGTACAGTAATAAAAGCAGGAAAAGCTTCTAAAAACAGTGAGCATGAAACATATGGCAATATTGTTATTGTTAGAGATGATTCTGGCATTGAACATTTATATGCACACTTAAATAAAGCTGTAGCAAAAGTTGGAGATTATGTTCAAGCTGGAACCTATATCGGCGAGACAGGAGAATCAGGACGTACAACTGGTCCACATTTACATTACGAAACTCGTAAAAATGGAAAACAAATCAATCCAACAGAATTTTACAAGGACGCTAAATCAGGAAACGTCAGTGTTACTAGTGTTACTTCCAAATTTGATACAGGTCAACAAGCTATTGATGAAGCACGTTCTGAGTTAATAAATCTTCAACGGGATATTCTAAATCAAAGGGAATCGATTGAGAAATTAGAAAAATATATCATTGATGCTTCTCTAGAATCATTTGAATACAAAAAGTCGAATTACGATAAATTTCTAGAAAATAGTGAAAATCGCTTAAAGAAACTAAAACAATCTTCACTTGAATATCGCAATGAATTAAATAGGCAGTCACAAGCATTAAATGAAAAGAAAAAGATTAATGTTGATGAAATAAATCAATTACAACAATTTATCAAAAGCGGTAAATTATCCTCTTCTATTGTTGCTGAATATACTGAAAGATTACATGAATTAGGAAAGATTAATAGTGAAATTGATTTGGCGATACTTGATGTTGACACATCTAAGATGGAATCATATGTAAGTCTGGTAGAGGAATTATTTAGTACTTTTGACGATAAACGTAAAGATAAAGATGTAGTACTTGATTATGAGTATTTGAAATTAAATGAGCTTGATACATCTTCACTTAAATATTTGCAATCACTTGAAAAAATTAATCAAACAATGCGTGAAAAGCAGACTATAAATATTCAAGAATTAAGTGACCTTCAAAAGTTAATTAACAGTGGTGAATTATATGGCGAAGCATTAACAAAAGCTACTGATAAAGTTAGTGAATTAAAAAAGGAAATAAAACAACTTCAACTAGATATACAAGAAAAAGATTATGAGATTATTGTTAATATAAAAACAAAATCTGATGCTGCGATTGATGATATGCAGTTTGAAATTGATCGAGCAGAAGCAATTCGTAAAATGTATAAAGAAGGGTCTGCCGATTATGTAGAATACACAAAAGATATACTTAAACAGTATGAACAAATGGCTAAACAACATCTTAAAACTCGAGATTCTTTAGTTGAAGAATTGAAACAACGTGATATCACGGCTGAAAGAATTAAACAGATTAAAGAACTTTTAGAGGAAGAACATCTTGCATATTTAAATGCCACCCTATCTATAAAAGACTATACAAAGCAAGTTGAGGAAGCTAATAAATCTCAATTAGAACAAATTGCTAATGACGTTATTTCTGCATATAAAGATTATATTCAAGAACGTAGAGATGAACATTTAAAACTTATTGATGAAGAGATTAAACGTGAAAACGAAAAGCATGAAAAAATCATGAAAAATCTCCAAGATGAGCTAGATCTTTTTAAGAAAAATATCAATGAGCGGTTACGTTTAATTGATAGAACAGAAGCTGAACGTGATTATAATATGGAAATTGACCAAATGGAAAAAGAAAAAAATAATATCCAGCGTCAAATTAATGTACTTGCCCTAGATGATAGTCATGAGGCTAAATCTAAACGTAAAAAGCTACAAGAACAATTAGATGAAATTGATAAAAATATTAACGAGCGCCGTCATGATAGAGATATTGAATTGCAAAAACAGGGTTTAAGTGATCAACTAGAATTAAAGGAAGAGGAAATAAATAGAAAAATCGAGATTCAAGAAAAAGAACATGAAGCAATAATTAAAAAAATAGACAGAGAAAAAGAATATTGGGAAAAACACTATAGTGATCTTCTAAATGATGAACGAAAGTTCGCTCAAATGCGAGAAGATATTTTAAAAGGAAATTTTGATAACATTGAAGCAGACTTCCGACTCTTTATACAACAAATGAAAGATACTCTACCAGGGTTACAAGATACAATGGATGGTACAATGGCCGCAGTCGGTACTGCTATTCGACAAAATGTTATTGATCAATTAGAAGAAGCCCTAAAACTTTTTAATGAATTTAAATCTACACAAATAGCCTCAAATGATTTTGTAGATAACTTTAACCCTAATGGTAATTTTAACGAGAAAAATGGAAGTAATGTTGAGCTATCTAAAGGAAATCTATCCAACGCTGATTTACAGGTGGTATTTGGAAAATTTCTAACAGATAAAGTTGCAAATGTTTTAACTGGTTCTGAAAAAGAAGCTACACATAGTCTAGGTAATAGTTTAGGATTACAAGGTCGTGATAACGGTTCTAAAATAGGTAAAAATATTAGCTTTGATAGTTATATAAGTAGCTTAACAAATGCAGATAAAGAACGATTAGATGAGTTCTTTTCTCAATACAAAGGAATAGGAGGAGGTAAATATGCCTCCTATATAGACGAATTTTTAAATACAGGTACTATTGGTTCCCCTTTAAGTTCGACCAACAACGCTGCCCGTTATAATATTGGAGAAGCTTTAACGAAGGGTGATATGCAAGTCCTTATGGCAAAATATATGAATGATATTCTTAGATATCAAACTAGCAATGCTGGTACAAAACAAGCTATTAAAGGAACTGCAGATAAAATTGCTCAATCAGGTCGTACGAACGGCTCTAAAATTCTACCCGAATTTGGATTCAAAGAAATCAAATCCGCTTTAAACTCATCGCAAATTGGTCAATTAAAAGAATTTATGGCTGCCAACATTGGGAGTATAAGTGATATAACACTTCAAGAATATATGAGAAAATATATCGCTTCCTTGGATACTGGTGGTTATATGAATTGGCGCGGTTTTGGCATTGATGGTAATGGTGGTAAAGCTATTATTGCTCACCCTAATGAAATCATTCTGGATAAAGTTGACACTAATAGGTTATTTAGTTCTATTAACATTATAGATAGAATAATGAATTCCATTCCTCCCCTACTTAGTGCTCTTCCTAGTACATCTAATATATTAAGCCCTATTAGTAATAGTGGAGATGTTTTTGAAATAAGTTTTATGGGAGACATATTTAATACTACTCAAGCAAGTGCAAAACAGTTTGCTCGTGAAATTATGAATGATATTAGAACAAGAAAGGGTGGAATATAATTGAATGAATCAACAGTGTTTACTTACGACGGAATATCTAGTGAAGATATGGGGGTTATCTTAATAAGTGAGGGTGGAGGATTGTTTAGGGAAAATTTCCTCCCTACTAGAAAAATAATCGAAAAAAGCGTCGCTAGTAGAAATACACCATATTTTAAGAGACTGGATGAACAGCCAGTCTCTTTTCCTTTGGTATTTTATATTGAAGAATGGGAAAACAGAGAAAATTTGCGGGAGATAGCTCGTTGGCTTGATCAAGAGTATTACAAGCCACTTTGGTTCGAATCAAATCCAAATAGAGTCTACTATGCTTTAATCGAAGGTTCTTCAGAAATATTCCATAATGGTCTAAAGGATGGATATGTACAAACAACTGTGAGATGTAACTCCCCCTATTCTTATTCTCATCCAATTACTTCTAAATATAATGTATCTAGTGAATTAACTAATTATATTAATAATGATGGAGATAAACCATTTAGACCTTATATTAAAATAAAGAAAAAAGGTAATGGAGACATAAAAATTAAAACGTATTTAGAAAATAAATTAATTAATAATTTCCAACTAAATGCATTATTAGATGGTGAAGAAATTGATATAGACTGCTCGAACGAAGAGATTAAATCAAATTTTGAATCAAAAGGTCGTTATTTATTTGATAATCACAACAATGACTGGCTGGAGTTTGGAATTGGCTATAAATATAATGGTGAGACATCTACAAAAATGATTTTAACAGGAGATTTTGATATAGAAATGACTTATCAATATGTTTATTTAACTGAATAATTTTGGAGGTGAAAATTTGTCAATCTCATATTTTAATATTCAACATAGAAAGTCTAAACCTGAATTTTGGTTATGTAAACCAGATAGAACATCGATACATAAAATTATAGATAGTTTCGATGAAAATTTATCGATTAAATTTAGTGCAATTAACGAATTATCATTTTCAATTCCTGTATTGGTAGAACGTAACCACAAACTCATTAAAAATCCATTAATAGATAAAATAAAAGAACGATATCTCATTCGTATGAAAAAAGATAATCAAATAGAGTACTTTATTATTTTAAAAATTAACAAACAAATGGATAATGAAGGTTTTGAGTATGTTACTTATCAGACATACAGTTTAGCCATTCAACTAGCAACTAAATTAATTCGTGATTATGAAGAGACATCACGTACTCTCTCTTACCTATCAGCAGATATGTTAAACCAAACTGTTTGGAATTTAGATTATGTAGATGCAGAATTTGATTTAAAACATCGTTCTTTTGAAGTGTCTTCTGCCAATGTCCTACAATGTATTTTTGATATCGCTGAAAAATTCAATGCTGCAGTAAATTTTGACACGATAACACAGAAAATTTCATTTCATTATGCAAAGAACATTGGTAAAAATAAAGGCCTGCGATTAAAAGAAGGAAAGTTTTTGGAGTCCTTTAATTTATCAATCGACCCTGAAAATATGGTGACACGGTTAAAAGTATACGGTCAAGATGGATTAGATTTTCGAAGACTCTCCCCTACTGGTTCAAATTTTATTGAAGACTATTCATTCTTCATGTTCCCATTTGAATGCGACTCTTCTTACAATGTTATACAATCATCGAATTATATGAGTGATAGCTTATGTATCGCATTGGTTAAATACAGGAAAAAATTAGAATCTTTACAAGGTCAATTTGATTCATTAACTACTCAGGCAACAGCCAAAAATGATGACATCCAACAGCTTGAACAAGAGTTAAGTGTTTTAATTGCCCAGCGAAATGATTTATTAAATCAACGTGACATTATCAATTATACGTATGGTGATTCAGCACCTAATCGATCAGATTGGCAAAATCTGATTAATCAATTAAATAACAAGTTTTCAGAAATAACCGCTAAAGAATCACAAATTTCTTTATTAAAGAATCAACAAAATACTATTGAAAATCAAATTTCTCAATTACGCGAGACAGTCAAAGTAGAAAATAATTTTACAGTTACACAGATCCAGGAGTGGAACGATTTTATTATAGAACGTGAACACTATAATGACTCTATTACAGACGATGAAGACTTATTAGAAGAAGCCTACGAAGTATTTAATGAAGTGCGTCAGCCTCCTATTCATCTAACTCTTTCACTTGATAACTTTCTACATAATATAGAACAAGATTTTAATAAAGACAAAATAAGTATTGGAGATATTTTAACTGTAAAATCCCAAAGTATGAATGTCTTGGTAAGTGCTAAGATTACTGAAATTACCTTTAACTATGAGTCTGGTGATGTCTCTATAACCTTATCAAATACAACAAGAGAAAAAGATGACTATAGTGATTTGATCGCACAACTGAACATAGCTTCTAATACGTCAACTACCGTTAACATCGATAAATATAAATGGAATGATGGAAGAGATGCGAAAGATAGTTTAACAGCATACATTAATGGTGTATTTGATTCTGCCAAGCAATTAATTCAAGGTGGCTTAAATAACAGTGTAACTTTAAGTGAACGTGGACTAATTGCCATTGATATGTTAAACAAGAATAATTGGTTAATGATTCAAAATGGTCAATTATTAATAACTCCCGATAATGGCAATACGGTTTCAGTAGCCATTAATAAAGATGGTGTACACGCTGAACGTCTTATCGGACGTTTAATATTAGGAAACAAATTACATATCGAAGACGTTGATGGCATTGTCTCAATTCAAAATGCTCTAATGACGGTTTTTGACAAATCGAATAAGCCACGAGTGCACTTAGGGAGATATCCTAATCCAGACAATACATCGTTATATACATATGGTCTTAGAATTTATGACGGTGCCATTGATATTCGAACGTCAGATAATCAATATCGAGGTATTCAATTTGATGGAAATGGTATTCGTTCATTTAATAATAACGGTGTTCGCACATTTAATGTCAATGCAGCTACAGGACAGGTTGAAATTGTAGGTGATTTATCTATCCGTACCTCCCCTTCCACAAATAAAGGTGTAGTTATTGACGGAGATGGTATTAAAGGCTATAACGCATCAGGACAAATTACATTTCAAATAAACAATAGTGGGAATGCATGGTTTGGTGGAAGATTAGAAAGCGCGACAGGTACACTCGATAATGTAGGAGGAACTTTTATAGGTACACTAAAAGGCGTCGATGGAGTTTTTACAGGGAGTCTCCAAGCAGTAAATGGAACATTCACAGGCTCTTTGCAAGCAGCAAGTGGAACGTTCCAAGGCTTAGTTACCGGTTCGTTAAGTACAGAAACTATGAAAACAATCTCAATTGATGCAAAACAAATTACTACTGGGAAAATTACAGCTGATCAAATGGAAGTTAATTCATTAAGTGCTATTACAGCCGATTTAGGAACAGTTAATGCTGGAAAATTAAATGGAGTAAGTATTAAAACAGAGAAAGATGTTTTTATAGGAAGTGTATTAAATATCGGTAGTCACTATGGCAATCGTGAAGAAAAAAGAATAAACTTCGGCGGAATTACTGGTGGATTTATATGGCATAGAAATGACTATTTAATTTTAGGTGCCATGTGGGGTGTATTGATAGAAGAGTTAAGAATAACTGGAACACTAGATTTAAGAGAAGCAAAAGTACTAGGTCTTAATTAAATAGTTTAATAAGTGCAGAAAAGCTAGATTTAATTAGTGGACTGTTGGAGCCAGATTAATAATAGGAGCAAGCGAATTACGTTCTTTTCATGATTAGTATTACAGGTAGTGATAGTTTAACTATAGACGTATTCAATTATTTAAAGATATAATATAAAATTTTTCAAGGTGTAGTTGATTTTAGTGGTATTACAATAATAGGATTAAACAAAGGAGAACGTGAATATGAGTAATTTTATATTTTTTAAAAACCGAGATCTAAAAGCATTAAGTGATTTTGTCATGGCTATGGAGTTATCTGTTAAAGAATCAAGAATGCGAACAAAATTTAATAGAATTATTGCAGAACAATGGAACATTGGTGTTATCGCAGAGGTCGATGCAATCATTCTTGATAGAGCAGAAATCGGACAAGACGGAAAGCCTATGAGGAAAAGTAATGACAGTAACACAATACAATTTAAATCAATATCATCTGAAGAAGAGGCCATTAACCTTATTACAGAATTAGAAAATGAAGAATTCTACATAGATTTAACGCCATCTAGCAAAGATATGATTTTATCAGTCGCAAATAGCATTCTTAACTGTGATTTGAAAGTATCGAACGAAGTCGCCATTTTGATAGATTCTTGGTGTGAGCAATTCGAAAATGCCCTCGAATATTATGAAGCTCTGAACAAAGAATTTAAGAAAGCAGAACAAGAATAGTTAAGGGAGTGTTTAATTAATATGTTTAAAAATGAGTGGTTATTAGACGTAGATTTAAAATTTAAATACTCTTCTCTCATTCCTGTGTTCCGTAGAGGTGACACAGCTATTTTGAAATTTAGATTTCATGACAATGGAGACTTGTTTGACATTTCATCCTACGATAAAGCTGAACTAACCATTATCATGCCAAGTGGCTCAACAATTGAAACAACTTGCGATTCTGAAATTCTTAATGGTGTGAGTGTAATCAAATTTAAATTCGATCCAACCCATTCAATGGAAGTTGGTACCTATAGTATTATATTAACCTTGTCTAACAATAATAATAAAATTTCTGTTCAACCAATTAAAGTACGTTTCTTTGATAATCCCCCTTCCAGCAATTCGAACTTACTACAATTAAATCAAGATTTACAGGCACAAGTCGATAATTTAGACAATTTATTAGATAGTACGGTTAGCATTCAGGAGAAAGGCAAACCAAATGGTATCTTAAGTTTAGATAGAAATGGGGAGATACCTGAATTGCAGATACCTAATTTCATTAAAAATCATATTAATAAAAATGTTTATCTTGAAGGTGTGCATGGACTACGTGTAAACGAAGAAGGAATTGTCCAATATGAAACCTCTACAGGTAAGTGGCAAAATGCAGGGTTTGATGAAGAAGCGTCTAGTAATTATAACCGATTACAATTATCTACTAAAATAAATGATGGAGTTGTAACATTGAAGTATACAGGTAATGGACATGCTATATTACAGAAATGGATAATCGGCGATAAACTTATTACAGACTTCGCTTTAAATGGAACAGAAATCACCGGGCTAACATTTAACATTATAAATATAGGTACACATACCATCTATTACAAAGACGATATTGGCAACGAATATGTACATAAATTTAATGTTGTTATGGAAGATTTAAAAGAACCTACTGTAAACATTGACATATAGAATGGTGTAGGGACAATTGATTCTCAAGAGGATATTTCAGTTAGTTGACATTCTAAAAAATATTGCCACTATTACCATTACTGCTAGTGATGAAGGCTCTGGAATACATAGTATTAAAAAGCCTGACGGTCCAATTGTTTATGCAAATACTACTACTTATACCACAACAGCGAATGGTAGTTATGAATTTATCGTAAGCGATAAAGTTGGCAATCAACTAATACATACTGTCACGGTTGATCAAATTGATCTTGATCCACCTATTATAAGTTTGTCTTCTGCCCCTCAAACATTCACTAATAAAGATGTTACAGTCAATGTAACAATCTCTAATGTAAATGAAGTACCATCAATTAAACGGGCTAGCGGTAATCAAACTACTGCATTCTTACAAAACAACGGAAATACTATTTCCAATAACAGTTTCAATGTTTCAGATAATGGCATATACACTGTTTATGCCAAAGACCGTTTCGGTAATGCAACAGTCAAATCAATTAATAACATTGATAAAACTGCACCTATTGCAACGATTACTAAAACTCCTCTAGGAAACACCATTATAATAAAAATTAAAGCTAGTGATTTCCAATCAGGAGTTGAACATATAACTCTCCCTGATAAATCAACTGTCAATTGGAGTCTTTCTTAATCGAGTAACAATTCAAACTAAGTTATTAATTCCTAAGTCTCTTGATTTCCAATTCCTTAAAATCTCTAATAAAAAAGGAGCTTAAAATGTTTAAAAATGAATATCTACTAGATGTAGATTTAAAATTTAAATATACATCTCTTATACCAGTGTTTCGTAGAGGTGACACTGCAGTTTTGAAATTTAGAATTCATGATAATGGAGGTTTGTATGATATTTCAACGTTCGATAACGCTGAATTAACAATTATCATGCCAAGTGGAGCAACATTAAAAGCAAATGGCAATTCAGAAGTATTAGATGGCTTGAAGATAATAAAGTTTCTATTTCAACCTATACATACAGTCGAGATTGGTACTTATAATGTAATCTTAACCCTATCTAATAATAACAGTAAAGTTTCTATTCAACCAATTAAAGTACGTTTCTTTGATAACCTCAATTCTGCTAATTTAAATTTCTTACAACTGATTCAGGACTTACAGTTGAAACTAGATAATTTCGGTAATTTATTAAATGATAAAATTTCTATAAAAGATAAAGGGATAGCAAACGGAGTGGTCAGTTTAGATCAGGAAGGCAAAATTCCTGATGAACAATTACCAAAATCTATGTCAGAGCATCTTGATAAACTAGTGTATCTCGAAGGCGTACATGGAATGCGTGTCAATAAAGATGGAGCATTACAATACGAAACAACTATTGGTGATTGGAAAGACGCAGAATTTAGTGAAACACCCATTTCTCATGGTATTAGACTACAATTATCTACTAAAGTAAATAATGGACTTGTATCATTGAAGTATACAGGTAAAGGACATGCTGTATTACAGAAATGGATGATCGGCGATAAACTCATTACAGACTTTGCTTTAAACGGAACAGAATTTACAGAGCTAACATTAAATGTTACGAATTTAGGTGTACATACTATCTATTATAAAGACGAAATTGGCAATGAATATGTACATAAATTTAATGTTGTTATGGAAGATTTAAAAGAACCTACTGTAAACATTGACATAGAGAATAGTGTAGGTACAATTGATTCTCAGGAAGATATTACAGTCATAAAGTGGGACAAAGGAATTCATGATGTGACACACTTCCGAAATAATGGGACAATTATTACAGATAACTCATTTATAGTAACAGAAGCAGGAACCTATACTTTGTATTATAAGTTAGTGAATGGATTAGAATATGTAAAGGTATTTACTGTTTATGAACATCAATTAGATAAGATACTACCTATCGTAAATTCTTCAGTTGACATTCTAAAAAATATTGCCACTATTACCATTACTGCTAGTGATGAAGGCTCTGGAATACATAGTATTAAAAAGCCTGACGGCTCAATTATTTATGCAACTACTACTACTTATACCACAACAGCAAATGGTAGTTATGAATTTATCGTAAGCGATAAAGCTGGCAATCAACTAATACATACTGTCACGGTTGATCAAATTGATCTTGATCCACCTATTATAAGTTTGTCTTCTGCCCCTCAAACATTCACTAATAAAGATGTTACAGTCAATGTAACAATCTCTGATGTAAATGAAGTACCATTAATTAAATGGGCTAGCGGTAACCAAACCACTTCATTCTTCCAAAACAACGGAAATACTATTTCTAATAACAGTTTCATTGTTTCAGATAATGGCATATACACTGTTTATGCAAAAGACCGTTTCGGTAATGCAGCAGTCAAATCAATTACAATTGAGAACATCGATAAAATTCCTCCTACTGCAACTACTACTCAAACTAAATCTGGTAACGATGTAATAATTACAGTAACTGCAAACGACATGGAGTCTGGAGTTTACAAAATCGTTAAGCCCGATTCAACAGAAATTTATAGTTCAACGACCACATACAAGGTTTCTAATAATGGAACTTATAAGTTTGTAATTTATGATAAAGCCAATAATAATTACACATTAGATGTAAAAGTATCAAGTATCATTAATGGTGCTGAAATTTTGAAAAACGCAAAATTTTTCGCAGGATATAATGCTAAAAGCGGGTTTTATTTAACTACTTCAGGTGATGTGTATGCAGTTGGGGATGGTGGTTTTGGAACTGGGATGCCAAGTTCTATACGTGATGCAATATTGCCAATAAAAATATCTAGTATCTCAAATGTTGTAGAAATTACAACTGATATCGCTCAGGGAAATTCAATATTTAAAACCTCTAATGGAAAGTGGTATGTAACTGGGAGATTTGCGCATAGATATGCTAATAATTCTGGCTCTACTGCATCTAGTTATGACTTACTAGAGGTTACTATATTACCAAATATAGTAAAAATGGATATCTTAAATAATACAGCCGTATATTTAACTACCTCGGGTGAAATATACACAGTAGGTAATACTCCTTACGCTGGTATTATGCCTAGTGGATCAAATGCATCTGATAAATTATTGAAAGTTCCAATATCAGGGGTTCAAGATTTCATTTTAAGTAATCAAATTACTTATTATAAAAAAACAGATGGGTGGTATAGCGCTGGATATTCTGTAGCATCTTATGGCATGAATGGCACTTTAGCTCCAACTAAAATAAACACACTAGGAACTGTTCAAGAAATTATTCCTCAAAGAACATCTGGTGCAACTCCAACTTTTATTAAAACCTCTAATGGGCTTTATGCGGAAGGAATTAATGTAGGTAACATTGGAGATGGAAGTGTTGGGGAAAACGGTTATATGGAAACATATAGGTCTACACCTATTCCGAATATATCAAAAGTTTTTGTACCTGATAGTGATAAATTATTTGTTGGTAATACGAGTGGAACACTATACGCTGTTGGTAGGAATAATTATGGTTCATTAGGTATTGGAAGTAATGTAAATACCAACACTCCAATAATTATCAGATCAATAACAAATATAACTGATATACAAGGAACTTCTTGGAACACATATTTTAAAACAGGCGGTCAATGGTACGCTGCTGGTGAAGGAGACAACTATAAGCTAGGAAATGGCAGTAGATCGAACTCTAATATTCCAGTATTAATTACAGCCTTTTCAAATGTTGGCTTAACATTAGTTGATCTACATCCATTTGATGGAGGTTTTGTGGGATTAGCAAGTAACGGATATTGGTATGCAGTTGGTAAAGGAAGTGCATCTGGAATTAATGGTTCTAGTGGTTTTGCTGAGTCTAATGCAACTATTATTGATACAGTTATTATACCTTAACTATTATAAGCCTTTTTATACTGCTTAAAAGAATTAATTATAAAATAAAATTTAAAGAGAGGAAATTTCCTCTCTTTTTTCATGTTAAAAAAGGAGGAGATATTTTGGCTCAAGAAGTAAGGCTTAATATAGATATAGAAGGACAATTCAAAACCAGTGATTATTCCTTTTTGCAGAATGAACAATGTACGATGTATTTCAGGTTAATAAAAAATCATTATGTTGCCACCAATGATGATTTTACAAAACTAATGATTGAGTTTATTGATACTAAAAATTCTTTAAATAAATTTTTAGTTGAAGCTTCGAAAAGTAATATTATTAGTTTTAATAATGAGAAACTAGTAAAAATGTCGTTACCAAGGGAAATGACTAGAACTTCTACAGATTTTGTAGCTTACCCAAAAATTAATATCAATGGAATAATCAAACCTTTACGTGAGTTTAAACTCAATATTTATCAAAAAGATACCGCAGAAATGATATCTGTTAGGAAAGTGATTGATGAATTTAATCAATCTTATGCTAATTTTGCTAGTTTAATTAAGAAGGATTTAGTAGGAAAACCAAATGGTGTTGCTATAACTGATGCTAATAACAAAGTATTAGAGTCTACATTACCTCCAAGATATAAAGAACATGTTGAACAATTGATAATAAACGAAGAGGTTCACGGTATTAGATTAAATAAAAAGGGACATCTTGAGTATAAAGACCCAGAAAATAACCAATGGAGAATGGTTAAAAATCAATATGACCCTACTCCTTCCCATATTCCCCCCATTATAAACATAAAAGACAGTGTTGTTACAGTTACCTATGACCCAACAACTATAATTTCTATGCATAAATGGGCTTTTGGAGAAATTGCTAACTTTGAATATTTCAATACTGATGGTACTCAGTTTGTAGGCTCTACATTTAAAATCGATAAATTTGGGCAATATACATTATATTATCAATTAGATGATGGTCGTAAGTTTGTTCAATTATTTTATGTAAAACAAGAACATCTAAAGCCGCCCCATACTCCACCTGAAATAAGCGTTTCAAAAGGTATTGTTACTGTTACTCACTCCCCTATAACAAAAATAACCCAAGAAAAATGGGCTTATGGATCTCAAACAGTCGATTATTTTAAAGAAAACGGAATTAATATGAAAGAGTCAACTTTTAATGTAGATAAAGCTGGAGAATACACAGTATTCACAAAATTAGAAAATGGTTCAGAACATGTAGAAGTATTTAATGTATTAACAGAACAACTAGTAAATTATCGTCCTAGCATTTGGGGATTAGACGGATATAATTTGTTAACTTGGGAAGATGGAGCTCCACAAACTACAAGATGGTCCATCGGTAAGCAAGATATCTCATACTTTAAAGGTGGTAATATTGGTAATACACTTGAGAATCCTGCCGGGTTACAACCTAATCAACGAAGATTTTTCCAAGGTGTACCGTCAACTATTACTATCTATATTAAAGATGAACAAGGCAGGGAATTCGTAGAAACATTTGAAATAACTTCTGTGATGACTAAACCTCCTGCAAAACCTACAATAACTGGTACAGAAAACGGCACAATAAATGTTAATTTTGAATATACCGAACATGTAAAGTTACAAAAATGGGAATATGAATATCAAAACTTATCTTATTTCTCTACTGGAGGTAATGAGTTTACCGGAAATTCGTTTATAACTCAGAAAAACGGAAAACATACAATTTGCGTTACATATGATAACTTAATTATGGAGACTTATAGTTTTATAATGGAATCAATGCCAGATACTATTGATATAGCAGTCGTAGGTAATATTATAACTATTGAAAACGAAGATTACATAGTTATAGACGATAGGATGGTAATTAAATCCAAAAGTGTTGGAGAGATGAAATTTGATACAGTAGAGATTCCAGAATCAAAATATATAAATTATGAAAGACCAACTAATATTGGCTATTATTTAGATAAAACATACTATGCAAATTTAAGTCAAAACTTAAAGGAAAGTATTGAAGAAACTAATTATAATGTAGCTTATAACTATAATAATGCACCACAATATAAACAATATAAAGTTGCCTTAATTACAAGGGAGTTATTATTTAAACATGGTAACTCAGTTACAAATGCATTAAAAGCTCATTTACAATCAAATAGTACTAGTCGATACGAACACTGGTGTGGATCTACCGACTCAAATGATAAACGTTCAACATATAATATCAAAGGTGGTACACTTACTACTAGTACATCTCCATCTAGCAAAGAAAGACCATTCCATCCAGTATTTAAACTTAAATCTGGAACAAGGGTTACAATAAAAAAATAAATTTCATTGATAAATAGTTCTAAAGTATGTCTGCAGCAGATAAAATTCTAAATTATGAGTAGGTGAGTTATCTCCCCTACTCTTTTATTATTTAAAAGTCGGTGAATACATGCAAAATGAAAAATTTGGCGAAAGATTGGCTAGTGTGGAAGTTGAAATAAAAAATCAAGAAAACCGAATTTCAAAATTAGAAGGTAATCATGAATTATTGTATCGCTTAACATTAGTTTCAGAACAACAGCAAGAGATGAATAAACATCAGCAAATTCAATTAAATAGAATGGATAAAACATTTAATAATATCAATATGAACCTAACGAAATTAAATATGACCCAGGATGAATTGCAGGAGGATGTAAAAGGTATTGGAAAACGAGTTGATAGCATTGAAGATGATCTAAAGATGGAATCCGCAAAGGACAGTATTTCGATCAGCGACATGATAAAGCAATACCTTCATTGGTGGATACTCATTCCAACAATTATTATTGGTGCATTTATTTTAAAATCATTAGGTCTGTAAGAAAGGAATTGATAGCTATGAAAATCAATTGGAAAGTTCGCATCCACAATCCTCAATTTTGGATTACGGTAGGATTATCAATTATTACCCCCCTATTCGCCTATTACGGCATTACAGGAGCTGATTTAACTACTTGGCATAGTGTATGGGCCTTAATCATAAATGCAGGCTCTAACCCATATGTATTAGCCTTAATGGCTGTGAGTACATATAATGCAATTTTAGACCCTACAACCGCTAGCTTGAATGACTCAACACGAGTATTAGCAATTAAAAAACCGAAAAGAGATGTGTAATAATGGCGAATTTTATTTGTCCTGTGAAGAACGCGAGATTAACGAGTAAATTTGGATGGAGAGATATCGGCTATGGAAAGGAATGGCACCAAGGTGTCGATCTAGCTTCAACAGGAAAAGTTCCTGTTCATGCTAGTGCTGCTGGAGTTATTAGTCGAGCTCAAGTGTTAAGCAGCTATGGGAATGTCGTTATGATAAGACATACTATCAACGGGAAAACTTATGAAACGAATTATGCCCATTTAGATTCCTCTTGTGTTCAGGTTGGACAAAGAGTGAAGCAAGGACAGACAATTGGTATTATGGGTAACACGGGACGAGCATTTGGAATACATTTGCATTTTGAAATTCATAACGGTACCTGGGAGAAGGGTCAACCGAATGCAATTGATCCTATGAAATTTATTACATTAACGAATAAAACTACTAATGAAGGAGAACTAACGATGTCACAATACAATGAATTGCTAAATAAAATTAAAGAGCTTGAGGATGCTTTAAAAACAAAACAAGCTGTTATCCCTACTCGCAAAGCTACTGAAACTCATAATGCTGCATGGGAATGGTTGAAATGTCAAGGCATTACTAATGGCTCAAATCCTCAAAACTTCCTAACACGTGAGCAATTCGCAACAATGTTAAAACGATATAACGATTTATTCAACACAAAGTAACCTACTTTATACATAGTTTTATCCTACACTAACATTACTTGGCGACGAATCACAAATCGATTATCCTTAAAAATCCTGTTTTGATGTTATCGTGCTGTTGTTTGCAGAGTTAGAGAGAACAGAATCCGCTTGTGGCAACAGATGTTTTTGGCGCTCAAAACAAAATGTCAGCTGCTGGATGTTGGTTACGAAGGCTTAATGATCGGACGTTATGGTTTTTCCTTTACTTGCTCGCTCCATAGTCTCATTAATGACGCTAATCTTCAAGGAGTCGCCCAGCCTTCACTCCAATCAATAAAGTCATTTTATTAAAGATTCCTTCGAAGAATCACCAAAAAACACTATATTTTAGGAATCAAACAATGATACAACTACAAATACCGTAACCGCTACAATTCCAGTAGGGCTTCAACCTCAAGGCATGCTTTTACTCCGAATGGTGCGTTAGCTTACGTTGCAGATAAAAATTCAAATGCAGTATCAGTTATAAACATAGCAGCAAATACTGTAATCGATACAATCCCAAGGTTTAACGGGCCTACCGGAATAAAAGATCGGGACAATCTGCATGAAAAATCGGGACTCTAGAGATAAAAAACAGGCATATTTCCATGTTCATCTGCATAAAAACAGACATATTTTCTATTGCCATGTAGTCAATAAAAAGTATGTCTGTTTGAATTTGTTATGAAGTTTGTCTACGACTACTAATTCCTTGTTGTTCACATAAAAGTGGGGCTAGCTCAAAGCTAACCCCCACTTAAACCACATTACATAGCCTTTTAAGATTCTAGTACATTTAAAATAGCATCAAGATCATTGACAGCAATATCTAGGCGTTCCTTCGCCTCGATATTTTGCTGTTTTAATTGACTAAACTCTAGTAAATTTTTCTCATGCTTTAACTTGATAGAAGACAAGCGTTCAATGCGCGATTCTACCTTTTCTATTGCTTGCTCACAAACTGCTGTCCATATCTTTTCTGACTGCTGCATTTCATTCGTTGACGGGTTGTGATGACGCATAATTCGTGCATATACCGCTTCAATTTGTTCAATTAGTTCTGAATAAAAATGACGCTCAACACGAGTTGTTTGGAATGTTGGGTGCTCTACCTCTTTTGCATATGGGGTAATTTGACGAAGCAGCTTTCCAGCATTTTCTCCGAAACCATGCGATAAATTCAATACATTCATTAACTGTAAAAGCAAACGAATTTCTTCTAGATTAATAAGCTGTGAATCGATGCTTTCCTTTAGCTTTAAGGATTCCATATAGCGTCGATCAAAGTGCTCAATTTCACCATTGCGTTGTTCTACTAAATGATCACCTGCATTGTCTTTTAAGCTTTTAATATAGCGAATTGCATGGCTTTTTAGCTCTTCCATCGATAGCAAGTTGTCATTGTCTTGTTGTGGCTTTCCTCGTTGAACATACGCAAATGCATCCATTTTTTTGGGCCATTGTGCTGCTGGGGTTTCTTCTGAGACATTATAGCGTATATAAATTCCGTGCATTCCATATCCTCCAAGTCCATTAAACAAGTATCTCTAAAGAGAGTAAATCGAATTCGCCATTTTTTCAAGTAAAAAACTTTTAAAGATTGAAAATCCTTCTTTCGAAACATTAATTCAAAAATTCCTAAGTAGTCGTTACTGTTAGTAATTTTACCATTTAACCTCTAAAAGCTTTGACTTACACGGTTTGAACATATTCTACGACTAAAATAAGCGAAAATAAACACCTAAAAGTACTACTCCTATGGAAAATTCAGTCCCACAGGAGTAAGGCTAGATTTTTTATCTTTCATCCAATTAAGACCCTTGTCGTATTTGCTTAATACTTTTTCCTTCAGTAAAGGCATGAATTGATTTTATTGTGCCTACTGATCTGAAATTTGCCCTGTCATTAGGTAATATCGTAAAAATATTCTAATGCTGCAGAATATATCCGATCAACTGTCGACCTCGATAGCTTTCAAGTGTTGCTACACCCTCGACCCTCCCTTGATTTCCTGAGACAAAATATTGGCAGTACAGTAAGCTTTGCCATCCAATCTTAATAAATAATACTTAAAATGCGGGCAATGATATGTCTCCTCAAAAGCTTTTTTGATTCCAAATGTAGAAATGCTCATTTCCCAGCTAATGCTTCTTCCATATTTGCACCTGTTACACGTTCGATTTGTATGACTGGATTATGAAAAAATCGCGAGTATTCACATCCCAACATTATAGATAAAACTTTTAAATTGAAAGCCTAATTCTCTAATGCTTCTATATATGACTAATTTTCCTCCAGATTGTATAAATTCAATCTAGGAATGAGATTTTGACTGATAGAAATCCTTGATTTTCTTTAAAAACATATCTGGCTCTAAAGCCGATTCCGGGAGGCAATTATGCCAAGGTATAATTGATAAAAATCAATATCTAGCTGCATGATGTGCTTAATTTTATGCATGCTCTGCTCCTCCCTCAATCCATTTTTCAAATAAATCCTCTAGCTGCTGTTCAAGCTTTTGACGTTGCTCCTTCGCAAGTGTCGGCTCCTTTAATCTCCTTTCAAGCTTTTCAATTTGTTCTTCAATTGCGAGCTCTTTTTTAACAGCACAGGGTTTTTCAGACACTTCTTTTTTAACTGGTTCTTTTACTATTTCTGAGCGTTTTTGTCTTGCCCATTCATAATCCCCTTCAAATACTTGAATGTTTTCATGCTCAATCCATGCAACTTTTGTAAAAATCTTTTGTAAAAAATAACGGTCATGTGAGACGCCAATTATGGTTCCTTCAAAGGACTCCAGTGTATCCTCCAATACCTCTCTCGCTTCAATGTCTAAATGGTTAGTTGGTTCATCCAGCATCAATAAATTAATATCCTCATGCATTAACTGTACTAGACGTAAGCGCATCTTTTCACCGCCACTTAAATCCTTCACTTTTTTAAAAACGTCATAGCCATAAAATAAAAACTGAGCCAGAATATGACGTGCATCTGCCTCTGACACAGAGACACTCTCACGAAAGGCATCTATTAAGCGAATGGCAGGATTTTTATGCTCAAATTGCTGTGATAGGTAGCCAATTTTAACACTGCTGCCGACATGACAAGTACCTTTACTAGGTTCAACTTCACCTAACATCATTTTTAATAACGTTGATTTCCCACTGCCATTACCACCAACAATCGCCAGACGTTCTCCGAAGTAAACCGCTAAATTACTTTCCTTAAATAACGGTTTCTCAAATGCATGGCTAATACCCTTCATTTGTACAACCTCTTTACCACTACGCTCAGCCATCGTTAATGCTAAATTCATTTTCTTTTTCGTTAGGGGCTTCTTCACACGCTCTATACGGGCTAGTGCTTTCTCCATACTTTTAGCACGACGATGCAAGCCAGCATTTGGCGGGTTTGCTTCATTTGCCCATTGCTTTAAGCGCTTTATTGTTTCCTGCATTTTTTTTATTTTCTTTTGCTGTTCTTCGTATTGAGCAAATTGCTGTTCAAGCTTCGTTTCCTTTTGTTCGACAAATGCATCGTAATTACCAATGTACGTAAATGCCTCTCCATCTTCAATTTCAATTATTTTTTGAGCCATTTGATTCATAAAGTGGCGATCATGTGATACGGCAATAACAATTCCTGCAAAATTTCGGACATAATTTTCTAACCATTCGATTGCCTGCATATCTAAATGATTGGTCGGTTCATCTAATAGTAAAATAGAAGGATTACTTAAAAGAATTTGCCCTAGCATTACCTTCGTTTTCTCCCCACCACTTAAGCTACTAAACGGTTGCTCAAGCAATGGTGTTATACCTAGACCATTTGCAATCATCGCTAATTGCGCATCAATTTCATAGCCACCCTGCAGCATAAACTGTTCCTGCACATGACCGTATTGCTGGAGTACCTTATCTGTTACAGCTAACTGCATTTCCTGCTCAAGCTTTGTCATTTTAGCCTTTAATGCATAAATTTCTGCAAATGCTTCCTCCAGCACTTCCTTTACTGAGAACAAAGGATATTGTGGAATTTGATGTAAATAACCAATCGTCGCTTCCTTGCTTTTTATAATTCGTCCCTTATCTGGTATATCCAAACCGGCAAGTAACTGTAATAGAGTCGTTTTCCCACTGCCATTCACACCAACAATGGCGACATGCTCCCCTGTATTTACTTCTAATTGAAGTCCTTCAAATAAAACATTTCCACCAATAATTTTTTGAATTTGTTCAGCCTTAATTTGCATCGTTTTTTCCTCCAATGAAACGTGCGAAAAACATCTAAATACACAAAAAAGACTGCTCGATTAACAAGCAGTCTTTTCCTCATTAGTTTGTGAAAAAGAATGGTTAATTCGCTACGTTTGATATTTGATTTTGCTTAAAAATGGACAGACCTATCCCGTTGTTCGCAAAATCGAAAGTAATAACACGTGCAAAATACATAGCTGTATCCACCTTTACACATGTTTTCGTAGCGTTTTTATTCAATCCTTTTCACCTCCGTTCAATATAATTAAATTTATATTACCATAATTCGGGTAATTTTGAAAAGACCAAATTACATTCTTTCACATTTTTTTCTACAAGTCACCTTACCCTGGAGTTAATTTCTGTTCCGAGCTAGGTCCCTTCCTGGAGGCGTCAATGTTTTTCAAAATTCATTACCCATGCTCCAATCCAATATATTAATTAAAGAAGTGCGAACTCCTGTACAAATACCTTTGTACTAGAGCTCGCACTTTTACGTTACTAAGCAATTATTATGGTTGTAATAATTTTAACATGTATTTTTTTCTGAACCATAAACTCATCGCCATACTTACAAAAATGAATGCACCGACAGCCGTAATCCAAAAGAAAACGTTTCCTCCAACAGTTGATGAATTAAAAAATATACCGCTAATAACAATAAATAAACAACTTATAATCCCTGATAAAATAATGGCTAACTGATGATTTAGTTGAAAAATGAAAAATATAAGTACCGTACAAATGTAAAGAACACTTACTATCATAATAGCCGGGAAAAATGGTTGAAATTTAGCCGCATAGACAAAGTAATCAAGCTGGCTAATATCCTGGCCATTGTTTATCTCAATATCAAATATCTGAGAAACTGGGGTTGAATACTTCCATTCCAGCGGATTATCTATAATACCACTTCCCTCATACCAAGAAATAGCTGTTGACATCAATAAAGTCAAGAAACCAAGAATTAGTTGTATCACATATTTAAACAATGTACTTCTCCCTTCACCCTTTGAAGTTAAAGACGTTACAATAAGTTTCCGGTTCCGCAATACTGGATTATCTAGAAAAAGTAGGGATATAATACTTCACTTTCACTAGAAGCTCTTATCTGTGATGTACTGATCCTTTGTTTCATTCGAAAGAGTATGGCCTCTCACTATTCAGACATTTACGGGCAAAAATACACCTTTAACTTTCCTATTTTCCCCATTTATTAAATCAGCGTTTCTCCTGTTCTAACCACTCTTTTTCTAACATATCAACATCACCATAATAGTTTTGATTCTCTTTACCCTTTACTATTTCTACCAATCCCTAATTACAAATTTCACCGCATTTTACTTTAAATTCATAAAAGTTCATTTAAGCTACTCCAAATCTTCTATTTTCATGGATGCTAGGAGTATACCTCCTTAAAGCTTTGATCTGTTTATTCGGTACTACCCCCATAAAATAGAAATCCCCTTCATCATAGAATTAAAGGGAAATTCATTTCTACATATAACATTTATAATATATTGCTCCAAATTCGTCTTGTCCGCGCTATATTCTACTTGTTTATTATTTCCTTTGTCTAACATATAGCTAGTTATTTTAGTATCATTTTCTTGAACTAAATAAGAAAGGTTTCAATGCACGAAAGATTAAAGAAATGCTCCTTGGTACCAACCCAAAATTTAATGAAGCAATCAGGCTTAGTAGTTAATCAAATCAAACCATTTTTTTAACCATTCTATTGGCATTTTAACCGTTTCAAATTCGAGAGTTTGTAGTTCTGAAAGTGCAAAAGTATTAGAAATGTATATTTCCCACTGGGTATCTATGTCTAAAACTATTTTTGTAGCCCTATCATCTAACGGGTTGTCTTCATCGTCTTTAAAATATACGTCATTTAAATAATGAAAACACCAATCTACAAGTTCTTTGTGAGTTATTTGGTTATTAATCGCTAAGCTTATTGCTTTTTTTAAGTTTTCGTTCGAATATTTGTAAACATTTAGCATAAACAAAACAAACACCTGCTTTTAGCTTTCTAAAAATTTTTATACCATTAGCCACAATCTTCTCCAATCTTCTAGAAAACCTTTAACTATTTTCTATACAGTAAATTATCTAAATAAGGATATTCCCCTTAGAATTTACTGCGCCTTCTATAATCATAGGAGAGCATGATTCCAATTCAATACTTCTATATGAAATTTATTAAACTAATGCATAATTAAATCAAAGTCAGATATTTCTCCATCTAAAGTAAAATACAACTTGAATTCTCCTACATTTTCCCCCTTATAATCTATACATAAATATGAAACCACTTACATCTGTATTAAATTGAATCCAAAATTGTTCTATAGTTTGTTTCTCAATCTTCCATTGTTTTATAAAACGTCTAAATAGTTCTAGGTCTAGGTCTAAAATAACAGACGCTTCCCTATTAATGATCTTTTGTAAAGTAAGAAAAGATTATATACCTGAATTTTCATCCAAATTCCCATAAGTTCTGGCTGAACTATATAATACGAAGCACCCCGTTTTCTTTGCATCATTTTGGTCAACTTAGAACCTATCATATTATCAACTTTGTTCTTCACAACAGGCCTCTATGTCTTCACTTTTTTCACAAACATTTTAACAAACGGTACGAGGAAAACGGACACGACCAGTACGCGGAATAGCTGAAATGCAGTGACGATTGTGACCTTTGCATGCACAGAAGCAGCGATAATCCCCATTTGATCAAGGCCTCCTGGTACGATACTTAAAAATCCTGTTTGAAAATCAAGGCTGTAAAAACTCTCCATGACAAATGTTAAGCCATAAGCAGTGCCAATAAAGATCCCTGCCGAAACAAAAGCGTAAAATACATGCTTCTTCGATAAATGTAGATCGTCTTTTTTCAATAAAAGTCCGATGTAAATACCAAGCATTAGTTGTGCAATATGAAGTAGTGACAATGGCAATTTCGGCACATCAAGCCCTGCTATATTGATGCCCATCAATAAAAACACGGGACCGAGCATATAACCTGTCGGAATTCTCACCTTTTGCGCTAGCCACCCCGCTACGCCACACACAGTAAGTAAAACTATTAGGTTCCATGTATACGCTCCATTGACAACTGCACCAGTCCCCCCAGAGCTTGACACCATTAATGGCACAAAGCCGACAATTAAAAGAACCCGTAATATTTGGAAGAACGTAATAACGACCATATCCATATCCCCTTGCTCCTCGGCAAAGGCAACAACCTGTGACATTCCACCAGGTACACAGCATGTCAACGCAGTTGCAAAATCTAATTCCGCACGTTTTGCAACTAAATAACTAACACCAAAAAACAATACAATAAATAGTACGTTTAAAACAATCATACTTCCTATAAATTGTTTAATATCCTGCACCGCTTCTGGTGTAAACGCAAAACCTATGGAATATCCCGCAACGATTAAACCAAAATTCCGAAAATATTTATGCCATTTCAATTGTACTTTCGTCGATAACTGAACAATTAGCACCGCCGCAATTGCTCCAAGTAACCATGGCATTGGAATATGTAATAAATTAAATGAAACCGCACCTGCTAAACCGATACATAATGTAATTAACATATGTTTGTCAAAAATAACCATTGAAGCAACCCCTCTTAACTGAATCATTCTATTATGCCGTGAACCTGCCTTTTTTTCTACTTCATTGCTTTTTCGCAATGTAATATATCGTTAAAATTGAACCTGTTATTTATAAAATTTAACCTCTTATCCAGATTTTTTCCAATCCAAAATTTTCTATGCTACATTATTATTACCTAATTCAGTGATTCCCCGTTGCGGAGATATGTAAAGGAGGCCTCCAATGAAAATTCATTTAACAATCAATAGTGAACTAGAAGAAACTGAGGTTCATATACATGCAAAGGAATACAACGAGCAAATTGAACGACTGATGAAGCAACTACAAACTTCACAAACAACAATGTTAGATGGCTACTTTCAGCAAGAAATTCATATGCTAAAAATTTCAGATATTTACTCTATTTACGCAGAGGGTGCAAAAGTATTTTTGCAGACAGAGGAACAGGAATTTGAAACGAAGCGTAAATTATATGAGCTAGAAGCACAATTAGCGAAAGACTTTGCCAGAGTCAGTAAATCGACACTCGTCAACATTAACAAAATTGCCTCTATTCAAATGGGTAAAATCGGTACAACAGAACTGATTTTAGAAAACGATGTGTCCGTCCATGTTAGCCGCAAATATTTAAAAGAACTAAAACAACACTTAGGTATTGGGAGGGACTCATAATATGAAAAAATTTATACGTATGATGACAATCGGTCTACTTATATCACTAAGCTCTTCCTACTCCTTAGTAACATTCAGTGTCCTATCTAATAACACTGTGATATCAGGGCCTGAATTACTTGAACAAATTATCGTCGCCGCCATACTTGGAGTTGTAATAGGTCTACTGTCTACCATCTATGATATTGAACGTTTACCTTTTATTGCTCAGTTTATTCTACATGTAATTGCGGTTACGATATGTGTCATGATTGCAGGCTATTTCGGGCGTTGGTTTGAACATTCAAGCATACTATATATTTTTGTAAGTGAAGCTATTATTTTCTTTATCGCTTGGTGCATTATTTATGTACTTCAAAAAAGTGATATCGCAAAAATCAATCAAGAAATTCAAAAAAGAAAGGAATAAACAATATGATCTTGCTATACAAGTTTAAAATCTATGTAAGCAATATGGGGACCATCAGGCAGTAAAAGGTATTTCATTTACCGTAGAGCAAGGTTCCCTCTTCGCCTTTTCAGGTGCAAATGGTGCTGGGAAATCAACGACCATTGAAATACTCTATACATTATTAAAAAAATAAAAACGGTACAGTAAAAATTAATGGCTACACACTTGATGCAAGCAATGATAATGCGGAAATTCGGAAATCCATTGGTGTCGTATTCCAGCAAAGTTTATTAGATGAACGATTAACAGTGCGGGAAAATATAATCCATCGCGGTAAGACATATGGCTTATCAAAAAACAATTGGTCGAAAATTATCAATTCGTTTCAACATATTTGCATTTAGATGATATAGAAAATCGCAAATATAGACTTTATCAGGTGGTCAAAAAAGACGTGCTGATATCGCTCGAGCACTTATCCATCGACCGAAAATATTGTTTTTAGATGAACCAACAACTGGACTTGATCCACAAACACGGCAATTCGTTTGGCAAGCCGTTAAGCAACTTCAGCTGTTGGGGCACTACCAAGCTTTGCTCAAAATATTATTATGTATTTCCCAATCAGCCATACAACTTTACTATTACGCAATGCCTTTATGGAGAGCTCAATTTCCAAGATTTTCGAAGGTGCGCCCGCTTCACAGCTAGAAGAATACAAAAAAGTATATGGTATTGTCTATGACCTTCACGGAAATATATTAAGTACCTCAACAAGCATGATCATTATTATCGTCACAATTATTGTGCTAGCTATCTTATCTATCATTATTTTTAAAAAGAAGAATAAATAAACACTTTCGCACATCGTTTATAAAACGATGTGTTTTTCATTGATTTTATTTAAACAATTTGTTATTTTAATAATATATAAGCAAACAAAATAAATAATCGTTTGTTTTACAGGAGGATTTTCGATGGATGTAAATGAATTATTTTGGCAAGCTTCGATCCATGACATAAAAAAAGGCTACCATGATGAAGCAACACACTTCACTTGTTTGCTTTGCGGGGAAAAGATTGAAAAGGGTATTATTTATCCACATGAAGGCGTTCTCTACGAGGCGGAAAAATTTATGCAACATCATATTACTGCTACACATCAATCCGTATTTCATTATTTAAATGGCCTTAATAAAAAAATGACAGGACTAACTGATCATCAAAGTCATATTTTACGCTTATTTTATGAAGGAAAAACCGATCAAGACATTAAAGAAGAATTGGAGATTGGTAGTGCAGCCACAATACGTCATCATCGCTTTACCCTTAAAGAAAAGGAACGTCAAGCAAAAACCTTTCTTGCAATGATGGAACTATTAAAAGAACAGAATGAAAAGGAAGACAGCTTTGTACCTATTCACAAAACGGCTACGATGGTCGACGATCGCTATAATATTACGATTTCTGAAGAACAACAATTACTCGAAAAGTACTTTCCAAACGGTATTGGCAAAGAGCTTGTCCGCTTCCCAAAACGTGAAAAACATAAAATTGTCATACTTCGTGCAATCACAAAGCTTTTCGATGTAACAAAACAGTATTCAGAAAAAGAATTAAACGCAATAATTCAACCAATATATGAGGACTATGTACAAATACGTCGCTATTTAATCGAATACGGCTTCATGGATCGACAAGAGGATGGCAGTGCTTACTGGATAAAAAAATAAGAAGGCAGGGTTTCCAATGGACCATAAAAAAGAATTAAAGGAAATGTATAAAGAAATAAAAATCGAAGCTGGTGTTTTCACGATGACCAATCAACAAAATGGTAAAGTGTTTGTTGGCAGCTTCAATAATTTAAAACGCTTAAACGGCTTTCAATTTATGTTAAAAACGAATACACATACTAATAAAGAACTACAAGCGGATTTTAACACATTCGGCCATGATGCTTTTGATATTGAAGTTGTGGAATATTTGAAGAAAAAAGAACAAGGCTATTTCGATCCAAAAAAAGAGCTAGAAAAGCTGGAACAAAAATGGCTCGACAAACTTCAGCCATTTGGTGAACGTGGATATAATTAAATAACAAAAAAAGAATCTGTTTTCTACGAGACTAAGCTTGAGAAACTTGCAGATTCTTTTTTGATTTCATATATTGTGTATCGCACGGGGGATTCGCTCCTTCCGGGGAAAATTCCTTTTCACTGGTAAAGTAAATATCAGTTGGATCTGATCAGTTCTTTGGCTGATCCGAGCACTTTTCACTTGCACCCGATCAGTTTAATGAGTGATGTTCTTTGCATCTAAGTATTTACTCGTCGGCTTGCCCCCACTTCTTTGCGTGCGGGAATCCTACTTGCTCTCTCACTTCATTTCTGAATTTCCTGCTGAGCTTTTTTTGTTAGCTTTCCGAAAACTAGCTCATACGAATGGTTAATTAAATTTTCAACTAAATCAATAGGTACTTCATCTACATCCATATAGATTGAATTCCAATGTGTTTTATTCATGTAATAACCTGGAATAATACCTTCATAGGCTTCTCTTAACTCTTCAGCTCGATTAGGTTCACATTTTAAAGTAAGTACGGGTCTTCCGGTACTATCTCCACCCATCATGCCATACATTTTACCCCCAATTTGATAACGATCCGCCTGCCATTCTTCTTTGTAATCATGCGTTGTTCCACGAAGTTTTAGGCAATATTCATGAATTGTTTCTTTGTTCATTATTTAACCCCATTTCGTTTCAAAATAATAAAGAAACACACGTTCGATCATTTTCATTATAATCAATAACGTGTGTAGAGGAAATAATTATTTTTTTGTTCGAGCAAATCTACGGTCACACGATTTAATTTTTAAAGTGTTATGACAGGACGCTTTTTACTTTATGCCTCTATCAAACACACCGATGACCTCGGTAGTTTGTAATATATTAACAAAAGCTTTAGCATCTGCATTTTTGATTAAACGTTTAACATCGGCAAGCTGATAGCGTGTAATGACGGTAATTAAAACTTTGCGCCCTTCGCCTGAATAAGCACCTTTCGCATCCATAATCGTTACACCTCTATGAAGCTTTTCTAGTAGCTGCTGTTTTACTTCCTCGCCCTTACTCGTAATAATCATCAGTGTCAATTTAATATGGCTCGTATGAATAGTGTCGACAACCTTCCCTGTAGCATAAATTGAAACGAGTGTCAGTAATGCCGCATCCCAGCTAAAGACGAACCCAGAGATAGCTACAACGATACCATTCATCGCAGAGATTAATGTACCGAGTGGAAAATCTCGCTTACGGCTTAGCAGCATCGCTATAATATCAAAACCACCAGAAGAACCTGCCGCACGGAAAATCAAGCCCAACCCTAAGCCCACAATAACACCACCAAATAATGACGCAAGAATTGGATCTTGTGTAGCTTTATAAACCGGAATAATATACAAGCTTATCGACAAGACAACTACAGAAAGAATGGTATATCCAATAAACCGTTTCCCTAGCTTCAAGACACCTATAATTAGCAATGGTAAATTCAATAGTAAATTTAAAACCCCTGTATTCAAGGGTGTAATAATACCAAGCATGATAGCAATCCCACTTAATCCCCCACTTAAAATCTCATGTGGAATTAACAGAAGATTGTAGGCAAGGGCGACTAATATCGATGAAAGTGTAATAATGACAATATTTCGCATAATGAATCCCCTATCATAACGAACGAGTTTTGTACTTCTTTTCATTAGAATACCCAATTTATTCGTTCAAAAAACCTTGAGTAGGGCACTATTGCAGTTAAAACAACGACATTTGTTTCTTTATTTCTTCTGCTGTTCTTTTTTCTGCTCCTCTTTTATCGGTACTTCTTTTAACGGCTCTTCTTTATTCTCTTCAGCCTTCTCCGCTACCTTATAAATACGTTCAAGCATAGGCGGATGTGTATAACGGAACCACTTTACGAGTAACTGTGGATTTACCTCACTTAAACCAGATATCGTTAGCTTCTGGAATGCAGTAATTGCGGACTCTCGATCGCCCGTTAGTGAAATCGCATATTGATCAGCTCTATTTTCCTGATACCGCGAAATATAATTCGACAGAGGGCTCGAAGCAAATAATAAGACAGATGTTAGGAGTAAGAACAATGGATAAGAGCTTATATCCCCGATTTTTTTAATTTTTAATACCTGCCCGTAACGTCCAATGAACCATCTCAAACATTTCGCTGTTAGCCATAAGCCTAGCAATGATAACAGAAGATACCCAGCAATCCCAAAATAAATATGCTTCTCAACATAGTGTCCCATTTCATGTGCCATGATAAATAATATTTCATTATCCGTTAAACGATTTAAGGTTGTATCCCATAGTACAATTCTTGAATTACTGCCAATACCCGTTACATAGGCATTTAAAGCATTTGTTTTTTCTGCCATGTTGACTTCATAGACGTGCTCTGCTGGTATATTAGCCTGTGCAGCTATAGACAAAATTTTCTCTTCTAGCTCCTTATTTTTTAACGGATAAAAATCATTATATAAAGGATCGATGACTACAGGTTGAATGAACATCACGAATATTGTAAATGGAATCGTTAGAAGCCATGCATATAACCACCATCTTTTGGCACTTTTTTTGATGAGCCAATAAAGGACAGATACGATAATTAAACTCATGCCAAAGTTAACCCAAAAATCAATAATGCCGTCTCGCATCCATGAAGAAAAACCTTGTGTACTAATTCCGTAAGTTTTGCTTAAATTGTAACGATAATAATCGAGTGGGAATAGTACAACATATAGTAAAAATGATAATAAGAATAAGTAGCTTGCATTTTGTAACAGCTTCCATTTTGTTTGTGACGTCGCCACCTTTTCAAAGTAACGTGATACGCCCATAGTTAAAATTATGAAATAAATTAACCATTCCAAAGGTGTAGCAACAAAGAATAGGAAGTTCCGTATTTTAGAATATTCACCGCTTAAGTATAGTTCTTTTTCGGACATAAACATCACTGGATCTGCAGCTGTCCCTTGCATCGCACGGGGTATTGTACCACCACCGCTATGGAATATATACCAATACATACACAGCACATAAACACCGAATAAAAGTAGCGCGACAATTCCCATTTTTTTCGCTATGTCATTTCCTCCCTTGCTCAACACTAAGTTCGTCCTATAGTAAGTGTAAGCTAAAATGAAAAAGTTAGAACAATTTTTTCTTTGTTTTTATTTACCTTCTATTCTACTTCACACCAAAAAGAAAATTCGCTCTACTTCTCCAAACGCGTAACAAGCCTGTAGATGATATTGCACCACGGTCTGTTCGCTATTCCAAGAAGTATCGCGAATTTTTAAAAGTATTTTTCATTACTTATCCCAATCAATTATACTTCAGCATAATTGCCTCTGGAAGCTTACCTGCTTTCAGCGGGTGATTAGACACCCGCTGAAAAGGTAATTCCGAACATGCCATTCTTTTTCTATAACAGCGGTCTTTAATGCATCATTCTCTTTCGTTGATTCGATTTAGCTTAGAACACGTTCTGGAGAATACTTCAAAAAGTTATCCATTATTTGATAAGATTCTTGTTTTGCTGGTGGATGGAAATGAAGTAACTGACAAACCAATAATTGATAAGATATCTCTTTATTTGTAAGAAATTGCATTCCACCTAAAAGTTTTGTTGCATCAGAAGCAACACTCTTAATAATATCTTCTATACTTTTACGCACAAAAATTACTTCAGGTAGTATATTTTCAGAATAATTCAAGCTAAACTTGTGTGCTAAACCTTCAATAGCATTCATCGCTGTCTCTATTAATGAAACCATGCTCCTTACTTCAAAAGTAGGCAAATTCCCCTGTGAAATTACTTTCTCAATCAAAGAAGAACAAACGCCAATATATGATGTAGAAACTATTAATTCAAACCATATTAAGCCATTCACAATTGAAGGATGTAATTCTTTCTCATTTCCTGCAACAAACATTGAATCTTTAGGTACTTTTACATCTTTTAATACGATCTCTTCTGTTTCGCTCCCCTTTAATATCCAATGTTTCCAAAACTCTCTCACTTCAATTCCCTGACTATTTTTAGGAATTGTGAAAATACCAAGTCTTCCATCCGGTAGTTTTACACTGCCTGTTAAAATATCCATAGATTTGGATAAAGTACAAGGCTTTTTTGTACCATTAATAATAAAATAATCTCCTTTGTCTTCAGCACTTACTGAAGGCGAAAAAGTATTATTTGAATTTCCTTCCGCAAAACAGGAAGATAATAAGAATTTTTCTTCAACTATTAATTTTAATACAGTATCTAAGTGCCCATTAGATTGAACAATTTCAACTAAAGATGCAACTGAAAAATGATGCATCGTAAATGCTATTGCTAATGATGGAGATCTAGTTGCTATTGCTCTTTGAATAGATAGACTTTCAATAATATTTGCTCCAATACCACCAAATTCTTTTGGAATCAATAAAGAAGTACCATTTATATTTCTAAATTTATTTATGAGAATTTTAGTTTCTTCTTCCCGTTCTTCAAAAGAGAAAGAGGTTAAAAAATCATCAAAACCTGGGAAATATTTTTCTAATACCGCTCGTTCTTTAGCTAGAAATTGTGTCATTAAATCTCCTCCTTTAAGGCTAGTGTCCGTATATTAATGTCTATAAATTGGACATCGGAAAAGAGGCCTTTTAATATTTCTTGTATTGTATGTGCAAGAATATCACCCGCAATTGGATCTAGAATATCTTCTAATAAAGACATGCCCAAATCATATTCTGCTTCAAATGTTAATATTGAATCATTTTGTTCCTGTCTCACACTCCAATTTCCAATAAATTTATCTATATCACCTTCAAACTTTTCAAAATTAATACTCAATGCCGCCCTATCAAAAGAATCTTTTTCTTTCCAGCAAAGAACTCCATTTTCAAAATCTACTTCCCACTTCGATATACTTGAATTATCGTTTATTACTTCTACAGATATATCTCGTATCACATCGATGAAGTTAGAATATTTACTGAAATCAGATATTTTAAGATATATTTCTAGTGCTTTCGTACCCGGTATACAAGATGTTATAATAATTTTTCCCATACTATCCCCCTAGTATCATTATATTTTCACACTGATATTTGCTATTTGATTTATTACATCTTTAATAGAATTTTCAATATATTCTATCTGTTGATCCTCTAAAATCGCAGGAGGTGTAATTCGGACTACTTTATTAGAATTTAGAGAAGTAGACACAATAATCTTTTTCTTCAAAAGACCCATCATAAATCTCCCTGATAGTCCACTATTTTCAAATTCAAATCCCCACAATAAACCTCTTCCGCGTATATCAGCAAGCCCAACTTTATTCTCTTTTAGAATTTCTCCAAAGAATTTTTGGAATCTTTCTCCTATTTTTTTTGATTTTAAAATAAGTTCCTCTTCTTGAATTACGCGAATCGTTTCTTGTACTGCCACCATTGCTAGAGGATTTCCCGAGTATGTTGAGGTATGTAGCAAAGGATTTTTATTCAACGGCTCAAATACTCTTTCATTTGCCAATACAGCAGAAACAGGTATAACTCCACCGCTTAATATTTTTCCAGTTAACAACATATCAGGAACTATTCCCTCTTGATTTATTCCCCACCAGTCGCCTAATCTACCTAGGCCAGTTTGTATTTCATCAATTATTAATAATGCTTCATATTTATCACATAATTCTCTAACACCATGAAAGTAACCTTGGGGCGGTATATTTACTCCACCTTCTCCTTGAATAGGTTCTAATATTACAACTGCATTTGCCTGATGGTTTCTTAATGTTTTTTCGAGTTCTATCAGCGATCCATATGAAACATGGTAAACATCTGGTAAAAGTGGTTTAAAGGGTTCTTGAAACTCCCTTCTACCAGTCGCACTAAGAGCTCCAAGTGTTTTCCCATGAAAACCTTGTTTTGTAGAGATAATCGTACTACGATTATTTAGTCTTGCTATTTTTAATCCAGCTTCAACTGCTTCTGTTCCTGAGTTTAAAAAAAGTACGTAATCTAAACCCTCGGGAGTAATTTCTACCAATGACTTAGCGGCTTTACCCATTTCTGGATTTATTAATAGTTTATTTGATAGCGCAGCCTTATCTAGTTGTTGCTTTATTCTATCAATAATACGGGGGTGAGAATGACCTAATAAGAATACTCCATATCCACCACAATCTAAGTACTTCTCTCCAGCCTCATCATACACATAACATCCATTAGATGTAACTTGGAGTGGTACTTGCATTAGTTCAGTCAGTTTTGCAAAACCACTATTTACATGATCTCGATACATATTTACTACAGCTTTTCTCTCAATTTTGCCCATTAGATCTTCCCTCTATATATATTTATTGTATAATCGATTTGATCCGTTTTTAAGTTATATGAAATTCATAGAATACTTCATATTGATGTTAAAAGAAATTATTATTATCCTTCTTCATAGGTCCAATCGGTAACATTCCTTCATCATTCAAAAGGACTTTTTCATTAGAGTCTCTGAATATCCTACTAACATAAAAATTTTTATACAGTAGCTTTTAGTGATTCATTTTCTACAAGATACTTCACATTATTATATATAACCTCCTTTATATCGCGATGTTCTTCCATTCCAAAGGTATTACACAGGGATTCCATGGAACTAGGTAAACAACCACTAATATTTATATACTTAAACATATACAAAGCGACTTTTATTTCTCTCCGATATTGTATAGGTAATTTTGGTAGAAATACTGGTTTTATTAATCGATCAAACATCTCGCCCGATACTATTTTTGGTATAGAAAGCGACTGACCTGTAATCTTAATACCAGAATGTATAATATTATGGATTACCTCCTCTAAATTCGGTGCATTATTTCCTAATGTTACAAAAAATTCTCCTCCAGCTTTATTACTCCTTATTAAATGAGAAATAACATTAGCGACATAGTCTTGTGACACTATATCTATTTTCGCCTCAGCATCTCCGGGTATAATAGGTATTCGATTTTGTAATAATAATTTGGTAATATAATGAAAACCTTGTTCATTAGCAATTTCTCCTGTTTTTGAATCGCCTAAAATAATTGAAGGTCGGATGACCGTTATAGGAATATCGCTATCACAAAGATATTTTTCTGCTTCTATTTTAGAAGTCTCATAACCATTACCCGTAGTAATGTATGAATCCTCTTGATTGAAATTATGAACATATGCTGTGCTCACATGATACAATGGCACATTTGCATCTTTTGCTAGTTTTAAAACATTCAGAGTCCCTGTTACATTTGTAGTACTAATTTTTTCGTATGACATATTAAAATTTGTCAATGCTGCCATATGAACGATTAAATCTATATTTTCGCATAGCTCAATATAATCGTTATCATTTAAACCTAACTGAGGAAAACGTATATCACCTATTATCGTTTTAACATTATCTTTTTTTAGTGGCGTACTGTGGACTAAACAATATAAATTAAAATCATGTAGTTTCTCAATTACAGAGGTTCCAAGTACTCCACTCCCCCCAGTAATAAATATATTTTTATACAAAACTATCCCTCCAATTTCTTTGTATTAAAAAATCCAGTTAAGAGAATCAATGAGTATGCCCACATTAACCATGAAGCGAAAAATCTATCTGTATCGACTGACAAATTTACAAAAACTTGATCAAAGTAGATTAATACAATAGCGTCAATTAACATTCCCGGAAGAGCTATACACACTGCAGCTTTCATTCTTTCACTATTCTTTTGAATTTTTTTAAATTTATAAATAGGGAATGTAAGAACTTTTAGCGCGCTGGATTACTAAAAAAACAATCTTTTCATGAGAGAACAATTCAGTCGGTTTAACTTTGCGCTCGATAATGAGTGTATTCATCACACAAAGTTAAACCGTTTTTAATTTTTCAGATTAAATCACATTTATTATTATCTAAGTCAGTTAACTAATACAAATTATAACAATTTATGGAATAAATGAAAATATTTATTTAAACTATTATTAAATTTATTCTGCCTCTAAACAAATTACAAATTTTTATGATAGATCGTTTGTTGTATTCTCATTTTTTATTAGTGATTGTAGATTTACTCTTCCAATTGTTGAATCGTGATGAGTATCTTTTCTAGCTCTTTATAAAAAGTATCTATTGGAAAATCCTCACATGTAATTAACTGTATTGCTATGCCATCAATCAATGCATTAAAAAAAATACTCCATGTCGTTAACGATACCCCATCAATTGGTGAAGCTCTCCATAATTTTTTTATACCAAATAGCAAACTATCATTTTCATTCATTAAAACTTGGCCAAGTTGCTCTTTTATTAACGGGTTATTAAATCCAAGAACAATCAATGAAATTAACAATTTATGATAGAAAGCATCGTTTTTAAAACGACTTTTTATAATTTCAAGAGCAGCGCTAATTGTAAATTGATCATTCTCAAATAATTTTCCCCAAGAATCTTCACAAATATATTTAATTATTTCTAAAAGTATTTGTTCTTTCGTTTTGAAATGGTAATAAATAGTCCCCTGTGTTACATCAGCATATGTAGCAACCAATTTCAACGTAAAATTTGCAGTTCCGTTATCTACTAAACATTGCATTGCTGCCTGTATTAATTCCTGCTTTGATTTTCCAATAGGTTTCGCCAAAAGAATACCTCCGATTCTGTTTAAAATTAGTAAAAGAGTCAGTTAGTTAAATAACTAATTTTATTGTGATAAAACATTTAGATTTTTCAAATACCACCTTATTTACTTAGCATCAATTTACCAATTAAAAATTGAACTAAATATCTTGGTAAGAATCTCATACTTATTATAGCGACTTTGTAACGCTTACCAGGTATATTTGTAATTTTTTTCTTTTTTAATGAATTATAAGCCATTTCAGCTACCTTTTCTGGTCTAGTACCAACCATGCTTGCAATTTGATCCAATTGATTCATATTATTATTTTTTGAAAAATTTGTTTTAGTAGGTCCAGGACAAACAACTGTTACAGCAAAATCTCCTTTGTTCTGAAGTTCTATATTTAATGCTTCTGAAAAAGACAATACATAAGCTTTAGTTGCTCCATATACAACCATACTTGGCGTAGCAATAAAAGATGAAATAGAGGCAATATTCATTATACGACCATAACCACTTTTTAGCATATCCTGTATACATAAATGAGTAAGTTCAGTTAAAGTCATAATATTCAACTGAATCATGCGTAGCTGTTCTTGCTCTGATAGTTGATGAAAATATCCTTGCAATCCCATCCCAGCATTATTAACAAGTATATCTATGTGTTCTCCCTTTAATCTTATTTCATCATAGATTTCCTTAGCTGCGCCAATTTTTGATAAATCTTTCTCTATTATAATTACTTCTGTTAGCGGACTCAGAATTTGGGAAACCTCGACTAATTTCTTTTGGTTACGAGCAATCAAAATAAGTCTATCTCCATTTGTAGCAAATATTTTTGCTAGTTCCAATCCTATCCCTTCACTAGCACCTGTCAATAAAACAGTCTTCTTTTTCATATAATACTCCTCTCATTTAAAATAGAAATTTATTACATATAAGTATATAGCATACCAGAAAGAAGTAAATACATTTCCTTATTTTCCATGTATATACTATTCCCTAAGATGCTTTTGCACCTCTTAATTTCAATTACATTTCGTTACTCTCAAAGGCCAATATTTTTTCATCACTACTCCCAAAATCGACAATTTTTATTATTTCAATAATTATTGCCATGGGTTGAGTATTAGTGACATCTAGTATACTGTCATGGTTGCTCCTTTTACACTTATCGATTTAGCCAAACAAAAAATATATCCTTTAATGACATAATTCCATAATCAACATTAATAACATGGAATGGGGAATGTTTATCCCTATGAAAGGAGGGTTGTACTTGTTAACTGAGTTACTGACAAAAGATACTATACAACTCGCAAATTTTGTAAATACTTGGCAGGAAGCGATTCATTTAGCGGCAAGTCCACTACTAAAACACAATAAAATCGAAGAACGCTATATCGAATCAATGATTCATTCCATTGAAAAACACGGACCTTATGTAGTCATTACACCAAAGGTAGCAATTCCTCATGCGCGGCACACAGAAGGCGTTAATGAGCTAGCCATGAGCTTATTAAGCTTACAAAAACCTGTGTTGTTTGGACCAGAAAAGCCTGTTTTCTTAATTATTGTCTTGGCGGCAACTGATCATGTGTCGCATCTGCAAGCATTAGTTGATATAACAAAGATTTTGCAAGAACCCAATCAAATAGACAGCATTATTGCTTGCCAGCATAAAGACGATATTATCAAAGAAATTCAACAAATTGTGGCAAAGGAGTAATCTTGATGAAGATTTTAGTAGTGTGCGGGAATGGCTTAGGCAGTAGTTTTATTATGGAATTGAATGTAAAAAAAGCGTTAGCTGAACTTGGAAAAGTTGCAGAAGTAACTCATACAGATTTAGCATCTGCCAAGGCCGAGAAAGCGGATATTTATATTGGCGCAGAAGATATTGTTCATCAATTAGGCGAAGAGAGTGGTCATATCGTTAGTATTGTTAATATGATGAGTATTTCTGAAATTAAATTAAAGCTTAAATCTCTGTTATAAAGGAATTTGAACTTAATTAAAAAATGGATAGGATGAGGTGTTAATATGTTAGATGTTATTATGAATGACATTTTAGGAACACCAGCTATATTAGTCGGCCTATTCGCTTTTGTCGGTTTATTAATCCAAAAAAAATCAACTTCAACAGTACTTTCTGGGACGTTAAAAACGATTATGGGTTTTGTGATACTTGGCGCAGGTGCAAGCGTTTTAATTGGTTCCTTAAATCATTTTAGTAAAATGTTTGATCATGCATTTCATATCCAAGGGGTTATCCCAAACAATGAAGCGATTGTAGCAGCCGCTCAAACTAGTTTCGGAACATCTACTGCTATGATTATGGTTTTCGGTATGATTATGAACATATTATTTGCACGATTTACGCCTTTTAAATATATATTTTTAACTGGTCATCATACATTGTTTATGGCGTGTTTAATCGCAGCATCACTGTCAGTCGGCGGTATGAGTGGTACACCTCTTATCATCGTTGGCTCTATTATACTAGGTCTTTGTATGGTCATATTCCCTGCCATGTTACAACCAACTGTTCGTCAAATAACTGGCAGTGATGATTTTGCTGTTGGCCATTTTGGCAGTGTTGGTTATTATGTCTCTGCTAAAATTGGGAAGCTGCTTGGAAACAAAGCCAAATCAACAGAAGACATAAAAGTCCCTAAATCTCTAGGTTTTTTAAAAGATACATCTGTAGCTGTGTCCTTAACTATGAGTCTATTTTTTATTATCATTGCTCTATTCGCAGGTTCATCCTATATTGAGACACAATTATCTGGCGGTTCGAATTTTATCGTCTTTGCCATTATTCAAGCTATTACTTTTGCCGCTGGTGTCTATATCATTTTGGCTGGCGTGCGAATGCTAATTTCCGAGATTGTTCCTGCCTTTAAAGGGATTGCAGATAAACTTGTGCCAAACACAAAGCCCGCATTAGACTGCCCTACAATTTTTCCGTTCGCACCGAATGCAGTTATTATCGGCTTCTTGTTTAGTTTTGTAGCAGGTTTAGTGTCCATGTTTATACTCCCTCTCATAGGGCTAAAAGTAATTGTACCTGGGCTAGTGCCACATTTTTTCACGGGTGCTACTGCAGGAGTATTTGGAAATGCAACTGGTGGTAGACGCGGTGCTATCGTAGGAGCATTTGCCAACGGATTAATGATTAGCTTTATCCCTGCGCTTCTCCTGATCTTTATGGGTGATATTGGCTATGAAGGAACTACATTTGGTGATTCAGACTTCGGTATTGTAGGGATCATACTAATAAATATAGTAAAGTTATTTGGTGCAGTTTAATTCATTCGTATGTCTCGCAAACTCTTTAGATGTTTGCGAGGCTTTTTATTTGCTAAGAAAAGGGGTTGTTTTTCAAAATATACAAAAATTTCACATTAATCCCCGACCTTTTTCACTATATAAATAGAGAAAATCCATTACAAAACAAACTAAATACTCAGTGAATAGAAAATATCGAGAATGATTTAAACCCATTTTCCTGTAGTAAATTGTAAATAATCTGATAGTATTTAATGGTAAAACAAAAAATTATCGTCTGAACTCTGACTTAAAATAACTTATTGCCGATATAAATAATACATATAATTGGAGGTATTCATATTGAAAAAATACATGATGGGCTTTTGCTTAATAGCTTTGTTATTAGCAGGCTGTTCTATTACTCAGCAGGAAAAAGCGCAAGATGACTATAAAATTGGTATCTTACTTTCGGATGCAGGGCTTGGTGATGAATCGTTTAATGACTCAGCTTTTAAAGGGCTTGAGAAAGCACGCGATGAGCTAGGTATTTTGTTTGATTATAAAGAGGCGCCTGATGGCAATTACGAGCAGAAGCTAGAGGAACTTGTCGCAGAAAAGTATAACGTCATTATTGGTCTTGGCTTCTCTGTACAGGAAGCTTTAGAAAAAACTGCGAAGAAATATCCTGATCAGCAATTTATCCTTATAGATGGTCAATCAGATGTTGCCAACATTACTTCAATCACTTTTAAAGAGCAGGAAGGAAGCTTTTTACTTGGAATGGTTGCCGCAATGACGAGTAAAACTGGAAAATTAGGATTTATTGGTGGTGCAAATGTCCCGGTTATCCATCATTTTGAAAACGGCTTTATTGAGGGTGCTCGGTATTTTAATCCAACAATCGAAATTGTTAGTGAGTACGCTGGCACATTTGATGATACCGAGGCAGGTGCCGCAATCGCAGAACGTTACATAAAGAACGGCGTAGATTTTATTTATCATGCAGCTGGATTCACAGGCTTTGGTGCCATAAAGAAAGCCGAAGATATGGGCATATATGCGGCCGGAGTTGATATTGATCAATTTTACATTGCAGAAAAAACTGTCGTAACATCAATGTTAAAAAACGTCGACCAAGCTGTTTTTAAAATGGCTAAAACATTAGATGATAAAGGGAAAATTTCCGAAAAATCGTTGTCATTCGGTTTAGCTGATAATGGCGTGGGCCTAGCGGATATACGTGTTATTAAACTTACACCTGAGCAACAGGCTGCTATTAAAAAAGCACAAGAAGATATTGTTTCGGGTAAAATAAAAGTTACTGCAGAAAAGGGGAACAGCCAGTGACACTACGAAAAAAATTATTCATGAACATACTTATTCCCATTGTCCTCGCAATGGCTATGATTGGTTTTATAATCGTTCAAACATTTGATATACAAACAACTGCACAAGATGATACAGAACTATTGCTGGCAGTGAAAGAACTTGAACAAAGTCTAGTTTTAGCGAGCCAATCATTAAATAACTACACTTTTTTAGATAGTGAGGCCAATAAAAATGAAGCTCTTTCTACTTTACAAGAAACGAAAGTAAATTTAGAAAAACTCTCAACTATTGCAAAAATAGCTGAGCATAAGGCCATCATCAAAAAAATCGAGGGTAAATACGACGAATTAGAAAAAGCTTCAGAGGCAGGATTTCTTGCTCACAATCGTCCTGAGATAAAAAAACAATCTCTCAGAATATCCGGTATTTTGAACGATATGTATCTACTGAAAGAAGAAACAAATGAATGGTATAAAGAAACGAATGATTTGGTAGCAGAAAAAATTTCTTTTATTACTACATCAACAATAATTGGTAGTATCCTACTACTTATTGCTACTATTATTTTTTCGTATGCCGCAACGAAAAAAATTACAAATCCGATTAACCGAGTCGTGGATTGTGCACAATTGGTGGCTGCAGGGAATTTAACAATTGATACCTCTTCCCTTCCCTATAAGAAAGGTAGTCGCAATGAAGTTGATCAACTGACTGAGAACTTTTCCAAAATGATTGTTAGCTTAAAAAGCACCGTACAATCCATTGATCATGTAGGTAAAAATGTTGGTCTATTTACTAAAGATGTCACAAGCTATATTGAAACCGTTAACGAAGGCAGTAAACAAATTGCTACATCAACGGACGAATTGGCAAAGGGAAGCCTCACTATTTCAGAAGATATCCAGTCAACGGCTATCCTGATGAATACGATGGCGGATCAATTTACTACTGTCCAAGAGACAAGTGAACAATCCGCAGTAAACGGTAACAAAGCACTTACTGCTGTTCAAAATGGTCGTAGCTCACTAGAGAAACAATCCTCTATTGCAAAGGATATATCATCCACTTCGATTAATATTAAAGAGGCTGTTACTCAATTCTCTCAATTCACAACAGAAATTGAAGGTGCGGCTAATGCAGTCCACGCGATTGCTGATCAAACAAATCTCTTAGCATTGAATGCTGCAATTGAAGCGGCGCGTGCTGGCGAAGCCGGAAAAGGATTCGCCATTGTAGCGCAGGAAGTGAAAAAACTATCCCATGAAACAGAAAAGGCCACTACTTTCATCTCTTCAATGGTGACACAAATACAAGATGGCATTACACGCATTCTTTCTACGGCAGAGCATGGACATCAGCTTTCAAAGGAACAATTACAATCGATGACCGATACAGAAAAGTCTTTTGAGGTAATTGCAACTCATGTATTAGATATTAATGATCAATTAAAGCACCTTACGAAGGATATGGAGAAAACAAGCGAAATGAGCCAGCACATGAACAATGCTATTGAAAACATTTCAGCTATTACGGAAGAAACCGCAGCAGGAACAGAAGAAATATCCGCTTCTACTCAAGAACAGTTAGGATCATTCAAAAAAATTAGTGAGAAGGTTTCAGAACTTCAAGAAATGACAAATACATTGTCAGTAGAACTAAAAAAATTCACATTATAAATTTCGTATTATTTTCGTCTATTACTTCAGAGTAATAGGTGCGTTTAATGAAAAGACGCTAATATCTGCTACACGGTATTTACGCTCTCCCGCTAAAGAGTGTCAAGCCACATACAATAAAATGAGCAATTGTAGCAAGAACTTTTACACATAAATAACCTTCACAATTTTTGGATTGTAGTAATGGAGCTCTAAATCCTCCATCTTTATAGTGAACTGCACCCCAATTGTTAGACACAATCTAACAATTGCAGGTGCAGTTTTTGTATGGCTAAATTTAGAGAAGCCTTCATTATGCTTCGTAAATATATTTTTCTATTGTGTATTTTTCAAGTTTGTCTTGCGCAACATTATAACCAATACCTGGTAGATTAGAAACTTGGATATGTCCTTGGTCATCCATGACAATCTCTGGCTCAATAATGTCCTCATGCCAATAGCGAGAAGACGGAGCTGTATCACCAGGTATTGTAAAGTTTGACAGTGTTGTAATGGCAATATTATGAGCACGACCAATCCCTGATTCTAGCATGCCTCCACACCATACAGGGATCTGATGCTGCTGACATAAATCATGAATCTTTTTAGCCTCAGATAAGCCTCCAACACGACCTACCTTTATATTAATCACTTTGCAGCTACCTAGTTCAATTGCACGTCTGGCATCATCGTATGAATGTATACTTTCATCTAAGCAAATCGGTGTATTGAGTTCTCTTTGTAAATTTCGATGATCGACAATATCATCATGCTCAAGTGGTTGCTCAATCATCATTAAATTTAATTTATCCATCTCTTTAAATAATGGTAGATCTTCTAACGAGTAGGCAGAATTGGCATCTGCCATTAAAGGAATATCACCAAAACGATCACGGATTGCACGTAGTACTTCGATATCTTTTCCAGGCTTAATTTTAATTTTAATTTTTTTGAACCCTTGTTTTAAATAACCTTCAATGCTTTCTAGCAATACATTTGTATCCTCTTCAATGCCTAGGCTAATGCCAACTGTAATTTCTTTTTTTTCTCCTCCAAGTGCTTGTGCTAAAGGTATGCCCCGCTCTTTTGCATATAAATCCCAAATGGCTGCTTCCACCGCAGATTTTGCCATATTATTGCGTCGCACACGAGCAAATTTCTCATTTACTTCATCAGGGTGGTTGAATTCCTGATTAATAACAAGTGGTATTAAAAATTCATCGATAATAGAGAATGCCGTTGAAGCCGTTTCTTCTCCATAATAAGGATAAGCGCTAACAACACATTCTCCATAACCAACATGCTTCTCACCATATGCTTCAATAATTAAGAAAACACGTTCTTGCTGCTTCATAAAACTTGTTTCAAAGGGTGATTTCATGGTCATCTTCATTTTGCGAACTATAATTTTTTCAATTTTCATTTCTCAAAACTCCCCTACTTGTAATATAAATGACAGGCCGTTTTATGGGCAGGTGAATGTTCGACTAACTCCGGCTCCACCGTCCGGCATTTTTCCATTACAAAAGGGCATCTCGTCTGGAAAACACAGCCTGTTGGTGGATTCAATGGAGAAGGGATTTCACCTTGCAGCTTAATCTTTTCACGTCTTATTCGTGGATTTGGCACAGGAATTGCTGATAAAAGTGCTTTTGTATAAGGATGCATTGGGTTGCTAAAAATTTCATCTGTCGTTGTTTCTTCTACTAGCTTTCCTAAATACATTACGCCAATTCGATTAGAAATATGGCGTACAACACTTAAATCATGAGAGATAAACAATAATGTTAAGTTAAATTCTTTTTGTAAATCCTCCAATAAATTCAGTACTTGCGATTGAATAGATACATCTAATGCCGATACAGACTCATCACAAATAATAAGCGCACGTGCTAACCCTACAATTTGCACGCACAGGCATTGCCGAAGTTATTGGTGAACCAAATATCATACCCACACTTATCACCTCTGGTGGAGACGATTTTCATTTTTACACAATTAAGAAACCACAATTAAAAGCAACGATGATTGGCCTAGGCTGTAACCTCACTCCCGGACTCCATCATCCTTATATGAGCTTTGATACAGATGCTCTTGAAATCGGTACAAACATCTTAACTAAAACTGTGCTAGCCACTTTTCGTGCTCAACAATAGATCCGTATTTTGATGAAAGTTAAAAAGAAATAGACTGTGGAGAAAAACATAATATTTTTCTCCACCCATTTTGGCTATATGCACTAAAAGGAGATGTTAGTAGCAAGTGCTTTGTAGGCAAATTTCTCATAAACGATCAGTAAAACATACTTACTTTCCTAAATTCCACGCTGTCAATACAGCTCTCAACTACAGCGTGGCACATAAAATCCAAAGATCAAAATACGCGTGATACCTTATTTCAAGATAAATATTTCATTGTTAAATGGAGCACTGCAACTTCATTCCCCTTGTTTTCATAGCTATGCTTTCTATTTGCTTCAAATTGAATAGAATCAAACTCGTTTAATACATGTACTTCTTGTCCAACTTGAATCGAAATTTCCCCTTTCATTACTGTTACATATTCGATAGCTCCTTCATGATGAGGTTCTGCCTCATATACGCTATTCGGTTGCAAACAAGCACGATGCATTTCCAATCCTGTTTCCTTTTTATAACGAAATATAGTCTCTAATCGCCAAATTTGATTTTCTTCTATAATAATTCCTTGTCCGCAGCGTGCAACATTTACTATATCTTCTATCACCATAAGCCGTGATAACGGAATGGATAATCCTTTTGTAATCTTCCAAATGACGCCTAATGTAGGATTCGTTTCTCCTCTCTCAATTTTCCCTAACGTTAATTTACTAACACCTGTTTTTTTCGCTAACTCTTCTAAACTTAATTTCTGTTCATTCCTTATTTGTCGTAACAATTGACCAACTTGCAAAATGACTTCTTTTGTTTGCATATCCTCTTGTTCTTTCATATGAACCCCACTTTCGGTATATTATAATTTACTTTTTATACAAATAATTATATTATAGTATATATTCAGAAAGGAGCGAACGAAATGCGTGCTATCTTATTAGGTATTTTATCATCTGCGTTTTTTTCAGCTACATTTATTATAAATCGAGTTATGAACGTATCAGGAACAAGCTGGGCTTGGACTGCTTCCTTCCGATTTTTATTCGCTTTACCCATTTTATTCTTTATCGTCCTATTTCGCAAAAACCTTCGTCCACTATGGGTAGAAATGCGTAAACACCCTTTGGCATGGATTGGCTATGGAACAATAGCCGGGGTTGGATTTTATTCATTATTAAGCTATGCTGCTGTATTTAGTCCTGCATGGCTCGTAGCAGGTACATGGCAAATAACCATTTTAGCTGGTTTGTTATTATCCCCGTTATTCTTTATTACATTGGAGACGAAATCCGGAGTTAAACAAGTTCGCGGTAAAATCCCAATGCGAAGCTTACTCGTTTCCTTATTTATTTTAACGGGTGTCATTTGTATGTAATTAACAGAATCTGGAAATATTACTATTTCTCAATTTTTATCTGGCTTCCTCCCTGTAGTTATCGCTGCATTCTTATATCCTTTCGGTAATCGAAAAATGATGGAAGTCGTTGCTGGTCGCTTAGATACATTTCAACGCGTGCTAGGCATGGCAATTGGCAGCCTTCCTGTCAGTATTCTATTAGCAATTTATGGTTGGACAACAACTGGCATTCCAACATCTGGGCAAATCACGGAAGGTTTCTTATTAGCATTATGTTCGGGTGTTATCGCCACAATGACATTTTTCTTCGCTACTGACATAGCGAAAAATAACCTGTCTTTGTTAGGGGCAGTGGAAGCAACGCAAGCTGGAACAATGATTTTTACTGTTCTTGGTGAAATCCTTTTTTTAAATGGTTCTTGGCCTGTTGGAGTATCTCTAATCGGTATGATCATTATTATGATTGGAATGATAGCTAACAGTATTTTAAATCGGTCAGTTCCTGTATCAAAGCAAAAGAAAATAGTATAGTTAAAGAGCGTGTTTTAAACCGAAAACGGATTAAAACACGCTAAATTGAATTATTCATTTATAACTATGTTGATAGACACTTTAGAATCTATTAAAAACACAAGATAAGAAAAACAAAATTTTATATAGAAGCTGTTAAAATGTCCATCTCTCGCAAACTTTTCAAACTATCCTCTTTTGATAGATTTTTAATAACGAGACGACATGATAATGTGAAGGGGAAATTGGAAATGCAAAAATTATATAAAAAGGGATGCTCCTAAAGCCCTTTGTAGACTTTAAGAACATCCCACGTAAAAATTAGTTACATTTAATATTTATTTAGACATTCTAATGAAAACTATATTTTGCTAACATTTCTCCCCAAGGGGCCATTCCAGACTCTTTAAAACCCATACTGGCGTATAGTTTTCTTGCTTGCTCATTGTCTGGCTGATACCCGAGCAAGATGACATCAGTGCGATCATCCCTACTCCGGATGTCTTCAATTATTAATTTCATTGCGCCCTTGCCATGTCCACGCCCTTGAAATTGCTCATCAATCATAAACCGATATATCCAATAGTTTCCATCATCGGAATCAATCCCGTACATCGCAAAACCGATAAGTATTTCTCCACAATAGATTGCCTTGATCTTCATTTGTGGTAAAAATTTACTTTCTGCAATTGAATACAGATTCGAGGCAATAAACTCTTCCTGTTCTTGCTTTGGCTTCAGTTGAATACAAGCTTCCCAATTACTTTGATCAATTGATCTTAAACTAAGCAAACTTCCGATTCCTCCTCTAGTAGTAGAGAAATCCATAATCTCGAACTCTCTACTAAATAAGTGTTCTCCTACTGATTAAACAACTTGTTATTTTTTTATACATACTACATCACTCCTCATCAGATGGTAGTCATCGGTAAATTGTACAATTATATAGAAATATTGCTCTCTATTTGTACTCTTGTTTATTTCGGCATACAGGGAAAAAATACCTTCTATATTTCTACTCATCATATGTCATTGATTTCCGTTCCGCCCTCGCTCCCATCCTTGTCTTCGATATTTGTTTATATACTGCCGATAAAATGCTTAATATATCTAAATGATTCGCCATATTAATAACAAAAAGAAAAACTCCATTTTGAAAAAAATTTGATCAAAATGGAGTTTCGTGATTGTTTATTTAGTACATTTGAATTTCATTTGATACTAGAAGGTCTTAATTAACGCGCTATCATCGCACTAAATGCCTACGCTAAATACTTACGTTGATTCTGTAGCCGTTAACAATCAGGTAATTGTATAAATGTCGCTACGTTAAAATGCTTAGAAGGCAATTGAGCAAGCAAAAAAATAATAAGCCTTGTACTATTAAACAGCCTGCCGCAATTCTTCTTCATGCACAACCTGCGGACTCGTGTTTTCTTCTCTACGCTGACAGATGTTATTCCAAATAAGAGCAGAAATAACAAGTAAGGTCCCTACCATATCAAAAATTGTTATGTTGTATCCTTGTATCATCATAATGACCAATGTAGTGATTGGAACGAAATTAATAAATAAAATCCCATTAATGGATGATAGGATTTTCACACCGTAATTCCAACTAAGCAATGCTACAATACCCGGCAGTGTCATCATAAACAATAAATCATATTTAATAGCAAAAATCGTTTCCATACTTGGGACTGATACAACTCCTTGTAACGTCATGATCATTGTGATGATACCTGTTACAGCTGTGCCAAAAACACATGTTAATGTAGAATAGCGTAGCGTAGACCAATCATTAAATGTTTGACCGCCCATTGTATAGATGACCCAACCTATAACACCGATTAAAATGAATGCAAGCGAAACCAGATTTTGTTTTAGTGTAAGAAAGAAACTCAAATCGCCTTTAGTAATAACAAAAATAGCTCCAACAAAAGCAATAATCATACTACTAATCATATACCTCTTCGGTTTCACATGTTTATACCCCCAAAGAATAGCAATCGAAATCATCGGCATGAGCGCTTCCATAATCGACGCTACCATAACACCGGATTTCCCCATTAACATTTGGCCTAAAAAAACAAGCACGTTGTAAACTGTAAATGCCATCGTCCCAAAAAAGACGAGCAATTTACCTTTCCCTTCTAAACGAAATGCTTTCTTCCCTTCCTTCATCCCTAATAAAATGACTAATACAATCGATACCGCTCCATATCGAATCGTTGAAAAATAGAGCGGATTGATATATTCAAGCGCATGATCAGCTACTGGAAACATGGCTCCCCATGACATACTTGCAATTAAACATGCGATCACGCCTACTATTATTTGATTTCTTCTCAATGTTTTTCCTCATTTCTATATAACCCTATCAATTACGGCTCGTCATAATTGCGAGCGGAATCAGCTTTCGTGCTTCGTCGCACGATGTTGGCCACTCAGTCATTGCCACAGGACGTAGCGTTTTTAAACTAAGTTCCTCTATTGCACAATGAGAATTATAAAAAAGAAAATACATCACGTAAAATGATTGAAAGTGATATTAACTATCATTTATAATGATAGTTTTTAAGGGGGTAATGCTCGATGGAACTACGAGATTTACAGATTTTCAAAAGCGTCGCAAATAATGGGAGTGTTAGCCATGCTGCAAAAGAATTAAATTATGTACAATCCAATGTAACTGCACGTATTAAGCTATTAGAAAAGGAGCTCAAAACGCCGTTATTTTATCGCCATAAAAAAGGAATGACATTAAATCCAGAAGGACGAAAAATGCTTGCTTACGTTCATAAAATTTTGCAGGATGTTGAGGAAATGAAACAAGTATTTTTAGATAGTGATACACCGACTGGTACTTTAAAAATCGGTACAGTCGAAACAGTGAGTATATTACCTACCATTCTAGCGTCCTACTATAAAGGTTATCCGAATGTCGATTTAACACTACAAGCTGGTTTAACTGAGGAGCTTATTAAAGAAGTAGCGGATCACCAATTAGATGGGGCTTTTATAACTGGACCGATTAAACATCCAGTTTTAGAACAATATGATGTGTATACAGAAAACCTCGTTCTCCTATCACAAAACAAAGCCTTTCGTATTGAGGAATTTATGTCTACACCAATCCTTGTTTCTAATCAAGGTTGCGGCTATCGATCCAAGCTAGAACTCTGGCTCAAAGATGAAGGTTTATTGCCAAAAAGAATTATGGAATTTAATATTTTAGAGACAATTTTAAACAGTGTTGCCATCGGTCTTGGCGTTACACTTGTACCACAATCTGCCGCTGAACATCTTTCTGCTACAGGCAAGGTTTATTGTCATCCAATTCCTAAACAATACGGTACGATTTCAACCGTCTTTATTCGACGAAAAGATGCCTATATGACAAATTCGATGGAATGTTTTTTAAAAACAATTGCTGAGCATCAGCATAAATAGGGTTATTTCTTTTTCCGTGATATCGAAAGAGAAGTAGATCCAAACAACGGGAGAGTGGTTTTGGTAATATATACAGAGAATGCAGAAAGCTTAAATTGAAGTAGCAACAGGCAAAATGAATGAAGCTTTCTAAGTAATCAACGCCCGAACATCGCTGATAGAAGAGTAAGATCGCTGATAAAGAATCGAACTTCGCTGATAGAAGTGCAAAAATCGCTGATAAAGCATCGAATATCGCTGATAGAAGTGCAAGAATCGCTGATAAAGCATCGAATATCGCTGATAGAAGTGTATGAATCGCTGATAAAGCATCGAGCTTCGCTGATAGAAGTGTATGAATCGCTGATACCACAGGAAGAACGCCGCTAAAACACGAAATTCCGCCGCTAACCAAGCAAGGAACGCCGCTAAGCATCGAACTTCGCTGATAGAAGAGTAAGAATCGCTTCTCCATTCCAGATCAAAAAATAATAAAAAAAGGATTACAAGCAATCATCCATACAGATTTTTCATAAGAGCATTTTGATCCAAAGAAATAAATCATGATATTAAGAAATCCAAAAAGCGTGTTTTGATTAAAAATTAAATCAAAACACGCTCTTATTAAAAAATCTAGCAAAGTTCTTAATTCCTTAATAAAATTAATTTTTGACGTGTGCTACATCCCGAGCTGCCCGTCAAAGTAATTAGAGAAAGCAAAAGCTATTCAGCTGTTTAAATTTTAGTGAAACAGCTTCTCGTAGTCTAAGTCTGGATTTTTAAAAATGCTTGTTAACTATTAGAGCTCTATTTTGCATTTTTGTCAGGTTGATGAATTCCGAAAATATTGCCTTCAGTATCAATATAGTATCCTTGCCACGCCATTCCTGGTAGTGCATATTTCGGCATGGCAACCGTGCCGCCATTCTTAAGAATTTTAGCTTCTGTTATATCATAATTTTCCACACCCATTGTACAAGCAAATCCATTTAAGGCTTGGTTTGGTTCCGGAGAAGAACCCTGACGTTGCATTAAAGCACCATTGATTCCTAGCTCGTCCTCATTGCCAGTCACCGCTCCAAAGTAAGGCATTCCTGCATAATCACTCCAATCTTGAAATGACCATCCGAATACCTCTCCATAAAATTTCTTTGCACGTTCCATGTCACTTACATGAATTTCAAAATGAACTAATCTCCCCATTATACCCTCCAATTTAAGAATAAAATTAATCATTGTGGATGATTACCATCACTATATATTAATACAGCAGGAAATGGAAATATAAAATTCCCTTTTCTCAATCTTAAGATTGGTTAATTTATGGCGTTAAATGATCTTTTAAATACTGAATAAATGGATGCTCTTCTATATCTGATTTGCGTGTACATATAAATAAGCTTTGCTGAATATCTGCCTGTTCAACATACACCCGAGCTAGTTTCCCATTTGTAATACTTTCCGTTACACTGTAGGACGGCGCTAAAGTCATACCGTATCCTGCTTCTACTACTTTAATTGATTCATGTAAGCCCTGCATTTGAAGTCCTAATTTAGGTAATGCACCGTTAAACGTGTAAAAAACCGACTCCAATAAATCAAGTGTCGAACTTCCACGTTCTCGATAAATAAAGTCCTCATTCGATAATTCATGAATGGGGACAGTTTGATTTGCTAAAGAATGTGATGGGTGAACAACAAACCAAAACGGGATATCTACTATTTTTTCAAACCGTAAATCAGGGTGACCCATTTTATTTTGCACGACAAAACCAAGATCTACTTCATAACTCAGAACTTGCTCTTCCACAGATTTTACATTGCCTAAAGATACAATAAATTCAACACGAGGATTAGCAAGCTTATACGCTGCTATAATAGGCGGGAGTATATAGTTTATTGGTATGTAGGAAGAAGCAATATGTATTTTTTCTTCTTTCGCTAAAAATTTACCGAGCTTGTCATCAATTTGTGCTTCTAAATAAAATAAACGCATTCCTTGCTCATACAAAAACTTCCCCTCAGGAGTTAATTGAATGCCACGTCCTTTTCCTTCGATCAATTTTGCTCCGATTTCGCTTTCTAATTTTCGTATTTGAATTGTGACAGCTGGTTGGCTAAGAAGCATTTTATTCGCTGCTGCGGTAATTCCTCCAAGCTTTGCTACATTCGTAAAAATCCTTAATGCATGCAAATTCATTTCATTCACACCTTTCTATTCATAAATTATATTTATGAATAAGCAATTATTATATATTTGTTTTATGTATTAGTTAGCAGTAATTTAAGTATGAGGTGATTTGATGGAAATTTTACTACATGAATGGTTATCAGTAAATGGGTTTATGTTATTTACAATTGGCTTACTCGCAGCAATTATTGGTGTTCTTTTCGGCGCTGCCGGCTTCGTTTTGTTACCCGCAATGTTACTTATTGGCATTCCAATTCATACAACGGTAGCAGTTAATAAATTCGCGACTGGAATTTCAGCCCTATGCAATGTCGTATCGTTTATAGTTAAAGGTCATTTATCGGTCAAAAAATTCACATCTTTAATTATGATATCTAGTTTTGGAGGTTTATTTGGCGCATTTTTAGCCACCCGATTATCAGAGCAAATCATGAATGTTGTAGCTTGCGTATTCTTAATTTTCGCATTTTTCATTGTACTTTGCAGTAATAAATTTATGGTTAAGGATATAAAAGAAACGGAGGAGCAACCAATTAATAAACTCATTCCGTTTGTGATTTCAATATATGACGGTGGTTTTGGACCAGGCTCAGCCTTAATGCATGTAACCTATCATCTTAAAAAGCAATATAACTATATAAAAGCAGTTGAGGTAACAAGAATTATTACGTTTTCAAGTTGTACAGGTGCATTTCTCTTTTACTACTTTACGGGCATTGTTAATTGGGGAATCGCAATTCCTGTTTCAATTGGCTCAATTGTTGGCTCGTTTTTAGGCTTAAAGATCATTCCATATATTAAAACAAAATGGATTCAAATTTTATTACCCATTATTTTTTTCTTGCTAATTGTTCAGGTCGTATCAGATTTATTGATATAACACTCATTGGCTAATATTTGGCTTGTTGTGCAAATTTATCTTACAAGTAAAGACACAGCGTTATTTTGGTTTATTACCTCAAAAAAGGTTGGGTAGTTAGTTAGGATGAAAGAAAATAACTGTCTGGTCTGAATGAATTTTACATAATCTTGCTAAAAAAGTGTTCTAATTGCAAGAAAGCAGTCTGAAAACTGGAATAAAAAAGCAGATTTGGAAAATGAAATATCCCCAAATCTACTTTTCTATTATTGAAAACAGGCTATATTTTTAACTCTTTTATCCCTGCTTTTAATGTGTCTGCATCTTCTTTTAATGTTCCCCAGCTGTCTTTAGCTGATTTCAAATTAGGTAATAAAAATTTGAATTTATTTTGTTCCGCTTTTGCAGATGCATTCTCGATATGTCTCAGTACGCCTGAATATTGAGAGTCTAAATCATTCCATTGTGTAGACATAAAAGTAAGAGCGTTAATAGCATCATCGAGTGCATTGTACATTTCACTAATATTACTATGTGCAATGCCAACTACACGATTTAATGTTGTTTTATAATCAACTGTCTGATTTAATTGTGCTAATAATGGTTCTAATTGACCTAATTGATCTCTTGCTATCCCTAACATAATACCACCAGCAATCCACGTAGGAATAGAGGGTACAGATACTGTTATTATTCCATCAGACTCTAATTTTTTATAATAGTTTACCGATTCTAAAACTTCTTTCAGTCGCTTTTGATCATCCTCAACTGCAACCCCCTGATTTTTTAAAATCGACTGTAAAAGATCTTTGTTACTGCCGAATGCTCTTACATCTTGTCCAATAGCGTCTCTTAATTTAGTTAATTCTGCTATTAATTGTTGTGCATATTTTTGATTTTGTTGAATTTCTTCGCGTAAATCTGTAATCCCTTCTATTAACGTCTCTCCATCTCCTGTATGAATGGCCTCTACAATTATGTCATAATAATTTTCAAATTTAGTGTCGTATTCAATAATACCTGTCAATGTATCTATCAGCTGTTTTTTTACTTTTGTATCCCATGTAAGGGCATGTGCTCTTGCATCTTTTTGATCCTGTATAATTTTACCAGGTAAATTTGGATAACCTTTAATGTTAATTCCTTCAAAGTTGACATCTGGATTCTTAATTAACATATAAGAATAGGCATTCATAGATTTCGCAAAAAGCCCCGCCATTTGCAAGGTTTCTCTCATCTTCGCTTCATTTGCTGAAAGAGATGTATCACTATTGATAGTTTGCTCAATCTTACTTGTCTCTGCAAATGCTGCTACTGGAGAGATTACAGAAGTTGTTGTCAAGGTTAAAAGCGTCGATACAGCGAGTACCTTGTAAAGAGATTTTTTTTTCATTTTGTATTCCTCCTAGCTGTCTTTCAATTCTTTTCTTCTTGTTTAAAGGCAATGTCTTTTGCAATAAATTCTGCATCTTGATGAATATCATTCCAACTCTGTTTAGCTGCTTTTAAATCATCAGGTATTAAAGAGAGCTTATGTTCTTGCATTTGGTCGATATTATCATATAAATCTTTATAATTTGCCCCCATTGTATTCCATTGTTGCTGAATATTCGTTAGAGACATTATCGCTTGATCCACTGTTTGATACAAATATGTCAAAGTTTCTTTAGCGTTAGTAAGTGCAATAACTGCTTGGTTAGCAAAATCGGCTTTCATCGTTAATTCTCCGATTTTATTAGAAATTTCGTTATAAGAGTTCATATGATTAGATGCCGTAACTCCAGCTGCTGTTCCTAAACCAATACCAGCAGAACCTAGAACTGCAAGGCCTCCTACAACTGCCGGTGTAGCTGTTCCGCCAGTCACAACGATTACTACTCCTCCTGCAATCGTTCCAATAACTAAAACAGCTGCTCCTAAGCCTCCACCAATTGACCATGCTAGTACATTGTCAAAATGGGCCTTCTGAGTGGAACGCAAATTCTCAATTTCAGCTTGAAGCTGTGGAATCAATGCTTGTTTTCCCGCTAATATTGCCGTTAATCCACCTTTCCCATCTGGTCCGCCAATATTATTTTTAAAGTCAATCGTATTTGTATACAGTTTTGTTTTGAAGGCTTCTAACATTTTAATCACTTCTGTAACTTCTTTCGAATTTGTATGAATTGTACTAATTAAATCGCCTATACCTTCTTTTAAGCCTTCCTTATCTTTCTTTTTTACAGTGTCTATCAATGTGTCGTAATAGTTATTAAATTGTTCATCATAATTTACAATATTACGTGCTGTTTTTTGAATTTTTGGCTTTGCCGTATCTAACCAATAATTCGCATGGATTCGAGACAGTTCCTGATTAAGGTGAATATTTTTGATTAATTCTCCCCCGTCTGAACCTAAATCAATATTGGATAGATTTACATTCGGCTGTTTAATCATTGTTTTTGCGTACAAATCCATTACAAGAATATGAGATCCTGTTTCAGCTAACGCTTTTTTCAGTCCTTCAGGTCCTAATGTATAATAATTTCCTATTTTTTGTTCCTGAGTAATGTGTTCTTGTGCAAGTGCATGAATAGTGCCACTGTTAGTAGCGGTTATAACCGTTGCTAAAGTTGCCACAGTTAATACTTTAAAAGGGAATTTCTTCATATTAAACGACTCCAAATCTTCGATAGATTTTTATAATTTCACAACATTAAAATTTATTAACTTGTTCCTCTAGTTGACTTATTATATTTTTCAATTGTCTTAATGTATCTTTTTGAGACGAATTGTCAGTAGTATCAGCATCAGTACTTAATTTTTTGATACTATTTTTTATTAAATTCAAGTCTTCTTTATAGCGTTTCAATAGGTCAAGTTCTACATCCACTTGGCTAGCAAATGTATGCAAATCATGTTGCATAAGAAGTAGCATTGATTTTTGTAAATCTGCTATCGTTAGTTTCGTTGTTAAATCATATAATTTTTGATTTTGTTGCCCTAAATCATCTAAGTATGCTCGTTGTTCTGCCTTTAGCTTATTTACTTCAGCGAAGGTACTATATGTTTTTTTGATTTTTTCTGGGTCAATTGCTTTCATAAGGTCATACTCTTTCGCTTTTGTAGCAGCCGCTGCAGCAATTTCACCTTTTTTATTTTTCTCAATGGCTTCACGAGCTTCTTTTTTAGCAGCCTCAATCTCTAAAGCAGATTTACCCTTTTCTTTTGCTTCTTGCTCTGCTTTTTCCTCAGCCTCTAGAATAGATTTATTAATTTCTTTTCCTTTGTTATACGCCGCCGCCGCTGTTTGTGCAGCTGGGTCGATAATATCTTTTGCAAGACTATAAATCTCTTGGAATATTTTAAGTCCTTGTACATTTAAAGCTCCCGGCAGTAATGCCATTTGCTGTAAATCATGTTGAATTAATTTTTTAGTAGCTAGTAATTCGTCTTTTAGCTTGTCTATCTTGCCCGTTCCCTCTAAACTTAGTACTCCCTGAGCTTTTGTCACATCCGTATCGAGATCTTTAAGTTTTTTTTCAAGCTGTAATTTAAGGTCTGTTAATTCATTAATTTGAAGTTGCACATTTTCTTGATTCGTTATAGCCATTTCTTGAAGGACTTCTAATCTATCCAAAAAACCTTCTCTATCGTCCTTATTATCTACATACCCTTTCAATGTTGGATAATAATTATTAAATTTAGTGGCAAACCCTTTACTTTTTGAATTTATTAGCATTAACTTTGGATAATGTTCCGATGACCATTCTTTCATATCCTGTTTTATTAGAAATTGCTCTGTGTTTAAAGCTGGTACTTCCTCTAGCTGTACATTAGGGCTTATTAAAGCCTGATCTATATATAGTTGAATCAATTTAGACTGTGCACCTAATTTTCTTAAAGATGAGGAAATAGCGATGTTCTCTTCTTGAACTTCCGCATGAACTAAAGGCGTTGTAAAAGTATGTACAGGAATAGCCCCCGTTGTAACAATGGACGTTATCATTAACCCTGTAATTATTTTCTTTTTCATTTTGTTTACCTCCTTCTATAATATTTTTCAAAGTAATTTATGCAATTACTTCTTAAGTCTTTTGTTTCAGGAAAGATCTTTGCGAAAACGATTTATGCTTTCCTGTAATGTAAATTTTAGGTATTGTCACAATTTTTGGCAAACTGCAGTATAAAGAATCTATTTTATGTGTAAAATAGTTAATTCTCGCCGGAATATTGATTTTAAAGTAGATGAATAGGAACATAATTAACATAAAGATGCCATAATATGGCGAAAATAAGCAGATTGAAATGGCAATATGGACATATTTTTGTTAACAGATTAGGAAATAAATCTTCTAAATTTAGACATATTGGTTATTTTAGAAAGGACGTATTTATTGCTTTCCATTCCTTATCAGATAGATAACTAAAGAACCAATTGCCGCTTAAGATTGGCAATTGGTTCTTAGAATAGATTTTTAATTTTTTAGTAAAAATTGATTAGCCCCGACTTTAAAAGGTGTAGATTAAGACTATACTTTCATCCAGCGCGCATTTCTCCCTTTTGAAATAAGTTTAATTTCACCTAATAGTTGCAAATCAGTTAAAGCTTTACTAATAGTACTTTCAGCTATATCTGGGTAAATGCTTCGAATGCATTCTTTTGTAAATGGTTGCTTTTGATGATGAATAAAATTTTGAATTCGCTCTACCTTCGTATGTTTACATATAGAATCTAGTACTCTGCTATGTAGATCTTCATAAGCTTCTAAAATAATAAGTAAAAACTCTTTTAGCCAGAAGCTACTATTATGCCCATTACAATACCAATTAACCGATGATTTAAATATGGCTTCATAGTATTCTGCCTCTCTCTTCTTTATATATTCATCTAAACAAACATATTTCACAAATGTATGTCCGCTTTTTACTAATAGTAATTGCATTAACATAATTGTTAATCTACCATTGCCTTGACTAAAAGGAATTATGCAATAAAAGTTCAATATAAAGCGAGCTATTAATATAAGTGTAGGTAACTCTTTTTTACGATGTAATAAATTATACTGGTTACATAGTTGTTCTATTGCCCGCGGAATATTTTCAGGTGGAAAAGGACGATAACAAATCGTATGCATCCCTTTTTCGGGAAGTCCTGGGATAGAAAATGGCTTTTGGCGCCATTTTGCACCGTCAGAGGTATTATAATGAATTAATTGGAAATGCAATTCTTGTATAGTATCTGGACTTATAGAAAACGTACAAGATTTTTTATGAACTAAATTCAAAGTTTCATAATAACAAAATATTGCATCTTCCGAAATTGATTGGGGCATCATATCATCTAAAATTAGTTCTTTTAATCGCTTATTTGAAACTTTTATATCCTCATAAACTGAAATATAGTTTTTTATGTATTGTAGGGGTATAGCTTTTTCAAGGCTAGTGAATATGTCAGGTCTTTGCTCTTTATAAGCGGTCAACATTCCTTTATATTCACTAATTTCACTGACCAAGTTTATTAGTTGTTGCTCGATATTTATGTTCGGATCTTCGAAATAATTTCTCATTTTGTTCCTCCTGTTACTATCTCTCAATGCTCTATTACAATAATAAATTTTTGATTTTAGGATTTCCTAATGTTATTCAGTATTACTATTCAAATAACATCCGGTTTAATAGAGCTTTTACTTTCTAAAAAAAGAGGATTAATTTATTATTCAAATTTTTGTATAAGTTTAGACTGATTTATTCAACAAGTGGATGTATCGTTAATATAGATGTTAGACATTAGACATTATTAAATATCGGAATATTATCTTGTAAATGTACTGATTTTTATTATTTTTTGTGACATTTTATATATTTTTTCTTCCCGCTATACAATCCTCCATTTTAACGAAAGCTAGTTATTCCACTATGTTGAACAACTAAACCCGCTTCGTTAGTTCAATTTGCTTCAATAAAAAGAGCGTTAATCCCTTGTTGGATCAACGCTTTAATTTCTAATTAAACTATACCGATTGGATCTGTTTAACCTTTTGAATTATTAGGATTTTCAAGAATAAAACTATAGAGAACAATGTATGTACTATACTAAATATAATCAGTCCTGATGTGACATCTGGTTCTTTTTTAAAGTTGAATAACGAAGGAACTCCCACGTAAAAAGGTAGTAAAACGTAAATGTAATACATTACTCCAAAGTATAATACTAGTATGAAGGTGATCACACAAAATCTACTGAAACTAAATTTCGCAAAAGCTACCCTATGCCTTCCTTTTGCGAAATTATAGCATGTTGATCCTAATACAGAGATTAACATAATAAAAATGAAGATTGTAATACCAAGAATGATCTTAGCGGTAGCATTCACCTTTGGAAAATCCTTACCTAGTAAAGGTTTAGGGGTTCCTCCTTCCACTATTCTAAATAAATTAAATCCAGAATGGTATGTTATATCTTGTTTCGAATTTGATAAGAGAACAAGACCAAAGGATTTATCAGAAGAAAGGACCATCGTTGAAGTGAAGCCTGGTAACCCACCCTCCATATACATATTATGAGGATATACATACCAATTGTACCCTACGCCATATTCATTAGCTTTGAATATTTCAGTAATACTATTTGAACGAATCAGATTACCCGTAGGCGTTATTCCCCCGTTGAGTAAACACTTCATAAACTTTGCTAAATCTGTGGCATTTGAGGATAACCCAGCCGAGCTAGATGTAGCATAGACTAGCTTTTCCTCATAGGGTTTAATTTTACTCCATTGATAGCGATGCCCCATTGCTGTATTGGAAAGGTGATGATTATCAAATGTAAAATACCCTGTTCTGTTCATTCCGAGAGGCTTAAAAATATTTTCATCCATATACTTTGTAAAAGGGACACCTGAAACTTCCTCAATAATTAGTTGCAACAAATCTGTATTCATATTGGTGTATTCAAACGTTTCACCTGGTTTTGCAGCATCTAACATAACATTACCTAGTTTTTCACTAATTTGCTCTATAATCTCCCGGCGATCTACACTTTTAACATCATGAACATTGAGACGACTTGGCAAACCACTCGAGTGATTAAGTAAATGTTTAATAGTAATTTGATTTGACATGAAAGCATCCTTTGTCTTAAACCAAGAAAGATGGTCAACAACAGGATCTTCTATACTTAAAAATCCTTTCTCCTGAAGCTGCATAATAGCTATTGTGGTAAACACTTTAGAAAGCGATCCTAAGTTAAAGTTTGTATTTTCGTCAATCTGCTGGGTATCTTCTCGTATATCTAAAACTCCAAAACCTTTAGAATAAATAATCCCATTAGAATCAACTAGCGCAAAGGCCATCCCCGGAATATCATGTTTTTTCATGTTGCTCTCAATTTCAACTTCAATCAGTTTTATTTTCTCATCCCTATCACTTATTGTTGCCAAAACTTTATCTGTAGACATAATTAGTAAAATACAGAGAATGCTAGTAATTAAAATTATAATTTTTTTAATCATACTTCCCCCTACCCTTTCATATTAAACTACTCTACACTTAGTAATGTTTTAACTACTGTACAAAGTATCAAAAGATTTTTTAAGGACTCTTTTTCGATAAAAAACCAATGTTGCGAACTTGGACTATTACTGATGTTGCAACATTGTTATATCATGAATTGTTTTTTCGACTCCCTTAAATTTATATGTTGTTGCTGTTGACGTTGTTGGTATAGAAAGTTCTCTTATTGTACTAGGCACATTTATGTTAGCAATCGTTGCTACAGCCCTTTTATAAAAATATTCACTGTATAATGGTCCCATTCCTGCTAATATCCAAGCATGGAATATGTCACTATCTTCTCTATAATTCTAACAAAAGCACCCAATTTCCTTATAGAAAGTTTGACCCAATACAGCAAAAGAGCGCCATCCTTCCTGGATAACGCCAATTCTTGAAGAAGCTACTGTAGCATGCGTAATTAATGTTTAACAAGCTTAGAAGTATCTTCTTCACCTACACGATACTTTCCCAATAATGCTCGAATTTTCCCTGCTACATCTTGCATAGGTGTGTCCTTGCTCCATTTTCCCAATCAAATAGAGATTTACTTGCAAAAAAAAATAAAATATAGCTTTACAATAAAGAATGATTAAAAAGTGCCTTCAGCTTTGCTTAACAGCAAATGAAAAAACTCCATTTTGAAAAAAATTAATCAAAATGAAGTTCATTTTAGTTAAGTATGAGAGTTTTATAAAAAGATCATTTCTAGTGTTGTTCCACGATTGCGACCGTTGAATGCAATTTTATAGACTTTCAAATTCCCTATTTTCGATTAGATATTACTCCAAATTTGATGCTTTAATATATGTTTGCCCTTGTAGTGTTAGTCTTAAAAATAAAAACTACTATACAACGACAGAATAAAAAAGGGGAATCTACAAACAAGATAACCTTGTACTAACTAAAGCATTTTTTTGAAAAAAGATACATCAAATATGCTTTTTCTAATGATTTGACATTATTAACTGTTCAAACTTTTGTAACCCAGCTTTTTCTCCGAATAAAATCTTTTCTAAAGTAAGGGTTAAAAAATATGGTGTCTTGTTTAACTCGTTATCCGTAAAGTCTAGGTTATTTAGTATAATTATAGCTTTGTTACTCTCCTTATAACTAATTAAAACTGAATAATAACCTGCCCAATATCCATCGTGAAGAATAACCTTCTTATATTGAGGATGGTCCTCTATTTTCCAACCAAGCCCATATCCCCCTAAATTTTCGTGCAAACAAGGACAATACCCATTAGCAGCTTCTCCTTTAATGAAAACTGGATCTATAATACTTTCCTTTGTTTGTTCTGATACTAGATCATTATTATAAATAGCACGCTCCCATTTCAGCAAATCATCTACGGTGGATTTTATACCACCATCACCTTTAACACCACCGAAGAAGTAAACATACTTATGTTCTTCCATTTCAGTTGGTAGTCTATACAAGTCCTGTTCCCAATCATAGATAAAACCTGACGAAAAGTTTTCAATTTCGCTATCTAAAAATTGTGAATATGTTGATGTATTGAACATATTTAAAGGTGTGAATATTCTTTTCTGTAAAAACTCTCCGTACCCTATTCTAGAAACTATTTCTATGATTTCTGCAAGTAATACATACCCTGTATTACAATACTCCCACTTTTCATTCACGTGGAATAACACTTCTGGCTTTTCATCTTTCAAAAATTTAACTACATCTTTATTCGTTGCAATTTTATTTGGATCCCAGTTACTTGGATGTTCAAACCATTCCATGTAATCCGGAAGTCCAGAAGTGTGAGTTAACAGATTTTTAATAGTAATGTTTTCATAAGGGAGAAAAGGAAAAAACTTTTTAAGATTATCATCTATCTTAAGTTTTTTCTCCTCAATTAGTATCATAATTGCCATTGCTGTAAAGCTCTTTGAAAGCGAGGCAATTTCGAAGACTGCATCAAGAGACTGTTTACTTGAGTTATTTCTCTTGCCAATTGCTCTCTTGTAAAATGTTTTGCCTTCCTCAGATAATAGTACAACCCCGCTAAATAGCCTATTTTGTTCCAAGAAGTCTAATACCTTATCTAGCTCTTTACGTTTCAAATTTTGATTCATATTTCGATGACCTCCATTTATGATTTTTGTATTAATGAGTTACATTATTATTATTGTTGCAAAGCTCTTATTGCTAGTTATTTATAGTTGGAAATATTAAACAATTTAACTACTGTTAAATATCAATTATTTCAAAAGTAGGCAATTTGAGCAATGTCTTTATTATAAACGTCACGAAACTTCTTATCTTTTTATAAACATCGCAACTTTATTTCAAATTCTCATGTCTCTTAGCGTCATTTGCGCGTTACATTCCTTCATTCGGTCTATTCATAAGGCAAAGGCCAAAAGCCATTCAATAGGAAAAAATGATCTTAATGATTCAGAGCTTTTATATCCCATTTGTTTAATTACATCACTTAGTTTATTCGGTGGAATACAATCTCTATTTTTTTATATACAATTGTAAAAATATTCTATAAAATAAAATTGCAGATTTAACATCCAGGTAAGGGTAAAGTTTATGGAGGTTGAGATGGATAATCAAAAAATAATGCTTATATGTAGTCATTACGACGTTACCCCTAAAAATATTGATATTTTTAGAATGGGTGAAAGTGTTTTAGCAAAAATTGAAGCAGAGTATACATATATCTTAAAAGGGGAACAAGCAAGTAAAACCTATTGGGAACAATGTTGTAATTTTGCTAATATTCTATCAGAAAAAGGGATGAATGTTTCTCAATATGTAAAATCTAAAAGTGGTTTTTACGTTGTAGAAATTGAGGAGAAAGTATATTCATTAGAAAGAGAACTAAAGGGCGAAATAATTGAAACTATAACAGATGCAGAACTTGTTGAAATCGGTCGTTTGTTAGGTGTTCAGCACTTCATCTCGCAGCAATTATCAACTCCATTCAACACAGCTACTTCTTGGAGTTTATTTGGTGGAAATCAATCTGATGCAATTGGGGATTACGATGAAAATGAGTTAAGCTTTATAGACTTTAAAAAACAGTTTAAATCGCACCCGATCTTTACTAAAATAGAATCTTTATATAATGATTATCGTCAAAGATTAAAGTTAATTTGGGGTTATTTACCACAAGGAGCGATTCAAGGTGATTTTTGTTATTACAACATGTTAAAACAAAATCAAGGGAGTCTAGCAATTTATGATTTCAATCTAGCTGGAAATGAAGTTTATTTAAATGAATGTATTGCAGTTGGCGTATATCATGCTTGGCATGTTCCCTACGAAGGTAGATTAAATGGAACGGAGCGATTTAAATTATTTATTGATGCATATAACAAAGAACGCCCCTTAAATGAATTAGAAAGAACTTATGCTGCTTACACAAAAGCCATTATACGCGCGTTTCGTTTTGACAGAGTAGAAGATGGTATTTTGTTAGAAAGTAAAGAAGAACAAGATTTATTTTTACAGGAAACGTTACATATACTTGAAGAATTAGGATTTAATAATTAGTGATTACTCGATTGTAACTTTAAATAGTTTTATTAAATTATTTATCCTTTAAATGAGAACAACTATCAAAAGCATGTTTTGATTAATCTTTTTCAAAACATGCTCATATATACTTATTGCCCAGTTTATTTTTTATAAGAAGATATTGTGCCGGAACGTGATTCACAAATTGACTTTTGTACAAGGGTCACTTTCATTTCAAGACCCTTTAATTTTAATTACCTATCAAAAAGCTTCGGTAGTTTTGTCAGTATACCGTTTAACGCATAAGTACTGATATTTCACTTTTGTTTTTTCATAAAGTACAGCGCTTAACAGGCTTTAATTAAGACATAAAATGGAAGTAACCTGTTATTCCTGAATAAATCCTAAACCCTTCAATATTTCTATTATTATGTTGCTGATATTGAAATGTATTATTTTAAATCATATTCTCTCATTAGTTCACGAATCTTCTTCGCTACGCCAACTCGTTCAACAATGTCATTCGCATAACTTTTCACATCATTACTCCCAACACATACACTATGAACCGCATGTTCAAACAAGCATTGGTCATTGCTATCGTTCCCAAAAGCAACAAACTGTTGAATGTTCAACGTATGTAGTCCTCTAACTTTATTAATCCCTAGAGGGCTAATGTCGATGGCATGCTCAGTTTTATAGTGTGTGACTAGGACCGGAAATGCTTCAAGCACTTCTAACACTTCCTCATTTGGTTGGAATAAAACTAATTTGCAGACTGGTAGTAATTGTTCCAACGGTATGTTCGTTGAATTGGTTTTATCGATATTTCGATAAATAGGATGGTCAATATCACCTGTAAAGGAGTAATCCCACTGACCATCTGCTAAATATTTCAACTGATGTCGATGAATAAGTGTGATGAGTTTGTCCAATATTTGTTGTTCAAAATGTGTCACTTGAATTTGCCCATGATCATACGTAAATGTTCCATTTCCTCCAACTAATAGACCTTCATGAAAATCCTTTGGTATGATAGGTACTAAATCACGAATTGGTCTAGCTGAGGCAAAAATCACTTGATGCCCTGCTAACTTTAATTCTTGAAGTGCTTCAATAATTTCTCTATCAATACTTTTACCATCAAAGCAAAGTGTTCCATCTAAATCGAATACAAAGTTCATTTAAATCCCTACCTCTTTATTAATTAACTATAACTATATTAAAATTAAAAATATTAATACAGGACAGATGTCTCGGAGGAAAAAATGAATCAAAGTTTATTTAAATCTATTTATAACTACACTTTTACACAAGAACTAACTCCATCCCTTATTGTATGTCCTTTCCAACCAAATGAATACATTTTAAAAGCAGGAGACCAGATAGACGGATTATATTTTTTACTGTCAGGAAGGTATATGGTATCAAGTTTAGAAGTGACTGGGAAAGAGTTATTATTAAGGTACTGCCAACAGCCCTCGATTATGGGCGATATTGAAATATTTACAGATTGTTTAATTGTATCTAACTGTATCGCTGTAGAGCCATGTGAAGTTTTAATTATTCCATTAGACGTGTACGAAACTCATTTAAAATTTGATAGTAAATTTAATCAATTATTATTAAAAGAGTTAGCATATAAGCTCCTAACTTGCACAATTTCATCTAGAGTTAATGCGCTTTCTCCAGTAAATGTACGTTTAGCAGCTTATTTATGTACTGTTGAATCTCCAACACATGTCAATCAATACATAAAAACAAATTCTTTAGATGATGTTGCCTCATTAATTGGTACTACAAAAAGACATATAAATCGTATCCTAAAGGACTGGTCAGAACAAGGGATTATCAGTCGCGAAAATAATGCGATAGAAATTTTAGATTGGGCTAAGATGAAAGAAATTTCCGAAAATGTACGCTTTGAATAAACATGGAAAAACAAAACTTCATAAACCAAATTCTGAGGTGGATTCTTAGTTTGATAGTTGAATTAAATAAAATCCCCGTTTTACATTTAATACAGAGGTTTTGTTTCCAAACTTTTAATAAACAGTACAACTTATTTTCAAACCTACAATGTATCCTTTTTTAGAAAGGGGACTGGGACAGAACACGATGATTATGAAAAACAGCGAAAATAGATAATAACTTTTCCGCTTCAATGAGTAGAGTATTCCTTCCTAAATCAAAAAAATGTTAGACCGAAATACAATCAGTCTAACATTTTTTCTTTTTGTCCCAGTCCCTTTCAATCTTTCTATTATAAATAATTAAATATAAAAGGAGAAAAAAATAAAAAAAGAAATATCCTTAGCTATGCGCGCTAAACGATTTGCCTTTCAGAGTGATGTTGTTTTGACATGAGGTTAGAATAAAAATACCTCATTAACATATTTTTTGATAAGAATCCATTTTAAAAAAAAGATCATTAAAAGTCGCGATACCACCCTCATTTGTGTACTAGGCATCTTCATGCTAGCAATTTTTGCTACAGGCGATTTAACTGCATCCATTAGTGGGGTTTTTAACAGTTTTATTTATGCCATTAAAGAATTGTTGTCGATCATTCTCATTATTTCTATTATCGTTGCCATGAGTCGGGTGATGATGACTTCTGGTATTAATGAGGTCATGATTGCTCCTTTTACAAAAATCATTAAAACACCTGCACTAGCTTATTGGACGATTGGTCTGTTAATGATGTTTATTTCGTGGTTCTTTTGGCCATCACCGGCTGTGGCACTGTTAGGGGCGTTTTGTTACCTGTTGCTTTACGTGCAGGCTTACCAGCACTGGGAGTACCGAACGCCAACAAAAGAATCTTTTTGAATACATAAGACAAATTCCTATTCTTAGCCCCGGAACAATATGCTCAAAGTGTTCACTAAATAATTTCTTTCCTCACCTACAAACTAAGTTGTCCTCTTTTATTTAAACAAGAATCATCAAGGAAATTAAAGTAATAAATTAATAAAAAGTTCATAGTGTATTAGTGAATCATTCTTTAGTGCTTGTAATTGATGGAAAATATAACAGGGGAATGGCTATGAGCATTGAATTTATTACACTAGCACCAACATTATTTCATGTGTTGAAAGCGGGCGGATCGAATAAGCGCATTGTTTATGGACAAGCTATATCAAACACAAATGGTATAGCTACATTTTATTTTACAGACAATGCATTAGCTAATGGCAATCCACTGTTATCAACCATTGACTTTGCAGTTTCAACTGTATATTCTACAAATTCAACGATAAATTTAAGACTGAGAGTACAAATGAGAGAGAAGAATATTACTTCAAAATATGTCTCTGCTAATATTACAAACATTAGTGGTGTAACCGTATTAGGAATTAATGTATTAGGTTCGGAAAATCCAATAAGTGGAGTTATTGTAGATTTTATGATTGTAGGCAGTTTTGATAGTTAAGCGAAAGAGACGAAGAGTTTGTAGTTGGTTCAAACAACTTCAATTTGCGGAATGTTATAACTTTACTCGACACGTTAAAATCTATAATTTAAACCGTTTTATCATTCTCTTTACGTTTCTTCAAAATACGAATAAATCCTTTTCACGCCAAACAGGTTCACCTATTAATTGACACCCCCCATAAAATTACCTTCCAGTATAATATCTTTCTTATAAGAACCAGCCATTTCAAAGGGCATTTAGCTGTAGCGTGTTGCGCTACGGCTTTTTCATTTATAAACAAAATAAAATCTACAAAAGCTTAATTCTTCAAGACTCATCTATTGCAAATTCCTTTAGACTTATTCTTTTTTTTTGCTTTTTTAACAGTATTTCTATCACTTTTCGCTTGTATAAAACGCCACTTTAATCGCTTTAAGGTAATTCAAAAACCTATTTTTTCGTAAAAAAATTGATTTAATTCTCTTTTTATAGACTAAGTGCCAATCACCTTCCCATTCTATTTCATAAAATATAGTAAAAATAAGATAATTTTTTTTGAAAATCTTTCTTTATAACAAATGCCTATACCTTACGGGGTCAAAAACATATGAAAAAGGGAGGTGAAAAAAATGGGAAAATTGGACCCGCTAAAATTGATTTGTGACAGTTGTTGTGAAAATAACCGAATTTTTTGGCCCCGTTTAAAAGCTATTGATGTAGGTTCTATTCAACCTCCTCCAGTTATTATCCCTGAAGGAACTATTATTCCAATAATAAATAGATATTTTTATATTGTGACAGATGATATTGATTTAACAAACGGAATAACTCTTCCTGCTAATTTATTTACTGATGATAATGGCGATCCAGTAACAGAATTCAAGCTTTTTAATCCCAATGGATATGTCAATCTTTACATCAATGCTGTGATGCAAGAAGGCGGTGCTTATAAAGTAACCCCGGATTCGTTAATCCTTAACTCATTTAATACAACTATTTTTGCCGGAACTCCAATCATTATTGAATCATTAGGTTTCCAACAAATGTGATATGAGAATCTACTAAATTATTCTTTTTCCCTTGAAAGGAGGTGAAAAAAATGGCACTTTCAATTATTAATATTCATGTAAACGTTAATGGTACTTCCACACGATTTTTTGATGTGTTAGCAGCAGATTTAACAGTTGCTGACGGTACTACAATCCCAGCGACTGCCTTTTTAAATGATAGTGGAACTGCTGCGACTGCTTTCCCAGTAGTAACACACGGCTACTATAATTTCTATATAAACGGTGTATTACAAGAAGGTGGATCGTATACAATTTCTGCAACAGAGTTAACTTTTAACGGTGTTACTGGTACGATCTCAGCCGGAACTCCATTAGTAGTAGAAGCTGTCGAATTAGTTACACAAACTTAGTGATTAACTTTTAACTAAACGTAAGTTGAAAATCTAGCCTTTCTTCTACCTTTTGTACAAGGGTCACTTTATTTCAAGTGACCCTTGTATTTATCATTTCCTATCAAAGCTCCGATATGAAGTCGTTTATATTTTTAACCTTTCTGACCTTTTTAATAGCACTCTAAGGCTGAATACTGTAATAGACTCGTTTTGGTTTTACTACAAAGTGTTTCTAATTGAAAGTAACCTGTTATTCCTTGAGGACCTGTTACTACCTGATATGTAAACTTTCTTAATTTGAAGTGATCCTTTTTAGATAATCTAAAATATAGAAGAAACCCACGATTTAATAGAGATTGATCAAAATACGTGGGCTTGATTTGTTATGACTTTGGTTTTTATTAATAACTTTGATTAAAAATCCCAGAATTTAAAAAATGTAATCACTATCTTGACGAACTCTAGGAATTGTAGTTAAATGGACTTCTTCTGTAACCTCGGTTAGGACTCTTTTTGTATAACTTTAATAGGAGCACTTAATTTGATTTTTTGACTAGTTATATAAACTCCTATAAGGATAAAAACTAATCCAATGATTAATCTCCAACTTATATTTTCATTTAAAAGGAAATATCCCCAGAAAATAGCTGATACTGGCACTAAGTATGTAGATATGGAAGCGAAGTTAGGACTTCCTTTTTGAATTAAGTAAAAGTAAAGTAAATAGGCTATACCTGATCCAAATGTACCTATTCCAATTAATGCACCTATATGATGCCACGATATTTTAGTTAAAATTTGAATTGGCTCTTCTAAAAATAGAACTATGACACCACTACATATGCTACCGACTAATAATGTACCTAAAGAAATTTGGAACATGGATATTTCTTTTAAATAACGCTTTGTTATATGGGTCGCTAAACCATAGCAAAAAGTTGCTATCAACATTGCGACGAAATTTAATGAATCCACTGAAAAAACATTGGATAGATGTATATCTGAGAGTATTAAAATACCTACGAATCCAATACATAGACCTATTATTTGGTTACGATTAGAATGGATACCAAATAATAAAATTCCTAAAACCATTGTCCATAATGGTTGGGTTGCATTTAAAACTGAAGCTAAATTACTAGTCATTTTTTGTTCGCTAAAACAAATAAGTGTCCATGGAATTAAAGTATTTAGTATTCCTACCGCAAACAAAGGTATCATAGGAATTTTCCCACTAAAAGATTTGCGGAAAAATGGTATAAGTACAATAAGTGTTACAGCTCCAAAAGTTGACCGTAAAAATGCTACTACCAAAGGATTGAAATCTGCAACTAAAATTTTAAAAAAATAAAAAGATCCTCCCCAAATAAGACTTAACATAATTAGTGCAAAGTATAATTTACGTGACATTTTTTCCCCTCTTTACTTGGTATCTAGAAATTATATGGATTTTTTTACATAAAATCTATAGATTGATGTGTGTTAAATAGTTATGAAAAAGCTGTTTATATAGGGATACACTTCAACTTCAAGCCTGTTCACGAGTGATTGATTTTCACCCTTACTGCAAAATATTTTAAAGTTTAAATTTCAACACAAAAACTGTACCTCCTGCTCCCGATTGGACACTAATGGCTCCATCATGCAAATCAATTAACTGTTTAGTAATAGCCAACCCTAGTCCTGTACCTGTTGTATCGTCTGTAGTATTTGTCCCTCGATAATATCGCTCAAAGAGGTTATCGAGCTCCTTCTGAGGAATCCCAGGACCTTTATCAGCAATGGTCAGCATAATTTCATTACCGATATTTTTCGCTTCTACACTTACCTTCGTACCATCAGGCGTATATTTTTTAGCATTTGTTATGAGATTATCTAAAATGCGCTTTAATAAAAGCTCGTCCGCTTCCAACATAACATCCCCATATACGTTTACAGACACTTGCTCATCCTCATATTGAGGTAACCATATGTTGAGTGGTAATAACACTTTTTCAAGCTGGATCGCTTTATTTTTTAATTGGTACGTATAGGTTAAATCTTGTATAAGAGCATCCATGTAGGTCGCCTTCTCCTGCATTGTAGTTGCAAAGACGCGCATTTCTTCATTTGTCCACTCATAGTCTTTAGAAGCAAGCATGGATGAATAACCATATATAGAGCTTAACGGTGTCTTTAAATCATGGGATAAGCCTGTTATCCATTCTTCACGTAATTGCTCTGCATGCTTAATTTGTCGTTCATTAGAGTCAAGACGTTCCGATAAGTGATTGAGAGATTCATCAACTGGCTTAAATAACTTAAATTTCCTTTTTAATTTACCTGTCTTTCGATGATGTACCTTCTTATCTCTTACTTTACTGTAATCAAAATGTGAAAGTCGCTCTATTCGAGATAGTATATACAAAAGCGGACGAACAAATTGACGAGAAATGCTAATCGATAAAAAGAATACCCCTATTAACATGATAATACTTTCACCAAAGAAGCTGAAAATAAATAAAAACATTGCATTTTTAAAAGGATCTTCCAAAGGCTTGTATGACGGATTTGGCATCCGTACAACTAGTGTCGAGCCATCCTCCAAAGCAGCATTTTCTATAAACTCTTTATGTTCAAAAATATCATATTTCTCTTCTAGCAATTGAGGCTTATGTAGCTTTTTATAACGCTCTCCAATGATCTCTATCCTATCCCATTGCTCATTATAGATTTCAACAGATGCCTTATTGTCTTGTAAACGCTGAAGTACCTCATTTGAAATTCCTCCTGTAGCTTTCCAATTTTGTAGTGCCTCCTCAAAAAGTGGATGGACAGATGATATAGGTAAAAATAACAAATAATATTTAGGAATCTCCCATGTGTGCATTCCCGGCCGTTGAAGAGCCATTATTTCGTTATCCGTCATTCCACATAGTTCACATGAATCTCCTGTGTAATCAACAATATCCATCGATTCATTGAACAAATATAATTGCCCTGCGTTCTCTTCAGCTCGCTTCACTAAATAATCAGCAAGCTTAATGGATTTGCCTTTTTCTATGACAGCATTATCTTCAATTTCAGAGGAAGTCATTGTATGAATATTGTCACCCATATGAACAATGAGAGATTGAAAGAAAAACACCAAACAAATAATAAAGCCTGAAATGATTAGTAAATAAAAGATGCTGAAATAAGACACAAAACGAAGTGTTAATCTCCTAGCTGGCTTCATGAATGAACATCTCCAACCAGTTTATAACCAATCCCCCTTACAGTAATAATGCAAGTTGGTTTACCCGGATTTTTTTCTATTTTTTCTCGCAGTTTTCGAATATGAACCATCACAGTATTATCATCAAACAAACAGTCACCCCATACACGCTCATAAATTTGCTCTTTTGATAATACTTGCCCTGCGTTTTCACATAAATACTTCAATAAGTAAAATAATCTACCGCTAATAATTTCTTTTGTACCATTTACAGTCACCTCAGCTGCATCGATATCGAATGTAAATCGACTACATGAAAATAAATGACTACTCGGAGCATCTTTTTTCTTCATATATCTGGTAAGCTGAACCTTCACCCTCGCAACAAGTTCAAGTGGATTAAATGGCTTCGTAATATAATCGTCTGCCCCGTTCATAAAACCGCGAAGCTTATCTGCATCACTACCTTTTGCCGTTAAAAAGAAGATAGGCGCTTCACTATGCTCACGAATCATATTCGCCATATCGAGCCCACTTCCATCAGGAAGCATAATATCTAATAGATAAAAATCAAAAACCTTCGTTTTAATCTTATTTTTTGCTTCTTGAACAGTACAGCAAAGTGTAATGTCTAAAAACCCCTCTTTTCTTAAAATAATTTCAATCATTTCCGCAATTGCACGTTCGTCCTCTAACACTAAAATTGACGCATCTTGCATACTATCACCTTCTTTTAAGATTAATTTAAAGTAGTCATTATTTCATAATAAGCTTTCACTATGTATAAGATAACCAATTGAGGAGATTAAATGCAATAAAAAACGTGTTTCCTTTATTGATACTATGCGTGGGTTCGGCCCTTAATAGCTAGTGCTTGTACGGTACAAGATAAATGAATACGGAACAAAAGTCTCATAAAAGAGTGATGTTATCATCATAAAAAGTCATATCCCTCTTATAAAACTTTTTTTCAGTTTTTAAGATTTTATTAAGATGCTCATTATTTTCCTATAAGGTTATGCCCATATACTTACACTATGTAAGGTTACAGGTGTAGCAATAAAACGAGTTTCTTTTATTGATTTATGCAAGGATTTAGGTCACTTAGGATATTACTTGCGAATTTACTTACTGGAAACATAGAAAAGAACATAGTTTGAAATGGGTAACGCGCTAAAAAAGCGTGGTCCATTTGAGTAGATTTTTTTGTGGACGCATAGAAGGAGGGTAATTGAAGTATTTGTCTTTTCAATTACTAACATAATATTTGATAGCTTTTACAAAATAAAAAGAAAAAAGAAATAGCCCTCTTAGTTTAGGTTTCCGACTCAACTAGAAAGACTCCAATGAAGTTGTACATCGTAGAGGTGCTATGCTCTAATAGCAAAATAATGAATTGGGAGATTACATTTTTGGGAATAAAACGAGTTTCTTTTATTGATTGTATGCGAGGATTTAGTTTACTTGGGATATTACTCGCGAATTTGCTTATTTTTCAATTTGGAATCGTAGGGAAGGATGAAGTAAGGGGTTTATCACAGCTTGATCAAGGTGCACTGTACTTCTTAAAAATTTTTGTTGTAGACTCATTTATGCCGATTTTCACATTGCTTTTCGGCTTTTCACTTATAAAACTAGTAGAATCTATACACCGAAAAGGCAGAAAAAGTAGATGGGTAATTCTTCGTCGGAGTATTTTAGTAATCTATGGTGTAACGATCCCTTTATTAATTCTTTTTATCAATCGAAAAGCAAAAACTACATTTATTTGGGCAGGGATACTGTTTGTTACTTCTACTATGCTGTTGTATGGACCAAGTGAGGTCTCAATGAAGCAACAGCAAAGGATTGATACTTATATTGAAAAAGAAGGTCATACATATGTTTATGGTACTTTTGCAGAAACATATGATTTTCGTAAACATGCTGAAAAGCCAGGAATGGACGATCCTTTAGTTTATATGGCTAACGTGATATTTGGATTAGTTTTACATATACCATTATTTTTAGTAGGGATGGGACTAGCCAAAGTACGAGCATTTGAAAATATGGAGCAGGAGAAAAAGTGGTATATGCTAGGGGCACTTCTTGTACCAATTGGGCTGTTGTGCAAGTCTCTAGGACTAATGGAAAATAGTTTTTCTCCTATGTTTTCGATAGGCGGCGCTATGCTATTATCGTTAGGGTATGTGTGTTTTGCTGCCTTACAGTATAAATTTTGGCATACCTCTATTATTTCACAGGTCTTTGAATGTGTTGGTAAACTATCGCTAACAAATTATTTAATGCAATCCATTATTTGTACGACTATCTTTTATGGCTATGGCTTAGGGTTGTATGGAAAACTAGGTGTCTTTAATGGCATTTTGTTAGGCCTTATTATCTATAGTTTGCAATGTGTAGCGAGCTTTTTCTACTTGACGGATTGTAATATTAAGTGCAACACCCAGAAGTCAATATAAAGAAAGCCCATAACGACCTCGTGTAAAATGTAGTTACCACACAAACATTCAAACGGAGGAATCGTTATGAGCTATACCCATCTTACCATATCAGAACG